>CAYJDE010000009.1:0-11496 GCA_964368805.1 uncultured Desulfovibrionaceae bacterium
AAATTGAAAATCGTGGAGCGGTTGAAACGGCACATCGTACATTAAATGTGAGCAGTCTTGTGTTTAGGTATGCCATTGCCACAGGCAGTAAGGCAGTTTCGAGACAGTTGCACGTAAAATTATCTTACCTAGCCTGTTCAAAAAGACAGTAAATTGTCTCGAATTAAAGATGGTAAAAAAATCTTTGCCCTTTGCCTTACCTAAATATAGAATGGCTCATTTTGTACGCTATAAGACTATAACAGACTTTTATGCTAGACGAAGTTTGCAAAAATGATTACTTTTTTGCTAGGAGTGTAGTAAATGCCAACCTTGCTTATTATTGGTCAGTATCGTTTTTTCTTCTTTAGTAACGAAGGCAATGAGCCGGCTCACGTTCATGTGGAGTGCGGCAACGGTCTTGCTAAATTTTGGCTACACAATGCAGAACTTGCAAAATCTCGCGGCTTGCGTGGGCATGAGCTTTCCACTATTCGCCGCTTAGTAATAGAACATAAAACTTCTTTCTTGGAGGCATGGAATGAGTACCATACCCGTACAAACTGAGCCCTTGGCAGTAAATGTTATTGTAGATGAGGCAATGCTTCGTATAGACATTGCCGATGGACGTGAACTTGCTGTGCCGCTAGAGTGGTTCCCCAGACTAAGAGACGCAAGCCCAGAAGACCGTGCTCACTGGCGCCTTGTTGGCGGAGGTGAAGGCATACATTGGCCTAACATTGATGAAGATATTTCTGTGCTGAGGTTATTTGGGCTGGAAGATTAGAACAATGTAAACATATAGAGTGGATAAAATATGAAAAAAATTTTAGGATTATGTTTAATTTCTTTGTTATTAGTAGCTTGTAAAAGCGGCTTTCAAGAGTTTTACAAGCCTATATCTAAATCTCCAGTTAATAATAATTTAGTAGAAACCTGCCTCACACCACAGATTCGAATTATACCAACGGGAGTGTCTTATACAACTATTTTAAAAGAAATGTTTGTAGAAGGCTATATTTTGATTGGAACATCAGCATGGAATGGAGCTGAAGTAAATGATGAAATTGGTGAGGCTACAAAACAAGGTCAACAAGTGGGCGCATGTATAGTTTGGGTTGATAAAGAATACACAAAAACTGAACATAGCTCCACACCAATAACTACCTATAAACCTAGTACTACAACTACTATAGCTATCCCTAGTGGTGGTTTTACAACTATAAAGACTCCAGGATCTTCGACTACTAGTTATATACCATACTCTATTGATAAGTATGATTATGTAAGCTTTTTTTATGCAAAATTGAAAGATACACCACATTTTTCTGGGTTTATGACAGATTCTCCACCAATATGGTATATGAAAAAAACAGACAGTAGGAACGGTGTTCTCATTACAGCTGTTCGCAAAGATTCACCAGCATACAAGGCAAATATTTTTGAAGGTGATATAATTGTAAAAATTAATAATATCGAATGCTCATCGGACAAATCACTTCCAGTACATGTAGGAGAAAATATATTTGAAATATATAGAGATGGAAAAACTATATTAAAAAAAGTATACTTAACAAGTAAACAAACTTAGTTTAGTGACATTACGCCAACTGTATCTCCAACCTTTTCCCCAGCATACGGGCGGCACGTTCCATAGTCTGTAAGTTTACGGAAGGGTTTTGTGGGTCAAGTAAGCGATTGACAGAAGCACGGCTGGTTTCCATACGTCTGGCAAGTTCTGAACGGCTTACATTGGATTTTTCCATTTCTTGTTGTAATTGCCATGCAAGTACACGCTTTGTTGCCACCGCAGAGCAAGCGTCAAGCATGTTTTCATTTTCCAAAAAATCGTCAAAAGATGTTCCAATATGGGTACTCATTGTTATTTCCTTGTTTATAATTGAGACATGCGCTCTCGCGCAAGGTCTATGTCTGCTTTAGGTGTGGCTTGTGTTTTCTTAATGAAAGCGTGCAAAAGACACATTTTTCCATCCTGAATTGCAAAAAGAATTCGGGCAATTTTATTTGACGAAAGGGAGCTTCGCACTTCCCATAAGCCCTGCCCTAAAGGGCGACAGGTTGGCATTCCTATAGGCCAGCCCAACTCTACTGTTTTAATATCACAGCCTACAATATAACGGTCTTCCTTGCAGAGCTCTAACAAAAACTCCCGTACAGGTTCACGCCCAGATTCCAGTTGAAAGAAAAATGCAGGTAATTTTTTCATACAGCTCCTGTATCAAAAAAAGTACACATTAAGCTTGTTTTGTCAATACATAATTTTAAGGGTATATGCACAAAAGACGTATTTTCTACACAAGGCGGACGCATCATTAAAAGCATACTTCTAATTTGTCCAATCTAAATTGCCCTTTCATTGGCTGATACTTACAAGTTGAATTTCCCATACATACCTATAGCCACCATCAAACGACACCTTCGCTGACAGCAAACGAACATGTCATGAACTCCAAACTGCCACCAAACGTACCAATGCTTGTAAGCAAACATACTCATTTGTCCAGTCTTCAGTCCGAAGGCCAGCCTACGTTTTGTATAGACGCTTCGCTTTCTCTACTGCACAGCTGGTGAGGGGTAACCCCCCTCAAACCCCAAGTATTATCAAAGCCGTTGTGCTGTGAAATTACCATGAGCTGCTTGCATCATCAAAGGCACAGCTCTTTTAAAAGCATAAGAGGAGACACACCCTGCCCCCATCCGCTATGCAGTTCAGCATAACGTGGCAAGCATTTTCTGAAACATGGTGATTATGGGAGTGCTGCGGCGCAAGCTCCTTGCACTCTGCAAAGGCACTTGAGAGCGGCGTGATGACGATATTGGTACAAGGCTTTGCTCTTTTGCTTTTTAAGCGTGAAAAGCGAAGCCCGACCCGAAGGGCGCCGTAGGCGTAGCCGTTATGCGAGGTACGAGCATTACGGCTATCGAGAGCAAGGCGCCGAATGCTCTAAAATTTGAAAATTTGTTCGAAATGTAAAGTCACGTGTACAAAGGTAAAAGCTCAAAAATCAATCATTTAAAGGCGAAGCAAAGCTACGCCTTTAAATGATTGATTTTCTGGTCGCATTGACTGTCGCCAACGCTCCAGAAGATTCTTGCACAATGGATTATGCAAGAATCTTTATTTGATTATGGTCAAAAAACCATGAGCCCCTACGCAAGTAAATTGCGCAGGGGCTCTGTTTTGTGCACTTATAACGTACAAGTACTTTGAAACATAACAGGCCATTGAAAAAAATGCAGTCTACTTCATCAGACGTGTTTTTTGTTATGGTATGGATCATAAGAGTCCTATACCATAACAAAAAACGTTTTCGTCCTCCCATCTCACATTTTTTAAACAGCCTGCCTAAAATCGATTTTGGCAACAGCCTATTATTTGGCCACTACGGTTCCTGTCAGGGGCTTACCTTCAAATTCACCCGTTAAGGTGCGTAAAAAGGCCACAATGCGTACTCTGTCAGCGGCAGGTACTTCTATACCCACCAGATAAATACCCATAATGCGCACAGCTTCATCAAGAGTGGTTACAGTACCGTCATGCAAGTAGGGAGCTGTCAATTCAATATTACGCAAAAGAGGTGTCTTAAATTTATGTACATCATCTGTAACGCCAGTAAAAGCTTTTAAGCCCACATCCGACCCCAGGGGATTACCACGATCCGCAAAGTAATCTTTCTTCAAATCCATATATTCAAAAGATTTACCACCAAGAGCCTTACCCACATGACAACTGGCACAGCGATAGGCCTTAAAGCGGGCATAACCTTGCTTCGCTTCTTCGCTGATGGCATTATCATCGCCGGCAAGCCATTTATCAAAAGGACTATTGGGGGTAATCAACGTTTTTTCATATTCGGCAATGGCTTCGGTAATATTTTTATCTGTCCAACCGGAAGGGTACACAGCGACAAATTCTGCGGTGAAATCTTTATCTTTAGCTAATTTACCGATAATTTCGTTCCAATCCTTGCTGGCCATTTCGATGGGATTTAATGGAGGGCCGCCAGCTTGCTCTTGTAAATCTGCAGCACGTCCATTCCAAAACTGTCTATCATTGTACACAGCGTTGAAAACAGTAGGTGCATTAATATCCCCCACTTGCTTACGCACCCCTTCTGAAAAGCGTAAATTATCCGTACCAGCTTTGGCAAAATCATGACATGTGGCACAAGAAATGGAATCATCCGTTGACAAACGTTTGTCATTATACAGTTTCTTCCCTAATTCGGCCTTTTTGGCATCATAGGGTACAGCTTCAATGCGTTGTATGGGTTCATTGGCGTGCTGCGCAGCCATACCTTCAGAAACATAATACTTCTTACGTGTTACTCTAACCCAATCTAAAATGGCTTTTTGCTCTTCATCGTCAAGGCCAGAACCCCAGTGTACCGCCGCAAATTTTGCAGGGGGCATAGTATCGTGCTTAACAACCCACTCCATCTTAGCAAGTGTACTCTCACTGACAGGTTTGTCTCTATCAATATCCACGAGTTCTACACGCAAATCCATGGCACGAAGTCCATCTCTAAAGTCTCGTTCAATTATACCTTTAATACCTGGTATATTAGAGTAAAAAGGAAGGTCATAGTCTTTTGTATGGCAAGCCATACATTTTTCCTTTACCATGCTCCCCACATTTTGAAACCGTTTTGCCACTTCGCTATCAAGGCCTTCCTTAGCCCAAACCGGAGTAACACCTAAAACAAGGCCCAATACAGAACTTGCTACCAAAAAACCTGCCTTTTTCATCTAACACTCCTAAAGTAAAAATTAGTAACAATAACTATTACCACCTTGTGAACAATAGGACAAAGCAGCATTTTGTGCAAGCTTTTTGTATAAAAAATAACATTTTATAACCTAGCAAAACACTATGAAACCCCTGCGCAATATACTGCACAAGGGTTTCATAGTCATGACAAACTCACTAAAAGAGACCTCTGCACAATTATTTTCCAATATGGCTTTGTGTCTAAAATTTGAAAATTTGCTAGAAATGTAAAATAAAGTGCAGAGGTAAAAACACAAAAATCAATTGCTTAATAGTGCAAGTGCATTGCACCGTTTCTTGATTTTTAAAAATTATTTTTCCAACAACAATCCGGCCTTTTGGCACAAATCCAGATATACCGTCTCATGCTTACGCGCCACCGTATCTAAAGAGTACGTAGCGCATACATGTGCCCTACCCGCCTCTCCTAAATTTTGCGCTAAAACATCATCCTTCAATATACGAAGAAGAGCCTCAGCTAACCGTTGTGGTTGACTAGCCGGCACCAAAAGGCCTTGCTTTTCGTGCTCTATCATATCAGGAATGCCAGCCACCGCCGTGGCCACAATGGGCAATGCGCAGGCCATGGCTTCTAGTAAGACATTAGGGGTCCCTTCTGAAATAGAAGAAAGCACAAAAACTTTTGCCGTTTGCATATGTGCGCATACCGTACTGCTAGCACCATGAAACAACACAGCGTCCTGTATATGCAATGCTTGCGTAAGCTTTTGCAAAGAAGCAAGCAAAGGGCCTTCCCCCACTATATGCAGTCGTGCTTTGGGTACTTGAGGCAAAACAAGGGCAAACGCTTTTAATAAACTGGCATGGTCCTTTTCGGTAACTAAACGCCCCACACACACAATTTCCGGCGCAAGCACTCTCTTGGGGGGCGGGACAAAAAATTCCACATTTACCCCATTGGTAATGCAATGCACCTGTGCGGCAGGCACGCCCAAAGCTTCCAACGCTTCTTTAATAGACATGGCATCACAAATATGCGCATGAGCTAAGGGCCAAAAAAAGCGTTCGTGCTGCAAACGAATATTCCCCTGCCCTTTACAACCACCGACAATAACAGGAGTTTTAAATATTTTTCCTAAAAGACGACCCCACACATTAGGAAAAACTGTGCCCAAATGCATGAGTACAGGACGCTGCTTTCGCCACTGTTTCCATAAAGCATAAGCGGCCATATATGGACGAAGCTGCGCATCTTGTCGCAAAATTTTTACAGGAATTGCCGCGTCTTGAGCCATGGAGAGCAATGCCTCCCCTGCCCTTACTGTCCATATTTCAGGGGCAAAGATATTCCTATTAAGGTGGCGAGCCAATTCAAGGGTTTGCCTTTGGGTGCCACCAAAATTTAATTCTTCCAGCAAAAACACTACGGGAAGTGGAGAAGAAGAAAATGTCGTCATAAAAACCTTTTTAAATAAAATTTTAAGATTGCGCAAAGCCTAAAATCAAATGTGCAGGGGTCTTAACAAGCTGTTAAAGTAGGTGTACATTAGAAAGCAGCAAATAATGCCAACATGAAAACTATAGAAAAAAATATACACAAAGCAAAGTGAAATTTATACTCAGCATTTCCGATGCTTCAATCTTGCCATTATGCTTAGCCTAGCTTATACTGCCCCAGCTTATCAGCCTGTAGGAAAACAATTAAAAACATTGTATCGATAATTTCTTAAACAGACTCTTTTTACAAGCTGCTATAGGAAATATTTGAAAATGTTTTGTTAAATATTTAGAATGTCATTTGAGGCCTTATGAAATTTATTTCTTCTCAGCTCACTATTTTTTTTCAAGAGCGTGGCGTAAAGCGCAATTTATACTTTCTTTTACGTTTTCTTTTACTGCTTGTGCTTTTAATTGCTGTTTTTAGTATATTATTTCATTATATCATGCATTATGAAGGCCAAGAATTTTCTTGGACCACGGGCGTTTATTGGACACTTACTGTCATGTCTACCCTTGGCTTTGGAGATATAACCTTTACTTCAGATTTAGGGCGTATTTTTTCTATTGTTGTGCTCTTATCTGGGGTTATCTTACTCTTAGTCATGTTACCATTCACATTTATTCAATATTTTTATGCGCCATGGTTAGAATCTCAAAAAAAGCACACCATTCCTAGAAAACTCCCCAAAGAAATGAAAAATCATGTCATTTTTGTGGGTATCAGTCCCCTCACCCTAAATGCTGTGGACGCCTTGGAAAATTACGGAACCCCATGCGTTTTACTTTGCAATGACAGCATTGCCACCCTTGACCTTATTGACCAAGATTATAATGCTATCATGGGGGACCATGATGATGGTAACGTGTACAAAAATTTACAATTAGAAAAAGCAGCCATGCTTGTGGCTTTAGACAGTGACACACGCAATACCAACATAACCTTTACGGCGCGCGATGTAGATACGCATGTACCCATTACCTGCAGTGTGCAAAGTGATGATGCCATTGATATTTTAAACTTGGCTGGCGCAACGCATGTTATTCAATTTCATAAGCTTTTAGGTACTGCTTTGGCACGTCGTGTTTTAAATGCAAAATCTCCTACCAGTATCATCAGTGAATATAAACAACTTGTCATTGCAGAAGCCCCCATCATGCGTACACCTCTTGTGGGAAAAACCCTTAAAGATTGTGGACTTCGTGTTATTGCAGGGGTTAATGTGGTGGGCCTTTGGGAACGTGGTAAGTTTGTTTTCCCTAGTCCAGACACCCTTTTTACCGATGCCACCGTCCTTGTTATTGCAGGCACTAAAGAACAAATGCAAGTTGTAGATAGCTTGCTCAGTCAAGAAAAAATACAGCAAGAAGAAACTCCCATTGTTATTTTAGGCTGCGGACGTGTGGGCCTTTCGGCTGCGCAATATTTATCTAGCGTAGGCAGAAAATATTGCGTTGTAGAAAAAAACGCCCGACTTGCACGTAAAATTTCACAAAAAGATCTTATCATCGGTGATGCAGCCGACATTGACACGTTGGAAGATGCCGGCATTCGCCACAGTCCAACGGTTATCATCACTACACACGACGATGATACTAATATTTATTTAACCCTGTATTGCCGTCGCTTGCGTCCAGATTTACAAATTATCAGTCGCGCAAATTTAGATAGAAATATAGGCATCCTGCATGCTGCAGGGGCAGACCTTGTGCTTTCGCTTGCCTCTATGATGAGCAGCAGTATTGTCAACTTGCTTGCTCCGGGAAAAGTCTTTATGATTAATGAAGATTTAAAACTTTTCCGTAGCAAAGTGGGCGAAAAACTCCACGGAAAATCATTACTGGAAAGTGGCATTCGTGCGCTTACCTCTTGTAGCGTAGCAGCATTGCGTGATAAAGCTGGGAATATGCTTGTCAATCCTAATCCAGAGCATATTTTCCACGCTAGTGAAGAAATATATCTTATTGGTGATTCTGCAGCAGAGAAAAGTTTTTATGCCACTTTTGAAATGCAAAAAAGTTTAACAGAAGAAATTATAGCTACAAGTTCCGAATCGACGCTTTAGCGACCTGTTAAACAGCATTATCAGGCTGTTTTGAGACCTCTGCGCAATGCATGCATAGGGTCTCATAAGGCGTTGACGACAGTCAATGCGACCAAAAAAAGAATAGGCGTAGCTTTGCTTCGTCGGTAAGTGGTTATTTTTGTGCCTTGTTAAGAGAGTACCATATATAACCATATACTCTTACTAAGAAATTCTAGCCTAATGAGAAAGTAAAAAATATATAAGCAGTGTTTGCTCAAAACACAAAGGGAGAAGGCTCTTTATGTCATCTATGCTCGAAATACCGCCCCCTAAGACAACACGCCGCAAAAAAAGATTTTTGCCCATAGTGTTTTTTTTACTTGCCTTAGCAGCCCTTCCTTTTTGGCTTTACATTACAGCTATCCAAAGCAACAGTAGCGTACTTTCTTTGCAGCTTTTAGCAATCAATAGCCCCATAACAACACAAATTACTGAAATGTTGACACAGCAAGGTCAAGCTGTACAAAAGGGACAAGTCTTGGCCCGCATAAATCTAAGCGGCTATGAGCAAAATTTAGGACATGCCATGGCCTTGACTCGTGGAACCTATGGAGGAGCCCAAACGGCGCACAGGGTGGCTACGGCCCAAGGTGCAGAGGCTGATACTGTCAATCGCATTGCCATGGCGCGCCATGAAGAAAATACCCAGCGCATGCTCGTGGAACAGCTTTCAGTAGATCATGCCAAGGCTCTACTACACTTACGAGGCATGGACGCCAGCAACACCAGAGCCTATAGAGCGGCCCAGCAAAGAGAATTACAGTACCGTCAACAACTACAAGGGGCCAAAACTGCGTTTGAATTAGCAAGCCGCTCACGTGCTGCCATCGAAGGAGAGTTATATAAAATTCGCCAAGAACGTCAACGTGCAGGACAAAGTGCGCCCACCTATGCCCTTGGCCCAACACAAGGATACACGCTACCAGATGCTATTTTAGCCCCAGAAGATGGAAATATTGTGGGCAGTCTCCCCGTAACAGGCCAAGTGGTAGAACAAAATAATTTACTTTTTACCATGCTTCCTACATCGCCACGCTTTTATGTGCAAGCACAAGTGCCAACACCGCAAGCCCAAAAACTTGCTTCCGGAAGCTTTAACTACATATTTACCCCCAATGGGCATATGCTAGAAGGCATAGTAGAAGACATCAGCGCAAGCAGCCCAGGCAACAGTACTGTAACCCTTAGTATCAGCGGCGCAAACCTTACCCTTGATGAGGTATGGCACATCATGCAAGGAGATGCCCAACAACAAAGCCCGGAGCAAAGCAACAAAACCGTGCCACCCACCACCACACAAGCGCATGTGGTTTTTTGGCCCAAGGATACACTCACAACATATCTTGCACCGCTACTACAGCCCATTATGACTTTTTTTGCCAAGTTGTAATAGCCTTAAAGCACTATACTGCAGCATCGTATCCACAAATGCTTACTAATATTGCGAGACCTCTGCACAATGCATTGCGCAGAGGTCTCGTCTCAATATGCAGAGGTCTCAAAATGCACTGCAAAACATGAAAAAATCAAGATGTACATATGCTAGACATATACACATCTTGATTTTAAATCGCATTGACTAGCGTCAAAGTTCCCAAAACACCGCACAATGCATTGTGCAGAAGTCTTAAACCATTAATATAAATCAGGGTCAGCAGGCATACGTTCCCAATTGATTTTTCCTTTTTTCTTGTACTTACGCAATAACACATAGACGGTACCAGCCCCACCATCCAAAAGCTGGGCGGTACAAAAGGCCAATACCACACGTTTAAAAGGGTCTTGCGTAAGCCATAATTGTAGCTTATCACGCAGCACTGCCACACCATTGGGTGAATTCTTTCCACGTCCCGGCACAAGCAACACAGTACGCAAGCCTTTAAACCAAGCCATGCGAAAAAAACCCACCAAAGCCGTGTAGGCTTGTAGGGCATTAAGCCCATGTAAATCCAGATGCGCTTCGGGACTATACACCCCTCTGCGTAGATTATTCATGGTCAATTCATCAAGGCCCACCACATGTCCTTCCAAATATTCACCTTTAAGCGATAAGGAAAATTCAATATTCTTTTCCATCATAGAGGCAAAGCACTCTTGTTTTTGCTCTGGGGTTAAGGATAGTGTCACCTCAGGAATAACAGCTCGTCCCTTGCCTTGTAAGGGCGAAACATCTTTCATGGCCTTGAAAAAAGCATCCGCTTCTTTTGCTGTGCTTTCTTGTAGGGAGGTTCCTTTTCCCATAAAACCAGGGCGCTGAGCATCGAGTAATACTTGCATACTTACATCATCCTGCAGAGGAGCTTGTAAATCAGAGGAGGTTTTTTGCCCTTTTAAAGACTGTTGTGCATCTGAAAAAGTGTGTGAACCCATAGCATTTTGATGCACCAAAGACTTTTGTGACAAAGCACTTTGCGCTAAATCTTGCTCATGAGGCCTTGCTAATGACTTACCACCACGAGTACCTGCTTTTTTTCGCCACACTTTTGAAGAAAGCCTTTCAGTCGCATCTTCTACCCCCAAGCCAGCTTGTAGACCTTGAGCAGAAAAATGCGCCCCTAAGGTAAAGAAGGTATCTTGTTTGCGCTTCTTACTGGGCTTAATATGTTGCACAGTCTGTAAAAACAGCTGTTCTTCCTCTGAAGGCATTGCATGCGCTGAAGGTATATGTTTTTTTTGCTTTTGTTTTGGTGTACGGCTACGTAAGGAGGAAGAGGCTCCCTGCCGCTCTTTAGAAGCATCTGAAAAAGTATAACGCCCATAAGCTTGCGCAAAATCTTCAATAGGCTCATGGCCCCCCTCATGCGTATCCCCATTAATTGGTGATGTGTGAGGTTTTTTTTCGGGCTTTTCTTCTAAGGCTTTAAACATTGCGGCAAAAGGGCTATGGAAAAAATCGTTTTGCATGCTGTTTTATACAGCACAAAAAAAGGGAGCACAAGGCCCCCTTCATTTTTTTACAATAATTAATATATTCAGCTATTTCTATTCGGCAGGTTTCTCAGCAGCTTTAGGGTCTGCAGGCTTTTCTGCGGCCTTAGGGTCCACAGGTTTTTCTTCAACTTTAGGGTCTGCAGGTTTTTCGGCATCTTTAGAAGCCGCTGGTTTCTCTACGGCTTTAGGGTCCGCTGGCTTTTCGGTTGCTTTAGGATCTGCTGGCTTTTCTGCGGCTTTAGGATCTGC
>CAYJDE010000009.1:11596-27981 GCA_964368805.1 uncultured Desulfovibrionaceae bacterium
CGGTTGCTTTAGGATCTGCTGGCTTTTCTGCGGCTTTAGGATCTGCTGGCTTTTCTGCGGCTTTAGGATCTGCAGCAGGTTTATCAGCTGGCTTTGTTTCTTCAAACTTCACATCAAGTACCACAGAATCTTCATCAGAGCGCACACCAGTAATATAGGTATAGCTTAAACAGGTAAACAAGAAAAGCGCTGCAGTAAAAGCCGTTAACTTAGACAAAAATCCGCCAGCACCGCTACTTCCAAAAACAGAGCCACCGCCGCCGCCAAAGATAACGCCCATGCCTTCTCGTCCGGCTTGAAGCAATACAAGGATGATAAGCAGTACGCAGACAACAATATGCAGCGTCAGAATAAGCGTTTGCACAAAAAACCTCCCTACCCCTTGGGGCAAATCCTAACAATAAAATGTATAGTCACGAAAAGACGTATAAAACAGCTGAAAAATCACAAATACTAAACAGACAAGCAAACGAAAGTTAGGCCGTCACAATGCGGGCAAAGCTTTCTGCCTGTAAAGAAGCACCTCCTACCAGTACTCCCTCCACATTGTCAAGCAAAAGAATGCTGGAAGCGTTGTCCGCTTTTACACTACCACCATATAATATACGAATTTTACTACCTTTTTCGCCTAAATTATTTTCCAAAATTTTACGCACCAAGGCATGGGCTTGCACAATTTCTTCAGGCCCAGCTACCTTACCCGTGCCAATGGCCCAAACGGGTTCATAGGCTACTGCAAAATTTTCAGCATCAATTTGTGGAGCCAAGACTTTAAGACAAGCAAGCTGCTCTTGCAAAACTTTTTCCAAGGCACCGGCCTCACGCTCTTCTAAGCTTTCACCCACGCAAAAAACAACTTTTACTTTTTTTTCCAGAGCGTATTGGGTTTTATCTTGCAAAAGTTCTAAAGATTCACCAAAAATACTTCTCCGTTCAGAGTGCCCCACCAATACCCAAGTGGCACCAACATCTTGTAGCATGGCTGTGGATATTTCACCAGTAAAAGCCCCTTCCGGTTGGGGATAAAAATTCTGTGCGCCAATGTACATAGCTGCCGCTGGGGCCACAGCTTTTACGGCAGCCTCTATGGCTGTAAAAGGAGCAAAAATAAGAACGTCCCTTTCTTGCGTATTTTCTTTTTCCAAGAGAGCGCAAAGAGCACTAACAGTATCTGCAGCTTCAGTACGTGTTTTGAACATTTTCCAGTTAGCAGCCATAAGTTTGTTCATAATATCCCTCACTATATAGATTTTTTAACGGGAAAACTTATCACGAAGCAGTTTAAAATGCAAGTGTGTAAATACAAGCATCTTCTCCTGTATCGCTGTAATATTTCTTTCTTTTTCCTACACAAATAAAAGAAAATTTTTCATATAATTGCCGTGCTGCTGCATTGCCCTGACGCACTTCTAAAAAGGCCTTGTCAAGGCCTTTTTCCTTCACACTCTGTAAGGCGTGCGCAAGCACTATACTGCCAAGCCCTTGCCTACGCATGAAAGGGGCCACAGCAATATTCAATATTTCCATTTCATCAAACATATGATAAAAAGCGATATACGCCAATAAGGATGCTGATTGTTCAGGTCTTTCCCAAGAAGCAAATGAAGAGTAGGTAGTCAAAAGAGTGCCCATATCCACTTTATCGGTAGACGATATGGCCGGTTTTTTCTCTACATTTACAGAGGACTGTGCATCATCTTTTTGCTCAGACTGCCTAATCCCTTCACAAGAAGCATTTTCCCAAAGGCCTAAGGCTGTAAAATGTTTTTGCTCCAAAACACTATAACATTGCTCCGCAGACCATGGTGTAGAAAAACACGCTTTTTCAAGGGCGGCCCATTGCGTAACATGCTCTGGAAGCACAGTATGTACGATAAAATTATTTTCCCCAAGGTATTGCATGCAAAATTACCCTTATTCACAAATTTTTAGCAAAGACATGCTTGAAATTGTTGATGAAAATGACAAACCTTTCCTTCTACAAAGCCATAATTATGCCAAGAATTTAGCCTATAGGCATGTTGTTCTTCTGATACAAGATCATAAAAACAAAATGCTTATGTGGCGAAACCAAAGCGAAAATTCCCACTATTGGGATTTTCTTCATGATTATGTGCGTGTTGGAGAAGCCAGAGAAAACACGTTCTTTCGCCTCATAGAGCGGCATATTTTAGCTTTATTTCGACTTATGCACCAAAAAGACCATGCCCACATTTTAGAAAACATACGCCGCATTCATGGAAAAAATCTAGTAGCACTTGAAAGTACACCCGATAACCATCACAGCATACAATCACACGTTTCTCATGAGGCAGAGCTCATAAAAAACAAGCCCACCATGGGGCTAGATATGCACAATACAACTTTTTTTATATTGCAACTACAGAAAAAAGAAAAAGCTCTTTTGGGGAAGGATGTTTTGTGGCTTGATTTTGATGAACTCCTTGGCTTTGCTACTCATTTTCCTGATATGTTAGGCGACAAAGCTTCGGAACTTCTTAGACATGAATATTTGCAAAAAATGTTTAATTTATAAAAAATTGCGAATACATATGCAAATCATCCAAGGTTTTACCAGTACCACGCACCACAGTAGTCAGTGGGTCATTATCTACTACCACTTTTAGGCGTGTTTCTTGGGCAATGTACTGATCAAGTCCCTTAAGCAAAGCACCACCACCGGCTAAGAGCAAACCATTGCTATAAATATCTCCGGCTAATTCTGGCGGCGTTTTTTCAAGTGCTTTAAAAATGGCCTTAACAATTACTCGCAAACAGTCGCGCAAGGCTTCACGTACATGCCCTTCAGAAATACGTACCACCTTGGGCACCCCTTGCACCAAATCTTTACCGGAAACATCTAACATAGGCATATTGGGCATAGGTACGGCACAGCCTAAGATTTTTTTCACATTTTCTGCAGTATTTTCTCCCACATCCAACTGAAAAACATCGTGAATATAACGTAAAACAGCCATATCCATGGCATCACCGGCCACCCGCACAGACTCAGAAAAAGCTGTGGAAGACATGGTAATGACGGCAACTTCAGAAGTGCCACCACCAATATCTAATACCAAATTCCCCAAAGGTTCATGAATGGGGAGGTTAGCCCCAATGGCCGCCCCCATGGGCTCTTCAATAAGATGCACTTCACGCACACCAGCCATAATGGCTGCATCAATAACAGCCTTTTTCTCCACTTGGGTTATGCCTGTGGGCACGCAAATCACCATACTGGGCTTCACAAAGCGCACCCCAGTTACGGCTTTACGAATAAAGTAAGAAATCATTTCCTTGGTAACATCAAAGTCGGCAATAACGCCGTCCTTCATGGGGCGAATGGCACGAATATTTCTGGGGGTTCTGCCAATATACCCTTTAGCTTCATTACCTACTGCCAGCACTTTGCCATTGGAAGCATCTACCGCCACCACAGAAGGTTCATTTAACACAATACCATGCTCTCTTGTATACAGCAAAGTATTGGCCGTACCTAAATCCATGGCCAGTTTTTTACCTAAACGCCCAAAAAGCCGAGACAGCATCATTCTTCCTCACTGTATGATTGATGAACCACATCTTGATACACCGCTTGATCATGCACTTGAGCTTGGGGTAAAAGTTGATGAAGACGACTGCGCAAATACAGATTTTCCAGAAAAAGACTCAGATAATCTACACTTTGATTTAAAAAAGAACGCAAGCTTTCATCCATTTCACGCCCTTCACTATGGGCAAGACACAATACCCCGCGTGCTGTCTTATTCACCACAACAGGTATACAAATCAAAGCACGATACGCTGGCATCCCCGGCATTTTTCCAAAAAGAGAAATATGTGTATTATTATTAAATCCTTCAGAAAAAATAGATTGATGCTCGTCTCTGAAAACCCAGCCCACCATACCGGTTTGAATGGGAAAAACTAACTGCTGTCGCCCTTGTAAAAGCACTTGCCTATTTTCCCCTTCAAGTACGTAACACTCTTCGGAAGGGTCTAGGGAAGCAAAAGCGCAGTATTCAAAGCGTACAGCATGAGCGACCGTACGCAAAAAATTCTGTAAAAATGTGGACCAAGCTTTATATTGAAAACGCAATGAGCGCACAATACCAAGGCAAGCAAAATACTCTGCTACTGTGGCTGGGTCTTGAGGTAAGGCTCTTTCAGCATCATCTGAAGAGTCTTTCTTACCCACAAGATCTGCAAAAAGTTGTAAAATTTTGCTGTCCTTATCAGAAAAGGAGTACAACTTCTTGCTATCGACACAAAGTACGCCACCTGAAGGCACAGAACAGCCCATAAAAGCCTTGACGCCATTTTCTTCTTCATCTTTATAGTACCCAAGTCTTTGCTGATTTTTATCATAATTCATCATGACTATGGGTTTATTAGTGCGTATTATCTCTCCTAGCAAACTTGCATCAGGACCGACAGCTTCGCAGTAATCATCACTATCACCTAAAGAAAAAGTGGCTGCCAAAGCATACTGCCCTTCTTCTTCGTGGGGAAGATAAAGGCTTGCAGAGTAAGCGTCGAAAACACTACAAATAATTGCAAGAATTTGAGTATGCATATATGTTATTTCTTTCATACGAATATGTTAGGGTAAATTGGTAAGGCGTTACCTGTATGAGTTTACCAAAGCACTGCCAATGCCGCAACCGTTTTTATGGCAAAAGTCAAACAAAGGTAAACACACAATAAAATTACCCATATAAAAGTCTTTAACAGACTGTTAAGATTTAATCCAAATAAGGCTTGCTTGCCTTCCAGATTCTTTTTCCTGCCTATAAGAAAAAAAGTGCTCTCTCATGGTATAGGTACAAAGGTCAAGCCCAAAAATATGCTGCGCCAAGACTCCGGCTTGTTGCAATTGATGCCGTGTAAGGTTCCAAAGGTCCATGGTCTTATGCGCAGTATCATACCATGGCAAAAATTCTTGTCCCCATTCTTGAGAAAAATGTACAAATTCAGCTACAGTAGGCCCAAGACTTGGTCCACGCACCGCAAACAAATCTTGCGGCACTATGGCATAGTGTTGGCAAAAACGTCCAATGGCAGATTCAATAAACGCTATTTTATTACCACGCCAGCCCACATGCAAAGCCATAATGTATTGCCCACTTTTATGAGCAATAAGAATAGGCTGGCAATCTGCCGTTTTAATCATCAAAGCAAGCCCCGCCTTATGGGTGGCTTGTCCGTCCGCTTCGGGTAAAACATTTCCTGCGCTTGTTCTTGCCGCCTCTACTAAAGTAGGCTGTGGCTCAAATATCAACGCATCCCCATGCACCTGCGAAAGTTCGCAAAAGGGATGGCCTACTTTAGCTTGCAAAGCTACCCTATTTTGGCATACAGCCTCGGGAACATCCTTGGTCACATACGATATATTGCCACCGCCATAGGCCCCTGCAGAAGCACCACCTATCCGTGTTTGAAAAAGGCATTGTACTTTTTCTAAACCCGGAAAAGAAAAGGGAATTCCTGTTATATCCATACAATACCCTTATCGCTTACCAAAACATGCACAGGAATATCCCAAGCTTGTGTGGGTAATTCTTCTAAAATTTGCCACGAAAATGCCAAAGCCACATACAAGGTCTTTTGTTTTTCTGCTTTGCTTAAAAAACGGTCGTAATACCCACCGCCAAAACCCAATCGCTGCCCTTGGCGTGTAAAAGCAATACCTGGAATAAGTAAAATATCCAAATGCAATGCCTCTTGGTTAGGTATTGGTAACGTAGGCTTTGGCTCCCAAATACCGTATTTGCCCTGCGTCAAATCTTGCATGGTGTGACAGGCAATAAAGTCCATTTGACCTTGCTGATTTGAATTACATCGAGGAAAATACACATCCTTCCCGTGTTGCCATGCGTGCTCAATGATTTTTTGCGTTTGCACCTCACCCTTAGTGGCCATATACAAGGCCACACGCTGGGCTTTATCCCACACTTTTTCAGCCAACAAAGCCTCTTGGGCTTGCAGACTTAACGCCTGCACCTCTTGTGCTGGCTGACTTACTCTGCGTTGAAGCATAGCTTTGCGTACTGCGTCTTTGGAAAATTTTTCCGGCACAGACTTACCTCTTTTCCTCTTTTTTAAGCTGTGTTATTATTTTCATATCGATAACTTTAACAAGGAAACGTAAATATGCCAAGCCCTGAAAATACCCTTTCTTCTGTTGACCAAAGTACCCATGCCATGTGGATTGTTTTAGGCGATATTCATGATGATATTGAACGTATTGCAGAAATTCCTGAACTTTCTGCGGCTGATGGCATTATTGTAAGTGGAGATATGACCTTTGACGGCGGCGTAAAACAGGCCGAGCGAGTTTTACTGGCCCTTGAAGCGCATAGCCCCCATATCTTAGCTCAAATTGGCAATATGGACAGAGCTGAAATCACCCCATGGTTGCAAGCGCAAAATAGAAACTTGCATACAGAAGTACGTGAACTTACAAAAGATGTTTGCATTTTTGGTGTTGGAGGGTCTACCTTTACCCCCTTTGGAACGCCTAGCGAATTTCCTGAATCTGATTTTGCTGCGTGGCTGGAACAAGCATGGCAAAAAGCTCGTAAGTGGCGTAAACAGGTATTAATTTCACATAATCCTCCCAAAGACACCCTATGCGATGTCATTGGCGACAATGTACATGTGGGATCCACGGCTGTACGAGAATTTATTGTAGAAAATCAACCTGATATTTGTATTTGCGGGCATATTCATGAAGCGTGTAATATAGATCGCATTGGTCGCACTGTTGTGGTTAACCCAGGAAATTTCAGTGCCGGAGGCTATGTGGTTTTACGCCATAGCGATGGACAATTATCTGTAGAACTCAAGCACCTTACTGCATAAGTAAAACAAAGGAATACCTTTATGCAAAATCAAAATACCCTTGGCAACATTCCCGATAAGACCATTATTTGGCTTTGTTATGCGCTGTATGCTTGCAGTCTTGTAAGCGGTGGAATAACGGCACTTGTCGCTGTAATCATTAACTATATCCTTAAAAATAATAATAATCATGCACTCATCGCCAGCCATATTCAATGGCAAATTTCTACTTTTTGGAAATTGCTGATAGGTAGTATTGCCTTAGTAATTGTAACTTTTATCCTTAATATAACGATAATTTTTGCTTTTTTATCCTATATTCTTTGGCTTGTATTCATTATTTGGTATATTTACCGCATTGCCAAAGGGGCACTGGCACTCAACAAAAACAGTCCCGTGTAAGAGGCTAATTACAGCGTGAAATGGCTGTATAGAAATGAATTGCGCAGAGGTCTCATGACACAAAAAAGGCTCTTGGCGAAAACACCAAGAGCCTTTTTTGTGGCAATACGCACCTTATTAACTTTATCTTAACTTTCTAATAACATCTTGTTAACACCATATATTGCTAGCTATCGGCAATACTCCATGGGATGGTACACAATGAATTACTTTAATGAATTATCCAGCGGTTTCAACTGCAAAACAATGCACAGATGAACAGTGGCGGAATATGAACCTTGGCCTTTTAGTGTGTTTACTGTGCCGCTGTTCGTGGTAAGAAATTTTGCAAATCTCTGGAAACATTAAAGGTAGAAAGTTCCGTATTGGCAGCAGCAGCAAAGGGAGAATCAGGATAATTTTTTGCTATTACTTCCAAAAGATTTTTGGCCTTTTCATTATTGCCAAGTTTGCGATACAAACGTGCCTCACGAAAGCGTAAACCTGGAAATTCCGGTGACTCTTTGTCTACAAATTGATTGTAATGCCCAAGCCATTCCAAAGATTCGGGAATACGATTAGCCACTTCTGTAATATCCATCAAGGTGCCCATGGTTTCTTTACGCAATTCATCGCTGGCCCTATCGGAGCGTTCTTCTTTTAATTCATCAAAAATTTTAAGAGCTTGCAAATTAAATGCATAGGCATCACGGATATCTTTACGATTTGCGGCATCTTTAGCCAAGAAATACAAGGCATAGGCACGCTGGAATTTAGGAATTTCCATATTATTAGCTAATTTTTTCCACAACGCCAAAGCCTTATCTTGTAAACCTAAACCTTGTGAAGACAGAGCAACAGCATAATCAAGCCCTAAGCGTAAGGACGATGGTAAATCCCAATCTTTGACCAACTCAGCTAAATCAAGCATGGCATTCCAATTTTTTGTCTCCATATATTTGTTATAGTAGAGAATTAAAGTGGGCTTACCATATTTAGCATTCATGGGAGTTTTTAAGAATTCCTTAAAATTTTCCAGAGCCTTTTCATCTTCTCCCCGCTCTAAATATCCACGACCAAGGGCATTGCGTAAATCTTCATCAATGGGGCCATAGCGTTGACGCACCAAGGGAAAACCGTTCCACAAAGTAAGAACACGGCCGTAATTTTCTTCCAGCAAAGAGTTTTTCAAATCCGCCATGAAACCACGCATTATCACATCTCGCGCCAATTCCACGTCGGCATTTTCTGGATATAAATCAATAAAATCAGCTGCCGTCCCCATGGCATCAGCATATTGTTTATCCCACAATTGCCAAAGAGCATATTTTAACACGGCGGTAATAGCACGAGGATCTTTAGGATATTCCTTTATCAAGCGCTGATATGCCACTTGTGGAAAAGGCTTTCCGGGATGTTCAAACACGGCGTACATTTGCGCTATTTCCAGCGGAGTATCATACAAACCTTTTTCTGCATTGCGCAACATGGCGATGGCCGCAGCATCTGATTTGGGATAGCTAGCCAAAATCTCATCAAAAACTTCTTTAGCTGCTTCTGGGCGATGCAATTCCAAATACAAATCGCCAATGCGTGCAAGCACATCAGGACTTGTTTTTGCTGTAGGTGCAAGGTTGTACAACAACCAATATTTTAATAACGCAGCATCTTTTTTACCCAAATTATAGTCAATATCGGCAAGGGCAAAAAGATATTCCGGATCGTCAATATAGTAGCGTGCCCAGCGTTTTTCAGCAAAATCAGCATACAAAGTAGCTTCGCTATAGTTTTTCAACCCCACAAGAGCTTCCACCAAAGCCATGGTGGTTTCTTTTACCGCCGGAGAGTCAGGATATTCCTGCAACACGGAGCGAAAATTCTTTTCCGCTTCCATATACTGCTTTCTGTCAAGTTGCGCCTTTCCTAAAAGGAAAAAAGCTGTAGGCACATGTACATCGTACGGAAAACGACGCTTTAAAGCACGAAAATATCCTTCGGCTTCAGCTAAATTCCCCACATCTAAATGAATTTTTCCTAATCTATTTAAAGCATCAGGCACACGAGAAGAGCGTAAGTTGGCATTTAAGGCTTCTTCGGTACTGCTGACAATGGGCTCAAAACCTTCTAAAGATTTACCTTCATAGATGGCTGAAAAAGCATCACTTCTTCCATACAATACACGTTCACGCATATCTTTGGGTATGGTAAACATGGCACGAAGCTGATCTAAAATGGGCAGAGCTTCTTTATACCGTGCATCGTCAAGCAATTTCATGGCTTGCTCAAAGAGTTCTTCTGGCACCGGCGGCTTGGGAACCACATTCCCCTCTTCGTCCATATACACTACGGGGCGTTCTTCCGGCTTTTGTTTTTGCTCTTCATCTTTTGACGGGGTGGGTTTTTGCTTTGGGTCAATGGTTTGCACCACAGCCATATCTTTTTGCGCTGAGGTATCTCCATCTTTTTTTTCGCCTGAAGCTGCTGCGCCTTGGTCATTGGCAGCTGGACCACTTGCGCCTTTACCGGCTATTTCAGCTGTGCCCTTGGCTGAAGAAGTATCTGTAAGACTGGTGCTTACGGCTGCATCTTCTGGCCAAAATTCCGGACCAGCCCTATTGATAGGAGCCATTACTTCTTGAGGGGAAACTACTGTGAAAGGACGTGTTGTAGACGCTGTTGCATCTTGCTGGGCTTGCGCTGTATTTGTTGTGTCACCTGCACCCTTTGCATCGTCTTTTGCATCTAATTGCGCAGGAAGCGCAGTTGCTGGTACAGCAGTCTTGGTATCAGTCACTTGTTCAGCCGCATGCACCATGAAAGGGCAAAACAACACCCATAGCCAGAAAGCTAAAGAAAGGGGCACTATAGCCACATGAAGAGACCGATTTTCGGCAAAAGAAATATTGCGCATCACGGAATATTTTGCAATTTTTATTCCAAACGGCAGCATTTTCATCACTGTCCTTTCTTTTTTAGTTTTTCTATAAGTGTCGTACGTTTAACCCCTAAAAGCTCCGCAGCTTGATTTTTTACACCGTCAGATTTTTGCATGGCCTCATCAAGCAAGCGATCTTCAATGGCATCTAAAAACTCTTTTAATCCCATATTAAATTGGCCCAATTGAGCAAGAGCAGGCCACACAAACGCGCCTGAACTTGGCGTTTGCAACGAGCCTTTATGATTTCCACTCTGCTGTGTCCCGCGCTGTTCAACAGTTTGTGCATCACCTGTTGTCATATCCGTGATAACAGCGTTTGTCATATCGTTATCGGCAAAAGAAGTCGTACCTTCACTTTGTACATTTTCTTGCCCTGCGTAAGATGATTCGCCAGCCGTCTTTTCAACCATCTGCACATATAACGATGTAGGCGGCCTTAGCATTTCTTCCGAAAGTTCCGGCAAGGCATCAAATGAACCCACAGCACTTAAGATTTTTTGCGGTAAATCTTCTACTTCTATACTAGGCCCATCGGCTAAAATACTCAGCCTTTCCATAAAATTTTCTAACTCTCGCACATTGCCGGGCCATGAATAAGCCATGAGAATGCGTGCTGCCAAAGCGGGAAGCTGTAAAGTGGGCCTTTTTTTCTTTTGGCAAAAACGTTCTAAAAAGTAATGCACCAAAAGCAACACATCGCCGGCTCTGTCTCGTAAAGGAGGAAGATGTAAAGGAATAACATTCAGTCTATAGTATAAATCTTCACGAAAACGGCCAGCGGCAACCTCCCCCTCTAAATCTCTGTTGGTGGCGGCAACAATGCGTACATCTATTTTTTTAACGCCAGTCCCCCCTACCCTTTCTATTTCTTTTTCTTGTAAAACCCGTAAAATTTTTACCTGAAGGCTTAGATCCATTTCTCCTATTTCATCTAAAAAAACCGTACCGCCGTCGGCCAGTTCAAAACGACCGGGACGAGTTCGAATCGCATGGGTAAAGGCACCTTTTTCGTGACCAAAAAGCTCAGATTCTAACAGTTCTTTAGGAATTGCTCCACAATTTATGGGGATGAAAGGCTTATCGGCACGCTCGCTAAAACTATGTAAGGCTCGCACCAAAAGTTCCTTCCCTGTACCGGATTCACCTGTTACTAAAACAGTACTATCGGAGGGAGCAACTTTCTTAAGCACACGAAATACTTCAGCAAGACTTCCACTTTGCCCAATAATTCCGCTTTTTTGCCAATCCATATTTTCTCCCATACGGAAAAGTATGCCATTGTTAATTTTGTTTTTGCACCAATACAGTATCGGCTTTCAGTAAAAATCGGCTACGCACTATACTACATACACATTTATCATTGCGTTGCTAAGAATATTCTTTTTTTGCTCACCTATATATATAAAACACAGGGCGCATGTGTCAATAGTCTGACACAAAAGAGTGTTTCATTGTAAACAAAGTTTTATTTAAGATACATATTTTTGACAAAAAAAATCCCTCTTCTTCCCTGCCATATGGGATTGCCCTATGGCTAAAAAAGAAAAGGGATAAATATTTCATGCCTCTTACACCTTATAGAAGATAAAGTGTATAGACAAAAAGTGTGCTACTAAAGCAGAAATTGTACAGTCAGTATTTTTTTAGGTATGCTGTCTAGGCTTCAAAAGCGCGCATTACAGTAACGGTTTCTGCCAAAACTTTACGTAATTCTTCGATGGCAGGTTCAATGCCACTACCATCTTTAATGGCAGCTTCCAATACTTTTCCTGCTTCTGCAAGCACTTCTGCACCAAGATTAGCAGCAGTACCTTTTACGGTATGGGCCTGCATTTGTGCATCTTCCATATTTCCTGCGGCTACTGCTTCGGCAATTTTTTCAGGGGCATCGGCAAGACTATCAGCAAAACGAACCAACAGTTTTGCATATAAAGCCCTATTATTAACAACGCGAGACACACCATCTTCCCAATTCAAAATCTCTGGTGCCATTTGCATCCTCCAATGTACAAACTAATGTTACGCAAAATCAAATATTTCATATACCTTTACAAGATACACCCATTCAACATTTTCATCAAGGCATGATACACATTGAATGAATGATAGGCAAGGGGTAAATACTCAAGAAAAGGAATTTTCTCTTTTTTTTCTTAGAATACAGGATGATACTTTTTTCACTATACCATATATAATGCACTTTTTTGGTAATTTTATGATAGTAAAATACTATTTTTTAGTGGCGAATGTCAAAATTGGAGCGTAAGCAAAAACTTTGCGTCATAATTGTTCTTTTCAAAGAAAAGGGGCTAGCGAAATTCATTTTTTTGAAGAGGAGAACCTGAGAGGGGAAATTTTTCCCCCTAAAAAAAGTTTCCCCTTTCAGGAATAAGAGTTAATCAATATTTCCTTTAGGTAAAAAACTCCACTTTGCTTGTGCGCCTTTTTCAAGACGACCCCATTTTTGTTTTTTCCTATGAAAACCTAGAGCTTTCACGCCATTAACGGTAAGCATACGTAAAAGCGCTTCCCAAGGAAAATCATGCTCTGTACGCAAAAAAAGCGCCTCTTGCCACACATCCACATCAGTATTGGACGAAAGCCCATCGGTACCAAGGCATAAAGGAATCCCACCTTGTACAAAATCCCAAAAAGGTGCTGTGCCCACATTAAGATGTTTATTAGAGCGAGGGCAAAGACATACATTTACCTGCTTTTCACATAAAAGCTGTATATCTTGCTTTGTACAATGCACACCGTGTACTGCCAAAGTCTGAGCATTAAGCAATCCCAAGTGGGCGGCATACTCTACCGGTGCTTTACCTGGAGCTTGCCATCCTTTGGGATATACATGGGGGGCATAAACATCTACAAGAGCACCTGTACCATACACTAACGCTTGTTCTTCTTCAGGAAATTCTGCCAAATGCAATACAAAAGGTTGTTGATGTTGTTCACACCAAGCTTTGACCCCTTGCAAAGTTGTTGCTGAGGTTGAGTAAAGCGCGTGTCCACACGGAATGCACTGTTGGCGCATGGATAAGGGCACAGTAGCATAGGCGTGCTGACTGCGTTCTGGTATTGGATTATCCATGGCAAAATCTTCCCAAAAGCCAAACCATTCCGCCAGTAAAAGCGTTTCCACTTGTGCTTGTTGTGCTGCTTGCGCCACCATATGCATGGCACCGCCACTAAAGTCTGCAAAAAGTGCCGTACCACTTTCCTTTAATGAAAGCAAAGCCGTGTCTATAGCCGTGCGCACTTGCTCCGTTTCAAAGGCTTGCGCTGTTTTTGGTAGTAAAGGAATAAGACTTTGTAACCACGGCACAAAGCCTTGCCCCCAAAGTGTTTTCCCCGCCACAAAAGAAAGCTGCATGTGGGTATGGGCGTTGACGACGGCAGGCACCAAGGTTTCTTCTCCAAGGTCTTCTACACGTACGCCTACGGGCACATCCTTGGCAGTATATTTTTGGGCATGCACAATACGTCCTGCTTGCACAAGTAAAAGCATGTCGTCCACCTGTGACAAAGGTGCCAAAAGAGCCTTTCCTGTGGCGGCTTCCTCCCCCTGTAAAGGAATACAAGAACGCACACGATAGGCTTGTACAGTAGAAGATGTAGGTACAATACGCATCCTATTCTCTTTGTTAAAATGTATATATACGTCCGGGATTTTTTACAACATACCCGCCCAAGTTCATAAGCTTGTTGCGAAAAGCCACACTTTGTAAAATACCTAACAGGGCTTGTATACGAGGATTTTCCATGGCAAAGTCAGGAATCAGAAAATCATATTGTTCTGTACACACCGGGATGAAATCTAAATCAAACATCTTCGCTGCCGCAAAAATGCCCATACCCACATCGGCAGAGCCCAAGGCAATCTGCGCTGCTACGGAAGTGTGGGTAAATTCTTCTCGTTCATAACCATAAATACTGGTAGGGTCTCCCCCAATTTGCTTATTGCTGTAATCAAATAAAATTCGTGTACCCGAACCTTTTTGCCTGTTCACAAAGCGTATGCCCGAGGCATATAAATCTTCCACACCTCGAATATTTTTAGGATTGCCCTTAGCCACCATGAAACCTTGTTCACGCCCCGTCACTTCCACCAATTGCACGCCCCCTTGGGGAAAATGCTTTTTCACATAAGAAATATTATAGCTGCCATCTTCTTCATCAAGTAAATGTACCCCGCCCAGATGCGCTTCATTGCGTTTAGCCGCCATAATACCTCCCATGGAACCCACATGAGATGAAACCATATGCCACTGGAAATGCTGCCGATGTAGCATATCGCTTAGCTCATCAAGTAATGGATCATGACTACCAATCACCACCAAAGAATTTTGTATCTTTGATAAAGGTTGCAAAAGGCGTACGTTCACAACATCACCGCTTTTATGGCCTTCCACCCCTTGAGCAATGGTCATAATGCCATCGGCCTTCATAAAGGACGACACTACCCCACTGCCCCTTTGCAAAGGAGAAGCAATATATCGCCCTTGCACATGGCCCAAACGTACACGAATATACTCTTGATATTTTACCCCAGAAACCACGGAGCGAGCCAATACGGCTTCTTGATACAGAGGTTCTGGCTGTTTTTTCTTGGTATATATTTCTAAAAGCGGTTTAAGCACTTCTTCCATAACAATAATACCCGACACAGGATAACCGGGAACGCCAAGAATAATCTGCGCATTTTTATGGGCTAAAATGGCCGGCTTACCCGGTTTTATGGCAATACCATGAAAAAGCACTTCTCCTACATTTTGCACACTTTGTAAGCTAAAATCTTCCCTTCCGGCGGAAGAACCCGCATTAAGCAGCACCATATCGCACTCAGCAAGGGCTGTGGTCAAGGCTTGCGTAATGGCCTTTGTGCTGTCTTTACAAATGGGATAAACGGTAACAAGCGCACCCCATTCCTCCAACATGGCGGTAAAAATGGAAGAATTAAATTCAATAATATCTCCACTTTGCGGCGTATCACTAGGTAAAATCACTTCATCACCTGTGGGAATAATACCCACCAAAGGCTTTTTTAGTACCGCCACTTCCAAAACGCCTCCAGCCAATAAAGAACCAAGGGCCGCAGGGCTGATGGTGGTATGCGAAGGTAAAATCATTTCTCCTTGGCAAATATCTTCGCCAATTTGTCGTACATGCTGAAAAGGAACTGCCGCCTGAAAAATTTTCACACTGCCATCATCTTGAAAAACGCAGTCTTCCATCATAATAACTGCATCATAGGCAGCAGGCAAAGCGTCACCGGTATCTAAAAAAATGTAGTGCGCTGACAAAGAAGACGTACTTTTTGCACGTAAAACTATAGGCGTGGTTTCTGTGGCCCCAAAAGTATCTTGAGCAAACACAGCAATGCCATCCATGGCGGCGGCATTATAGTGGGGGGCACTAATACGCGCATAGATGGGCCGTGCACTCACCCTATGGCAAGCTTGCTGTACAGGAATAATTTCTTCGCGTGCGCCAAAACCTTGTTCTAAAAGCCTTTGTGTGTATTTTTCGCAAGCTTCGTGCAAAGGAACATTGGTTAAAAATTCAAAAGCCATACGTACTCCTTAACAGCCTGTTGAACAAGTCAGTTTAAAAAAAATTTCTGATGGAATGTCTATTTCATCGTTTTCCTACAGACTGTTCAAAAAGCAAGTGCCAACAGATTTGATGCACAAACGGTCGAACCGGCCTTGGAAAACTTCGTAACTCAACTTGATTTTAAAAATCGTCCGAAAGATAGGAAGCTAAGGCGCGGATTTCATCATGGCAGAAGTTACAAACTTAATGCCGAATACAAGACTGCATTCGTTTTGTATTGTGCTAAAAACTGCTTGACATTCGTGGCGGATCTATACAAGTCGAGTTATATATCAAATAAACTACTTTTCGCTTGTGCGATTGCCCTTCTTTCTACATTGGCAAGGTGTATAGGCCTGTTTTACTACAGGAAAGGGAGGGGTGAGCTATGATGCGTCTATTTTTAACTGCTCTTGTTAGCCTGATACGAGTCGAAAATAATACAACCGTCGGCAATCGCATAGTAAGGGGGTGTTAACCACTTTGCCAGCCGTAGTTTCTATTGACGCAGAAGCTACGGGTCCCTTTTTACATAATTTGTGATTATTCAAAGTGCAAGTTTTTTTTCGGGGCAAGGCTTTTTTTTGAGATATTTTCGCCGCATTCCTCTTTATGTGTTTCTCGC
>CAYJDE010000010.1:0-27299 GCA_964368805.1 uncultured Desulfovibrionaceae bacterium
GGCTCAATAGGGCAGTAGATATGGTTTTTTCAAAAAGGTCCCTCCCCCAGAAAAAACCATATCTACTGCCCTATTGAGCCTATTGCGTTTTTTCCGCAGAGCCCTCAGGGGCATCGCTTCTCAGCGACATATACAAAGGCGTTGCTTGACTGCGTCCGCTAAAGATTTCTTCGGCCTTGGCTGCCAAGGCATGGGGCAACACTTCGTCCACATGCTCAACAAAGACAATTTCCAAATCTTGCAACACCTCATCGGGCACTTCCTTCAAGTCTTTTTCATTATCTTTAGGCATAATAACTTTAGACAAGCCTGAACGACGGGCCGCCAAAAGTTTTTCACGCAAACCGCCAATGGGAAGCACACGCCCACGCAAGGAAATTTCTCCGGTCATCCCCACATCATTACGTACTGGAATACCTAGCAGGGCCGAAGTAATGGAGGTAGCTAGTGTAATGCCTGCTGATGGGCCGTCCTTGGGAGTAGCCCCAGAAGGCACGTGCACGTGAATGTCTACTTTGCGATAAAAACGTGGTGCCAAACCTAAAATATCCGAACGGGAACGCACATAGGACAAGGCGGCTTTGGCTGACTCTGTCATAACATCGCCTAGCTGACCTGTGGTAGCCACATGACCGGAACCCGGCATAAGGCTAGTTTCCACCATAAGAATTTCGCCGCCACGTTGATTATAAGCTAGACCAATACACACACCCACTTGAGCTTCTTTTTCACGCTCATCATGACGATACTTTTTCACCCCAAGAAAATCTGCAAGGTCTGACGCATCAATGGTTACGCACATGCTCATATCATCATTTTCTACTAACTTAATAGCCGTTTTACGACAAAGTGCGGCAATTTCCCGTTCAAGATTACGCACACCGGCTTCGCGGGTATAATTACGGATAATATGAATGATGGCATCATCAGAAAGTTGTAAATTTGCTTCTTTTAAACCATGATCTAGCAATTGTTTCGGCAAGAGGAATTGACGGGCAATATGTTTTTTTTCCGTTTCCAAATAACTGTTAAGCTCAATGATTTCCATACGGTCTTGTAAAGGTACAGGGATTGTATGCAAAGAGTTGGCTGTGGTTATGAAGAAAATTTTGGATAAGTCATAATCCAAATCCAAATAGTGATCCATAAAGGTATTATTTTGCTCCGGATCTAATACTTCCAAAAGAGCCGCCGCAGGGTCACCACGAAAATCTGCGCTCATTTTATCTATTTCATCAAGGCAAAACAAGGGGTTATTAAACTTCACTCTTTTGAGAGACTGTAAAATTTTACCTGGAAGCGCCCCCACGTAGGTACGTCTATGCCCACGAATTTCAGCTTCGTCCCGTACCCCGCCTAGGGATAAACGCACAAAATCACGCCCTGTGGCAGCCGCTACAGATTTAGCAAGGGAGGTTTTCCCCACACCGGGAGGGCCCACAAGGCAAAGAATGGGACCTTTCAGCGCACCGGCTAGTTTTTGTACGGCAAGATATTCTAAGATGCGCTCTTTGGGTTTTTCAAGGCCATAGTGGTCGTTATCCAAAATTTCTCTGGCCTTTTGAATGTCCATATCTATGTCTTTAAGGGTATCCCATGGCAAATCCATGAGCCAATCCACATAGTTGCGTAGCACAGTATATTCTGCTGACGAGGTGGACATACCTTTGAGCTTACGCAAAGAATGCAGGGCTTTTTCCCGTGCTTCTTCTGGCATTTCACGCTCTTTGAACTTTTGTTCCATCTCCACAAGCTCTGCTTGAGGGTCATCATCGCGGCCCATTTCTTTATTGATGGCCTTGATTTGCTCATTAAGATAATAGTCTCGCTGATTACGCTCCATTTGTGTGCGTACACGGCTCTTAATACGCTTTTCAACCGAAGAAAGAGCGATTTCTTCTTGCAAAAATTCGTAGGCCTTTTCCAAACGCTCCACAGGGTGCTGCAATTCCAAAGCTTCTTGTTTCTTACGATATTCAGCTTTAAGATGCGGAATAATGGCATCGGCAAATTTTCCGGCATCTTGCAAAGAAGTAATGGCCGCAAGTACCTCTTGCGTCATTTTCTTATTAATTTTGCTGTATTCGTCCAAAGCCTCTTGCATAATTTTAATAACGGCTTGGGCAGCTTCATCGGTACCGCTTTCTTCAGGAATGGCAGACGTACGCACGCAAGGATACGGCTTTTGCCCAAAAGGCTCTTCGGTGGAAATACCTTCCCAAGTGGCTCTATACAGGCCCTCAAAAAGCACTTTAATGGTGCCGTCGGGCAGGCGCAAAATTTGTAAAATACGGCACACCACGCCTACAGTATAGAGTTCGTCGGCCTCAGGTTTTTCTGTATCCGGCTCTTTTTGAGCAACTAAAAATATTTTTTTATCATAGTCTGCATGCCCCGCATCGATGGCTCGAATGGAAGCCTCACGCCCTACAAAAAGAGGCATGATGGCACGAGGAAACATCACCACTTCCCGCACAGACATCATGGGTAATTCAATATCTATGGCATTCATATTTATGGTAATAGTACTTTTATGTGTGAAAGATGGAGGTGTAGCCATGTAAACTCCCGAAAAAAACTGTTTTATATAAAATACCCCTGTTTTTTATACAAAAAGCATAAAAAACAGGGGAAAAGATTCATTAACTTGCTTCTTGTTCTTCGCTTTCGTACAAATACACAGGTTCACGTGTACCTTCAATAACAGCAGTATTGATAAGGCATTCACGCACATTGGTCATGGTGGGCAGATTATACATAATATCTAGCATAACTTTTTCCATAACATTGCGCAAACCACGGGCACCGGTTTTGCGTTCAATAGATTTTTCTGCCACAGAGCGCAAAGCGTTGTTAGTAAAACGCAAAGTGACATTATCCAATTCAAAAAGCTTTTGGTATTGGCGTACCAAGGCATTTTTGGGCTCAGTCAAAATACGTACAAGATCATCTACTTCCAAATCATCCACATGGGTGAAAACAGGAATACGACCCACAAATTCGGGGATAAGTCCAAATTTAACCAAGTCGGCGGGGTGCAAATCGTTCATGAGCTCAGAAAGCGGTGTGTCTTTACCCGATGTAATTTTACCACCAAAGCCCATGGAGCTGCCGCTTCTGCGTGCGGCCACAATTTTATCAAGCCCCACAAAAGCGCCACCCACAATAAATAAAATATTGCTGGTATCCATGCGAATAAATTCTTGCTGCGGATGCTTACGGCCACCCTTGGGAGGAATATTGGCTTCGGTGCCTTCGATGATTTTAAGCAAGGCTTGTTGTACGCCTTCACCAGACACATCACGAGTAATGGAGGGGCCATCGCCTTTGCGTGAAATTTTATCAATTTCGTCAATGTAAATAATACCCTTGCTGGCAGCCTCAATATTATAATCGGCATTTTGCAACAATTGTACAAGAATATTTTCTACATCTTCACCCACATAGCCGGCCTCTGTCAACGTGGTGGCGTCCGCAATGGCAAAGGGCACTTTTAAAGTACGGGCTAATGTTTTTGCAAGCAATGTTTTACCGCTACCCGATGGGCCCACCAGTAAAATATTACTTTTTTCAATTTCCACTTCATCGCCCAAAGCTTCGGCATAAAACACACGTTTATAGTGATTATGCACAGCCACAGAAAGAATTTTCTTGGCTTCGTGCTGCCCAATGACATATTCATCGAGACGTTCTTTAATCTCCATGGGAGACAATAATACGCCGTCATCGTGTACTTCTGTAATATTTTGCTGTGCAATAATCTCATTACAAATGCTTACGCATTGGTCACAAATGCGTACATCGCCTTGTACAATAAGATTTTTGACATTATACTCACTCTTTCCGCAAAAAGAGCAACACACATCCATATCTGCTGGGGGAGTCTTAGCCATACATATTCCTTAACAGGCTGTTAAACAACAGCAAAAAATACATCTATCCCAGAGTTTGCCACAATGCGTTCTCTGGTTTTAGAGGTTTAATCAAACACCTGACGCTTACCTTTATATAATTCTCTAAATCCCTTAGGCAAGGTCTTGGCGTGAAGTTATCACTTTATCAATAAGACCAAATTTTAAGGCTTCTTCTGCACTCATAAAATTATCACGCTCTGTGGCTTGAATAATTTTGCGTACACTTTGACCGGTCTTTTCTGCTAAAATTTCATTAAGTTTTTTCTTGATGCGCAATAACTCTTGGGCACGAATTTCCACGTCTGTGGCTTGACCGCTGGCACCGCCAAGGGGTTGGTGAATCATGATGCGACTGTTAGGCAGCGCAAAACGCATACCTTTTTCCCCGGCTGCCAATAAGAAAGCCCCCATACTGGCCGCTTGGCCCATGCACACCGTCGTTACAGGGCAAGAAATATAATTCATGGTATCAAAAATGGCCAGCCCTGCTGTGACCGCACCACCGGGAGAGTTGATATACAAATTGATTTCTTTTTCAGGGTCTTTGGACTCCAAAAAAAGAAGCTGCGCACAAATAAGCGCTGCCACATGATCATTGACTTCGGTGCCAAGCATGACAATACGGTCTTTGAGCAAACGAGAAAAAATATCATAACTGCGCTCATTACGTCCGTCGCCGTCAATAACATAGGGCATACTTATATTATACATAAAAACAGTCCTCCAAAAATGAAAAGGCAAAATCTTAGCCATGACTTATTAAAAACCCACAAGATGATAGGAGGTTTTCAATACGTCATGGCCAAGATGTCAGCTCAAATTATTTTTCTGCTTTTTCAACAGATTCTACTTCAGTGATTTTAGCCTTGGTATAAATCATCTCCATGGCTTTATCAGCAAGCATACGGTCACGCAAGATGAAAATGGAGCCAGAGTTTACATAGTCATCTTTCAATTGCTTGAAATCTTGCCCGCTGCGTTGGGCCATATGGTAGATGGCCATGTCCACTTCTTGATCTTCTACGCTTAATTCTTCTTTTTTTGCCACGCTCATGAGGAACACTTGCGCACGTGTCACATCTTCAGCTTCTTTACGACACTCTTTGCTCAACTCTTCCACACTCTTACCCATGGATTCAAGGCTGCGGCCTTGTCTTTCGGCTTGATGTTGTTTTTCAGCCAGCATGGAGCGGGTATGGGTATCAATCATAGATTCAGGAAGTTCAAAGTCCACCATTTTCAAAAGCTTATCAAGCAATTGTTTTTGTGCGGTGCCCTTGTGTAAATTGGTGCGACTGCGAACATAGCTGTCCACAAAAGCTTCACGCAATTTTTCCACACTTTCTTGGCCCATTTTTTTGGCAAAATCGTCGTTTACTTCAGGAAGTTTACGTTCTTTAATGGCATGTACTGTCACCTTCATGGTGATGGTTTTTCCGGCTAAATCTGGAGCCAAGAAATCTTCAGGGAACGTAACATCGCCTTCCTTAGTTTCGCCAAGGGGGGTGGCTTTTACAAGCTCTTCAAAAGATTCCAAAGCTTGGCCTTCTCCCAAGTTCATTTGGAAATTTTGGGCGCTGATGCCTTCTAAAGCTACACCATCTTCAAAAGCAGCAAAGTCAATTTCAGCCACTTGGCCATCAACTGCAGGGCCATTGCCATCAGCTACTTCCAGCTCAGAACGGTCTTTGCGCAAACGCTCAATGAATTCTTCTACTTCAGCATCTTTTACAACGGCTTTTTCTTGCTCCACTTCAAGCCCTTCGTATTGAGGAATCTCAAAAGCAGGCAATACTTCAAAGCTTATTTTGTAGGTAAATTCTTCATCACGTACAAGGTCTTTGCCATCAAAATCAATACCGGAAACAGGAGACGCATTGAGCTCTGTAACAATTTTATTGATGTGCACGTTGACAAGATCTTGCTTTGCTTCGCCATAAATTTTATCACGAAAACGGCTTTCAATGACAGATGCAGGCACTTTGCCCTTGCGGAAACCATCTAATTGTACTGAAGTACGATAAAGAGCCACAGCCCCCATAATGGCAGCTTCCACCTCTTTAGGGTCAACAGTTACATGAACTTCTTTTTTTGTAGCCGATAAATCTTCAACTCTATATTCCACACGGGACTCCTTTTGTAGGGCAAGGCCCAAATAATTTTTCTGTAACGGCATAGTATAAGAGCAATCGTTAATTTTGTCTAGATTAAGAAAGGGGAAAATCTTGATTTTACATACACAGAATATCTGTTGCATTCTTTTCAAGACTTACAAAGCCACACATTGCTACACAGGCCTTGAAAAATAGCGTACGTAAATAAAAAAATGGATATCATATGCGTTTGACAGTTTTACTTTTTTTAGACTACCATTAATAATCTTACAATGGTACTTTTTAAAAAAATCCTGTTTGGATAAAGGAGAAAACACACAATTATGCCGATAAAAACCCTCACATTTGTTATTTTTTTATTGACCGCATTTGTACAAAATACTTTGGCACAAGATCTTTTTAGTGCTGCCAAAAAAGGTAATGTACCGCTCATAGAAAAACTCATCAAGAAAGGTGCCGATGTTACTGCTACTGATAATTCCAATAAAAGCCCTTTAGATTATGCCTTGGCGGCCAAACATTTTGCAGCGGCAAAAGCCTTGTTGAAACATACAGAAGAGTTCAATATTTTTACTCTTGTTGAGCAACAACAAGATGCAAAATTTAAATTCTACCGTGACAATAACGTAAATGTCACCTATTACGCCTACGCAGACCCAAAACTGAAACAGACCTATCTAATGCATTACGCCAAACAAGGAGATGCCAAGGCCCTTGCTTTTTTGCTCAAACATGGTGCTGAGGTTAATGCAAAAGATATTGCAGGAAATACCGCCATGTTCTGGGCAACAGACTCTTGGTCTGAAGATGATGACCCAGGAACCAAACGTGCCAAATGTATTAAGCTTCTGTTGCAACAAAAGGCAAACATTGAGGAAAAAAACAATAAAGGTGAGACAGCTTTACTCAAAGCTGCAACATATGATGGTAATGCCATCGTTATAGAAACGTTGCTTAAAGCCAAGGCTCATAAAAATGCCCAAGATAAAAAAGGTATGACAGCACTTATGCACGCAGTACATAGACATAGCTTGCCTAGTGATGCAGAACCCACGCAAGATGCCTCTAACGCAAAAATACTACTTAAGTATAAAGCGAACATCAACAGTCAGGATAATCAGGGCATGACAGCACTTATGCATGCGGCACATTCTGGCTATATGGAGGCAGTCAAATTGCTTATTAAACATGGGGCCCATATGTACCTTAAAGACAAACAAGGTAATACAGCTTTATACCATGCGTTAAGCCAAAAACGTGAAGAAACGGCTAAAATTTTATTCAATGCTGCCAGCCAATAGTTTACAAAAGGATTGCATAGTGAACGGTAAAATTATCCTATATATGGCATGTCTTTGTATCTTTATTGCTAAAAGTGCTTTTTCGTCCCCTGTTATCATCCACCATGCCGCCCGTGCTGGCGATGTTATACAATTAGAAAAACTTATCAAAGATGAAGAAATTCCCGTTGATAGTACCTACGCATCTGAAGCGGGGGAAAGTGAGGACAAAACGCCCCTTATGTTGGCGGCAGAATATGGACATATACAAGCCGTAAAGCTTTTATTAGACCTTGGGGCTGATGTAAACACAACAGACAAGTTTACCTGGCAAAATGTGTTATGTTTTGCAGCCATGAATGGAAATCCCGAAATTATACAGCTTTTACTCCAAAAAAAAGCAGTCAATAGCAATGAAAACGATCCAAAAATGTCACCCCTCATGTATGCGGCTAAAGGAGGGCATCTTGAGGCAGCTAAATTACTTATTGACTACGTGACAGACGAACACACACCAAGTATAGATGCCACCAACCAATGGGGCGATACGGCCCTTATGTATGCAGTGGCTAGTGGCAATACTGCCTTAGTAGAGCTTATCCTTACGAAAAAGCCCAAGGTGAATATGGCCGAACCAACTTTTTCTCGCACAGCCTACCTTATTGCCGCTGAAGGCGGACGCCCTGCCATGATGCGTATGCTGCTTAATGGCGGCGCTGATACAAGCCATAAAGACAATTTTAATACCACAGCGCTCATCTATGCCGCCAATAGTAATAATATAGATGCCATCACCATGGCGCTGGAGCATGAAAAAAACATCAATGCCCAAAATGTCTTTGGTTGGACTGCACTGTCACGGGCTGTTACCTTAGGGAATCTCCAAGCAGTACAACTTTTATTGGACCGTGGTGCGGATATACACATAAAAGATAAAAAAGGCCGTACTCCTTTAACAGTAGCCATGCAAAAAAAGCACACTAAGATTGTAGCTTTGCTTAAAAAAGCAGGAGCAAAATAGCAATATTTAAAAAAAAGGATTTCGTATGCGTATTATATCAGTAATGGTACTTTCTTGTATGTTCTTTATGTTTACCGGTGCTGTGCAAAAGACAGCTGCCAATGAACTTGCTGTGTATCAAGAGTCGATACAGCATTTAAACGCTTTTCTTCAAATAGGCCAGAAAGATTTTGACCTTGAGCGGTATAAACAATCTAAAGACCATTACTTACTGATACATTTTGCCATACAATGGTTGTGGAATTGGCAAATGAATTTTGACGCCGAAACGCCCCCTATACAAGCTTGTCAAGGAGAGCAATGCAAATATGGGGCCTATATGCTTGCAGGAAAGACGGTGCAGCAGGAATTGAACAGCGTCTTTAAAGTTCAGCTCGACACCTTGGCTAACCTATCCCCTTCCCCCATAGAAAATATGCCCGCCTATTACTTTGACGGCAGCAACTATTATTTTAACAAACCTGCTCCCTTTACAACCGATGTATACATAGATTCCATTGACGGAGGGAAAATAGATAATAATAAAGCCTACATACATGGGAGCATTGCAACAGGCTGGAAGGAAAGCAAGAAAAAAGTTGGCACATTCAATGCGGTGATGACCAAGGAAGAAAATCCCCATGTGCTCAGCTTTACTTGCGACTATGTAGAACCTTAGCAAAAGACTGTTGGAAAAGTGTCATTTATTGCGTCAACTTCGTTGCTTGTTCCGATTAAGATTTTAATTCATTACGTGATGTCTTTGCATATTCCATTATGTAAGGTCTCATTTCATCGACGTTGATAGCATTCTTTTGAGACCTCTCCGCAATTCATTGTGAAGAGGTTTCATAATAAAAGTGCTTCGCCAGAAATTTCTGACGAAGCACTGTATGTCATACCAAGGAGAAAATCTACATTTTCTCAGTTGGATACTAGACTATGCGGAAGCTATCCACCAATGTGCAGCGACGCAAACGCACGAAAGTGCGAGCACTGGTCACCCCTTCACCGGTAGGTGTAGAGATGGTCATGGATGTCCAGCCTTCACCGCCGGCACCAAGGGCGGCAATGTGAGGACCATTTTTCACAAAAAGGCTGGTGTTCATTACCACAGCCATCTTGTGCATATTGTCGATATTGCGAGAGTGGATACCGGCGGTATGGCAAAGGCCACGTTCCAATTTAAGAGCCACTTGAATGGCTTCATCCACATTATTGGTGCGGATGATGGGCACTACAGGCATCATTTGTTCCACTTTGCCCCACACGTAATCACTGTCAAAACCAGCGTCCACAATAAGTAAACGGCAGCTATCTGGTACAGAAATACCAGCTTCGGCAGCAATTTTGGCAGCATCACGGCCCACCCATTTAGGATTAGCAACCACATTATCACCGGGATAATTTTTCAACGCAAAACGAGCAATTTTATCGGCTTGCTCTAAGGTGATTTCATAGGCGCCCACATTTTTCATTTCTTGTTTGAAAGCGTCGGCAACGGAGTTCACCACGATGATTTCTTTTTCATCGGCGCAAATGATATTGTTATCAAAAGAAGCACCGTCATAAATACTTTTGGCTGCGCGGGCAAGGTCTGCCGTTTCATCCACCACCACAGGGGGGTTACCGGCACCTGCTGCCATAAGGCGCATGGTGGTATGCTTGCGTGCAGCTTCCACCACAGCTTCACCACCGGTAACAACCAATAAGTTGATACCTTGGTATGCAAAAAGCTTTTGCGCAACTTCAATGGAAGGTTCACGCACACAAACCATGAGGTTTTGAATGCCGGTGGCTTCAAAAATAGCCTTGTTCAATACTTGAATGGCCTTTTGAGTCACACGTTTGGCCGCTGGGTGCGGAGAGAAAACAATGGAGTTACCTGCCGCAATCATGCTGATACCGTTGTTAATAACAGTAGCCGCAGGGTTGGTAGAAGGAGTAACAGAAGCAATAACGCCCCAAGGAGCATTTTCAATAAGGCTTAAGCCCGCATCGCCAGTAATGGCAGTGGGGACAAGCACTTCTGTGCCGGGGGTGCGTTCTGCTTCCAAAACGTTTTTGGCAATCTTATCGTCTACACGACCCATGCCTGTTTCAGAAACAGCCATTTCAGCCAACATGCGAGCTTCTTGCACACCAGCTTTACGCATGGCGGCAATAACCTTATCACGCATAGCATAGGTGCGAATATGCGCAAAAGATTGTTGCGCAGCGGCAACAGCCCCTTCTAATGTTTCAAAAATACCATAGTCGCCTTGTTCGCCAAAGCTTGCCGTACCTTGTGGGGCTGCAGAGCCCATACGGCGCATCACTTCAGAAACAATGCGTTCAACCATGTCTTGTTGTGCCTGCATAATATGTCCTTACCGATCTTTAGAAAATAGCGTTTGTCCACGACTGGTGAGCTGGTCCACAATGCCAACCACAGCCAGGTCCACAGGAGAATTTTGGCCACATACATTTCTGGCAGAACTGCCGCGCACAAGCACCACCAGTTCACCTTCGCCAGCACCAATGACATCTATGGCCACTTCTGTTCTGCCTGTGGCTTTTCCTTCTTTATCCAGAATATCCACCAGCAATAAAGCATTATGGGGCATTTCTTTTGCCCGTATAGTCGAGACCACCTGTCCGGCGATTTTGCCAATCTCCATTATTACCTCCGCTTTACGCTCACACTACATGAACAAAAGCCAATAACATCAAATGTGTACTTAAGGGCATCATGTCATAAAAAAACATCTGCCCGCCTAGGGGAAGCGGTTACAAAATGCAGTGCACTGTATGCACAGACTTTGTCCCACGGCCCTCCCCTAGGATGCTTTGGTTTTTACCAAATTACTTGGCGTACATATTTACCAAATTATTTACTTTGAAGCGGAAATACTGCTTCAAGATCTGCATGAGGACGAGGAATAACATGCACGGCAATAACTTCGCCGCCCACACGTTGAGCAGCAGTAGCACCGGCGTCTACAGCAGCCTTACAAGCAGCCACGTCACCACGTACCATGGCAGTTACAAGGCCGCCACCGATTTGCTCATAAGAGATAAGGGTTACACGAGCAGCTTTTACCATGGCGTCAGCAGCTTCAATAAGTCCTACGAGGCCTTTAGTTTCGATCATTCCGAGAGCATCCATTGTTTTCTCCTTTTTGTCTTATCGACGTTGTAATCTCAATCTGTTGTATATATGCAAGCAGATTGTTTAATTGTTTTGGGCATTTGCTTGGGCGCGGTTTAATGCGGCACCAATAAGCGATACTTGATATATGTCTTCAGCGCTACAACCGCGCGAAAGATCATGCCAGCACCCATTTAAGCCTTGAAGCAAGGGGCCAATGGCCGTATAGCCTCCAAGACGTTGGGCAATTTTATAGCCAATATTTCCGGCCTCAAGAGAAGGGAACACCAATACATTGGCATTGCCTTCTAGCGGGCTGTTTTTCACTTTTTGCTTAGCCACTTCAGGCACCATGGCGGCGTCAAATTGCAATTCGCCATCCACCAACATCTGCGGACGTTGAGCCCGTACCCGCTCCACTATTTCACCAATAAATTTGGCCCGTGGGTGCTTGGCACTACCATGACTAGAAAAGGAAAGTAAAGCTACCTTGGCTTGTTCGCCAGTCATCAATTGGAAATGGTCGGCGGCATCTACAGCTACGTCCACCAACTGATCGGCCGTAGGTTCGGGAATAACCCCGCAATCGGCAAAAATCAGCAATTGTCTATGATCATAACTGTCCATGGGGGCAATCATGAAAAAGAAGCTGGAAATGGTTTTACCACCGGGTTTCACCCCAATGACCCGAAGGCCTGCTTTAAGCATATCTGAGGTAGAAGATATATTACCGCCAACGCCGGCTTCTACTTCTCCTCGGCGTACCATCATGGCGGCGGCACCGGGGCCTGTGCTCATGAAAGCACGGGCTTCCTCAGGGGTAATTTTTTTATTTTGAGCCTGCATCAATTGCATAAATTCTGTGGCGTTACGCTCCAGATGATGGGGAGAAGCAGGGTCCAGCACACGAATATTAAACAATTTGCCCACATGTCCCATTTTGACCAATTCTTCCTTCAAAATAGAACGAATGACAAAGGGATTGCCAAGAAGCAGCGCATCCCCCAGCCCTTCTGCCTCAAGACGTATGGCGGCGCCCACGGCTCTGGCATCTTCACCGTCGGGGAAGACAAGGCTGGCAGGTTTTGCAGCGCACAATTCAATACAACGACCAAGCAAAGAAAAAGGCTTGCGTGTACCTTCATTATGGGCAATGGCATTGGGAGCTAAAAGCATAACTAGGCTTTCCTTAAAGTTGCAAGATCAAGACCATGTTCTGCAGCAACGGTGAGCAGCATAAGTACATACAAAGCGCTACTCAAACGGTTCAAAGAGCACAACACATCCATATTTTTTGAGCAATTAACGGCTACAATTTCTGTTTCACGCACGGAAGCACGTAACCAGTTAATCAAAGCCACATTGCCACCCATGGCAGCGTGTGCGGCCATATGGTCAAGACCCAAGTACTTTTTAGGCTCTTGAGAAATGAGGTGCAACGTAGGTATATCCATACCGCCCATGCCCGTAGCGCACACCGTTTGCCCTGTTACTTCACCTTGTAAAGTTACAAGTACCCAAGCATGAATGTCGTTAAGGCATTCTTTCAAAAAGGCAGGCTTTCTATCTTTAGGGTCAAATTGGGTTTGTGTAAGCACCACTTGAGCAAGTAACATATCCAATTTTCCACGCATAATGATGGAAGGATGATTCTTGGGCACTTCTACGCCGGCATCCAACAAAGTCATTTCTGCTTTAATGGAACAAGAACCAAGGGAAGGACAAGAAACCGCACCGCCTGTGGTGTCTTCCGTCACAGTAATACGCTCTTGCGTGGCGTATTCCATGGCAGAAGGGGTCAAGCGTTCGCCAGGCTGCAGATAGAAGGTTCCCCCTGCAAGCACATTACGAGCGCGTATATCTTCTTCGGTGAGAAAATTCATGTATATCTCCTAACTAAATAACGTCGGACTATTTTGAAGGCCAAGCGACGGTTACACAAGAAGCAGGCCCTTGAGCCACCAAGGTAACCGAGGTACCACTAGCTACACGAATGGCAGCACCTTGACCAAGAGTATTAACACCGCCAGCCCCTTGCACTTCGATGGTACCGTGGGTAACAATCAACACTTCTGCTTGAGTAAATGTCCATACCAAGGAAGTATCAGCAAAGGTAAAACGGGTAACACCGGGGCCGTCATTACCGGGAAGTAAAGCTTCTTCTATGCTCACTTCACCCTGTACACGTCCCTTGGGAGGGTCTGCCACAAAGGGTACCACATTAATACCGGCAATATTGCCCTGATTAACAGGAGCAGCATGAGGCAAAGGGCTTGACTGCCCTGCCAGCACAGGTGCCCCGCCCATGGAATTCCCCATGGAAGTGCCACTGTTAGGCACAGGAGCCGTCATCACATGAGGCGTTGCCATACCGTATTGAGCTTGACCTGTATATTCAGCCACTATGCTGGCAATGGTTGCTTCCATACCAGGGAAAGCAGCTATGCCACCACGAGAAGCCAATAAAGAGTTTAATTGTTGGGTTACTTGGGTGGCTACAAAAGCAGGATTGACTCCTTGGGTTGCGCCGCCCATGGGTGCTGGGGAGCAAGCTGGCACTTGTTGTGCAGCAGGAGCCACAGCCTTAAGCACTTGTTCCACAAGTTGTTGCATATTAGGATCTAATGTAGAGGGGTTATTCATAATGACTCGTTGTTGCTGAGTTGAAGCATAGGCAGGCGAAGTGCCCGAATATGCTGTTGCTGCCAAAGTGGGCATGGGCATAACGCCGTGCCCTGCCACGGGGGACATGCACGTTCCCGTGGCCTGTGCAGGTAGTACAGGGGCAGGTACGTTCATGTGCATTCCTACACCCACTTGCGGTGTACCATAGGGTACGCCATACCCTTGCAAAGGAGTGTGCTGCGCAACATGTTGTACAGCATTTGGAACCATGGCAACATGCCCTGCTGGCATGCCTTGCACAGGAAACTGCCCCGTAGGGTTTGCAGTACCTTGCGCCACAGAATAAGCCACGGGAGAAACAGAAGATGCTGTACTCACAGAAGCTTCCTGCGTCAAAATCGCTATGCCATAGCTTTTGGCATCGTCCTTGGCTTGCGGTGTAATCAAAGCGCCGGGCGATACATAAATATGTGCTAAGCCCGCTTTTCTGGCATCGCTGATGGTAGTTGCAGTAATCAATTCTTTCATGTTCTACTTTCCAGGAACGCTTTGTTATCTACATAACACAAAAAACAATTATTAATTGCCTTTGTTTGCCGGCTTTGCAACAGGTTTCGCAGCAGCTGTTTTACCCATACGTGCGGCACGTGCAGCAGCTTTAGCAGCTTTTTTTGCGGCCTTTTTGGCATTAATATTGTCAAGACAAGCATATAACTTGTCGCCGTTTTCAGGACGAGGAATAACGCTGTGCGCCAAAAGTGTCCCCTTGGCAGCGCACAAAGAACAAGCCACATCTACAGCAGCTTTGCATGCGGCCACATCGCCTTCACAAATAATAGTCACAATGGGGCCGTCAACTTTGTGCACACGTTTAATGGTCACATCGGCACCTTTTGCCATGGCATCGGCAGCCTCAATGGCAGCCACATAGCTGGATACTTCTACAAAACCTTGAGCTAATGATGACATAGCTACCTCCTATCCACTCTCATTAAATAATCTGTTCAAAAAATGCGTCGCTAGGACGTGGAATGACCACAGTACGTACGAGCATGCCTTCGTGACCGGCACTATGCGCACCGGCATCTACAGCCGATTGTACCGCCGCCACATCACCGCTGATAAGCACAAAAGCTTTTCCGCCAAGACCAAGGGCAGTACGCACATCTAAAATTTGCACATTGGACGCTTTTACGGCGGCATCAGCAGCCTTCACAGAAGCAGCCACAGAAAAAGTTTCCACAATGCCTAAGGCACCCCTTTCGGTAATCTGTACGCAACCGGAAAGTGCGCCGATAACATCCCCATGAATATTAGGAATCACAAAGCTATCTGCCACTGTTTCCGGTGCCACTTGACGCCCTGCTTGTACAGCAGCTTCCACAGCGGCCACATTGCCAGTAACGGCAGCCACAAATTTCCCAGGACAAATAGTCTTGAAGAAAATAGGGGTAACATCCGCTGTTTTTGTCATAATATCAGAGGCTTCCATACCTGCGGCAATGCTGGTACATTCCAACATGCCTACAGCACCGCCATGTATCAAATCATTCATACTTTACTCCGCCACTATTCTTATAAAATCGGTGGTCACTTCTTTTACGGTACCCGTCATGCTGGCATGGATTTTTGCACCCAAGGCCTTTTCGGGAATATCTGCAATAAGAGTGCCTGCTTGTACCTTAGTCCCCACTTGTACGCAAGGTACCGAGGGAGCCCCAATGTGTTGGCGTACAGGAATACGCACTTCTTGCGGGGCAAAGGTGCCAAGGAAAGGCGTAGGCATGGGCAAATAGTCTAAAATGCCAATACGTGCGGCCAAACGCTTGGAAGGCACTTTGCGATAGTTACGCCAAGTGGTGGCGTATTCACGCACCTCACGACTACCTTCATAATTTTTTTGTGCGCCACGCAAGTGACCTTTAACCACTTGATTGATGCGTCTTGGACTCATACCCATGGGACAAGCAAATTGTTCGCACACGCCACATTCGCAGCACATCATGGCTTGCGTGGCATTTTCGCTATGCAATTCCATACCGGCGGCAAAGGCTTGCATGACTTTATGGGTCTCAAAAGGATGCCCAATAAGATTACGTGGACACAAATCTGAACACATGCGACATTGAATACACGCCGAAGCAGCACGTTTGCGCATGAAGCTTTCATTTTGCGTAGCATTTTTATGCAAGGGGCTTCCCTTAGGTAGTATTATAAGGCCACCACTAGTCTTGGTCAGTACTTCCTTGGCAAAAGCCTCGGGGCTGTCAATAACTCTGCCCATCATGGGACCACCAATGATGTAGGCTGGGTCTGCCACCAAAGAACCACCACAAGTGGCAAGACAGTCAGCAAGTGAGGTACCAATGGGCGCAGTAAGCACCGAAGGTTTTTGTACAGCCCCTGTTACCGTAATGGTTTTCATGATTATGGGCTTGCCTTGCATGGCTTCATCCACATGCATAAGAGTGGCCACGTTGGCCACTACCACGCCCACATGTAAGGGAATACCTAAGGGCGGCACAGAGCGACCTGTAACTTCCCGTACCAAGATTTGCTCATCACCGGCAGGGTAAAAATCATCAAGCAAAAATACTTCAATGCCGTAGGTTGCGGCTTCTGCAGTCAATGCAGGAATAATATCTGTATGCTTTTTCTTCATGCCAAGCACAGCTCTATTGGCGCCCACAGCATCGGCTAGGGCACGTAAAGCGCGGAACATGCCTGCACTATGGTGGGCCATCACATGATGGTCACTGTGCAAAAGCGGCTCGCACTCACAGCCATTGGCAATGACGGTATCGGCAGATGCGGCATATTTTACATGGGCAGGAAAACCTGCACCGCCTTCGCCCACAATACCTGCTTGGCGCACAGCCTCAATAAATGCCTCTTTATTCATACTCTTTCCATTTTATAACAATGTTTAGCAACGTTTAGCAGTATAGACTGAATGTACATCACTACAAAACAATTTTCCCATAAGCTTTTTAACACGCATCATCAACGGGTATTTAAAAAGTGTAAAAGGTCAAAAAATTATTTTTTATTGCGTAAGCAGTATCTTCTTCTTGAGAGTACTTACCCACACACAAAAATTGAGGAAAGCCTAATACACTTTTCAACAGCCCATTAACGACTTTGAGGAATAAAAGGCATAAAAGGCATAGGTGTGCCCATGGGCAAAGTTCTTTGCGGAGCCATGGAAGTTGTACTTTTTGCAGCGCCGTTCAATTTTAAAATCTTAGCGGCGGTTTCGTACATAACCTTACGGCGTACATCGTCCTTCATGTTCATCTTGTTATAGATGGCAATGGCTTCTTCTTGTTCCACAAAGGGGTGAGCACTGGCAAATACAACTTTATCACCAATAAAAGTATTTAAACCTTGCACATACACTTCGGCCATGGGTGCCAATTCGTATTCAGATAAATCCATATACACATTAGCGTTACGCATACAAACAAAGACAGCTTCGTTAACAAAAGGATAGCCACCATGACTCATGATGATGGTCAATTCAGGGAAGTCACGAGCCACAATATCCACTTGGCGTGGATCAATGTAATCAGCCACAGCACGAGGCACTTGTGGTGGAGGGGCAGTAGTAATAAAGACAGGAACATCCAACTCTACGCACTTGGCATAGATGGGATAATAACGTGCATCGTTGGGCGGAATGTGTGCCAAATATGGGTCAGTAGCAATACCGCGCATGCCCAGTTCTTCCACAGCACGCACTACTTCATACACACTTTTCATGCCTCTGTGCGGATCAATACCCCAAAAGCCCACAAAAAGATCGGGGTAGGCACGCACAAATTCTAACACGCTATTGTTATTAGAAGGCGTATTATAAGTCACTTCACAATCACGTCCGGTGATAACAGCAAGTTCTACACCACGGCGGCGAACAGCCTCAACAATTTCTGGTAAGGGCTGTGGCACGCGTTTGTCAAAACCAATAGCCTCACAAGCGGCCTTAAACATGGCGCTGTTTTTAATACCGTTGATAATTTCCGGAGTATTGGGGCGGAAACGAAAGTCAATGATCTTCATAATGTCCTTCTTTATATTGTGATATATTGAGGGTGCCAAGAAGTATACCTTGGCACCCTCAAGGTTTTAGGTGCGTATTATATTACCCAGTTAAATGTACCACCCTATTTACCCACAAGGAAGAGCGATATTTCAGGTATATAGGTGACAAGCATCAAGACCAAGAGCATTAAGCCAATCATAGGCAAGGCCCTACGTGACATTTGTGACAACTTCGCATTTGCCACACCGGAGGCCACGAAGAGATTTACACCCACAGGTGGTGTCACAAAGCCAATGGCCAAGTTTACTACCATGACAATACCAAAGTGTAAGGGTGAAACGCCCACACCAGTTACGACTGGTAATAAAATGGGGGTTAAAATTACAATGGCAGCCAAGGCTTCCATGAAGGTACCAATGATAATCAACAATATGTTGATAAGCAAGAGAATAAGGAATTTATTCTTGGTCAAATCTAAAATGGTGCTGGCAATGGTGGCTGGCACTTCTTCCAAAGTCATAATATAGCCAAACATAGTAGCCATGGCCATAAGCACAATGATGATAGAAGAGGTAGAGCACGCTTCAACGCAGCAGCTTAACAATTTTCTAAAATTAATTTCCTTGTACACAAACATGCCCACAAGCAAACCGTATAAAGCAGCCACAGCAGCGGCTTCGGTGGGGGTCATAAGACCGCCATAGATACCACCAAGCACAATGACAGGCACCATAAGAGCCCATTTGGCATTCCAGGTGGCTTTGGCTATGGTGCCTAAGCTACGCTTACGTTCTTCACCACGCCAGTTACGGGCACGAGAGTAAAAATAGGCATAGGCCATGAGCACTAAGCCGGTAAGCACACCGGGGACAACACCGCCGATAAACAAGTCACCGATGGAAACTTGCGCTGAAACACCATAAACCACGAAAGGGTTGGATGGGGGAATCATAACCCCAATGGCGCCAGCGGCGGCCACAAGGGTAGCGGCAAAAACTTTATCATAGCCACGGTCTACCATGGCCGGAATGGTCAAGGCACCGATGGCAGCCACAGTAGCTGGGCCGGAACCGGAAATGGCCCCAAAGAACATGCATGTTGCCACGGTGGCCAGTGCCATACCGCCATGCAAGCCGCCAAGCATTTCATCAGCCATAGCTAACAAACGCTCGGAAAGGCCCCCTGCCCCCATGAACACACCAGCGGCAATAAAGAATGGAATGGCCATGATGGGGAAAGAGTCGATGGAGTTAAAAGCCGTTTGCGCCATGTATAATACAGGCGCAGTATCAGCACATAGAACCGTAGCTAAGGTGGCAAGACCTAAAGAAATAGCAATTGGCACACCTACTGCGCAAGCCAAAATAAAATACCCAAAAAGCACAGGGATGGGGTCAATATAGTCGGCAATAAGCACAGGGGCTGACATAAGTGCCACAAAAGCCACACCAAGCAAACTATCTAAAGGCCCACAAATTTTCACTTGCTTATATAACATTTGCAGCAAGCGTATAGTTTTTAAACCAAAACCAATAGGTAAAATGGCATAAGGAATAAGGTAAGGAATATTCATGGCTGTGGTATATTGAGGACGTTCAATTAAGTTCCCAATATGTTCAAAACCAGCTATCATAATAACTAAAGTAAGAATGAGGAAAGCAACATCCACCACAATCCAAGAAGCTTGTTGCCAGCGAGGACTGAGCTTATCGTATATGATATCAACACGAATGGAAGAACGTGTTTTAATGGCAATGGGGAGAGCTAGATAGGAAATCCAGATAAAGATAAAACGAGATAATTCTTCTGTCCAAACGGCTGCACCGGCTGAATCAGAAAGATGGGTAATAACATAGCGATAAAATGTTTGAAAGCTGATAAAGAAAATAATAGATAGTAGGCCGATAATTAAGAAAATCTTTTCAAAGTTTTCATCCAGCCAGGCCCAAACACCCTTTTGACCTTCGTGCATGTGTGCTGATAACACGTCAGACATAGAAACTCCTCAAGCAAAACCGTTAGTAGAACACAAAAGTATTTTTTCTTTACTTTTGCTTGTCCCTCCATACTGCCTTTACCGATGAAAGTGTGACAGTATGGAGGGGGCGTGACAATTATTTTTGTGTATCTTGTACAAGTTTGATCAGTTCAGCAGGAACTTGCTTGGAGAACTCATCAAATACCGGCTTTGTTTTTTCTCTTAACTTAGCCTTTTCTTCATCGCTAAGCATGGTGATGGTGATACCACGCTCTTTAAAAGCGTCCCAAGCTTTCTTTTCAAGCTTAACACTTTCTGCACGCTGCCATGCGGTAGCTTCAGCAGCAGCTTCGCGAATAATTTTTTGTTGTTCGGGCTTTAAGGCATCCCATTTAGCTTTATTCATGAGCAATACGTGCATGCTGTAGTTGTGCTCAGAATTCATGGCATGCTTTAATACTTCAGTATGCTTAGCGTCATTAAGCAAGGAGAAGGTGTTGCCTTCGCCATCCACAGTACCTTGTTGTAAAGCGGTGTAAGTTTCGCCCCATGCTACTGGTGCAGGATTCATTCCAAGTGCAGTAGCCACTGCAACTTCTACAGGAGAATCAGTAGTACGAATTTTCATGCCTTTAAGGTCGTCAGCGCCTTTAATGGGCTTTTTAGAGGATACAAAGTTACGATACCCGTACTCAGCAAACATGATGGTTTCAAGGCCGATGTCATTGGCAACCTTGCGTAAATATTTACCAAGTTCACCTTCATCAAGGGCTTTGTATAATTTTTCTTGATTAGCAGGGGAAGTAATGTAAGGCAAGTCAAATACGGTGTATGCCTTAGTGAAGCTAGCAAGGTTTGGTGTAGAGCTTGAAGACATTTCAAGAGTACCTGCTTGTGCGGCTTCGGTGGTTACACGGTCACTACCAAGGGTAGTATTGCCAAAAATTTTAATACGTATTTTCTTTTTGCTTTTAGCTTCTACAAGCTCTTTAAATTTTTCATACCCAACGGTTACGTTATTGCCAGGGGCCATTGGGTGACCGATTTTCAAGTTTACAGGTCTTTCAGCCAATGCATCACTATAAGTGGCTCCAAAGGCAAGGCCTGCCATCAACACAACTTTTCCAAGAAAACGCAGATTCATCTTTTTTCTCCTCTAAATACGATGATAAAAAAACTTCTCCTCACAGGGAGGATTTTCACCATGAGAATAATTTCTCAAAATGTTTCCCCCATTATGCACGATACGTACCAACGTATATTTTACAAATTTTTCATACTCTCATTGAAATTACAGTTTTTTTTGGGGTGAAAAACATACATGAGGAAAAACTGCATAACTACCATTGCAAAATTGCATCATCTAATGTCATCTTTTTTAAGAGCTCGTCAAACTTTGTGCAAAAGAGAACAAGTCCCGTAGTTATTATGTTTTTATAGACAATGATGCAATTTTACACTATACCCATAAGGCACAAACATAACCAGTAGTGCATTTTTGCATTAAAAAAAAGAGGTTTTATCAATAACACCTTTCAATAGGTGCATTTTTGCATCTTTCTGTAAAACTTTCACCTTCCCCCCCCTTTTTGCCTCACCGCATTCTTTGCTTTCCCATGTTTTTCCTAGGCTTTGTGCATTGTGGCACGAAGCATGCTAAGAGAGAAGCAAGCACAGCCGTTACTACGCTGTCTTTGGTAAATTCGTTTACAATGCAACCTTTCAATATAAAGGGACTTCGGTTCTAAAAACTCTATATTTTAAAGTTTAGGAGAAGATTTTATGAGCGCTTACACCTGTGATTGCGTATCCCCCCAAGAACAACGTTTACAAGACCGCATTGCCGGTAAGGAAGACCGTTATCGCAAAACCCACGAGCGTGTGTTTACCATGCTTGAGCGTTTTGAAAATCAAAAACCTCGCATCGACATCGAACGTGCTTTGTACTTCACCGAGTCCATGAAGGAAACCGAAGGTCAACACCTTTCCTTACGTTGGGCCAAAGCCATGATGCACATTGCCGAAAACATGACTGTTTACGTGCAAGACCATCAATTGCTCTTAGGTCGCGGTGGTTGCGACGGTCGTTACGGTATTCTTTATCCTGAACTTGACGGTGACTTCCTTGATATCGCTGTAAAAGATCTTCCTAACCGTAAGACTTCTCCTGCTACCATTACTCCAGAAGATGCTGAGCGCGTAATTAACGAAATCGCTCCTTACTGGAAAGGCAAAACCTACCATGAAGCTTTAAACGCTGCTTTGCCACCTGAAATTCATAAGCTTACCTATGACGACCCTGAAGGGCTTATTTCTCGCTTCATCGTTAACGAAACCTCTTCTTTCCGCTCTTCCATCCAATGGGTGCATGACTACGAAAAGATTTTAAAGCGTGGTTTCAATGGTATTAAAGCCGAAGCTGAAGAAAAAATAGCTGCGCTTGATCCTAACAGCCCTGTTGATAATGTAGACAAAAAACCTTTCCTTGAGTCCGTCGTTATCGTCTGTGAAGCCATTGTGCTTTGGGCCAAACGTCACGCTGAACTTGCACGTGAAATGGCTGCTAAAGAAAAAGATCCTGCCCGTAAGGCTGAACTTTTGCTCATGGCTGAAAATGCTGAGCACGTACCTGGCAACCCAGCACGTAACTTCTACGAAGCTGTGCAAAGCCAATGGTTCACTCAAATGTTCTCCCGTATCGAGCAAAAAACCGGTACCACCGTATCCAACGGTCGTATGGACCAATACTTCTACCCCTTCTACCAAGCCGACATGGAAGCTGGCGTTCTTACCGAAGATCGCGCCATTGAGCTTATGGAATGCATGTGGGTAGGCATGGCTGAATTCATCGATATGTTCATCTCCCCTACTGGCGGCGCTTTCAACGAAGGCTATGCTCACTGGGAAGCTGTAACTGTAGGTGGTCAAACCCCTGATGGCCGTGACGCCACCAACGAAATGACTCACCTTATCTTGAAATCCAAGCGTGAGTTCCCCTTACACTACCCAGACCTTGCTGCCCGTATTCACTCCCGCTCCCCTGAAGCTTACTTGTGGGACGTGGCTGAAACCATTAAAGACGGCTCTGGCTTCCCCAAACTCATCAACGACGAAGAAGTTGTGCCATTGTATGTTTCTAAAGGGTGCACCTTTGAAGAAGCCCTTGACTATGCCGTATCCGGTTGTACCGAGTGCCGTATGGTTAACCGCGACACCTACACCTCCGGCGGCGCCTATGTAAACTTTGCTGCTGCTGTAGAAATGGTGCTTTACAATGGTAAAATGAAAAAATACGGCGATGTACAATTGGGTCTTGAAACTGGCGATCCACGCAAGTTCACCAGCTGGGATCAATTCTTTGATGCCTATAAGCAACAACATGAGCTTTTCTTAAGAACAGCTTTCACCCAACAGTACATCATCAACAACTTGCGTGCAAAGCACTTTGCTCAGCCCATGGGTTCTGCCATGCATGACCTTTGCATGAAGCATTGCATCGACTTGCACCAACCACATGTTCCAGAAGGCGTAAACTTCGGTTACTTCGAATTCATGGGCTTTGGTACTGTTATTGACTCCTTGTCTGCTGTTAAGAAATTAGTCTTTGAAGATAAGAAACTCACCATGGATCAAGTACTCACCGCCCTTGAAGCTAACTTTGAAGGCTATGAAGACGTAAAGGCCATGTTGCAGTCTGCTCCTTGCTACGGCAACAACAACGCTTTTGCCGATGACATTGGTCGTGAACTTGACCGCATCACCGTAGAATTTGGTGGCAAGTACAGCAAAGAACTTGGCATGAACAACGACGTGCGTTATGTACCCTTTACATCCCACGTACCATTTGGTAAAGTTGTTTCTGCTTCGCCAAACGGTCGTACAGCATGGTTCTCTTTGTCTGATGGTTCTTCCGCTTCTCACGGTGCTGACGTTAATGGTCCTACTGCCATCTTACTTTCTAACTACAACACGAAGAACTACGGCCGTCGTGACCGTGCAGCACGTATGTTGAACATTAAGTTCACACCTAAGAGTGTTGAGGGTGAAGAAGGAACAGAAAAGATGGTATCCTTCATCCGTACCTTCTGCGACTTGAAACTTTGGCACGTACAATTCAACGTAATTAACCGCCAAACCCTTCTTGATGCACAAAAAGATCCGCAAAAATATCGTAACCTCATTGTTCGTATTGCAGGCTACAGCGCATATTTCTGCGACTTGTCTCCAGACCTTCAAAATGACCTCATCGCTCGTACCGAGCATGCTGCCATGTAGTTTTGGTTACAAGGATTAAAAACTAAGTATAAGGGGGACGGTATCCAAAAAAGATATCGCCCCCTTTTGTACAAAAAACCTCTATGTTCAGCACAAAATGCAAAGGCATTGCTATTTATAAAAATAAACTTTTGTTAACATTTCAATGCCCTAGCTAAAGGTATTATACAAAGGTTTAAAATCAAAGGTGGACAAGATTTTATGAGCAGTTTTGAAGACAAGAAGAAAAAAGGCACTGTTTTTAACATTCAAAAATATTCCGTACACGATGGCCCTGGTATTCGTACCATCGTGTTTTTAAAAGGCTGCCCTCTTTCCTGTCGCTGGTGCAGTAATCCTGAGTCTCAAGCCATGCAGCCAGAACTTGCTTTTAACGAAAATCGATGTATCACTTTAGATAAATGTCAATATTGCATCAAGCACTGCGTACGTGGGGCCATTACCCGCAGAGATGACGGCAAAATTTTAATCGATCGTAATATGTGCGCCGATTGTGACATGCCTTGCGCATCGTCGTGCCCAGCCAATGGCCTTATTGTATACGGACAAGAACGCACCGTGGATGATGTACTGTCAGTCGTAGAACAAGATGCAGCCTTTTATGCCCGTTCTGGCGGAGGCGTCACTCTTTCAGGCGGCGAACCCATGATGCAGGGCGAATTTGTTGTAGCCCTTTTACGTGAGGCCCGTCGTCGTCGCCTTAAAACCGCCATTGAAACATGCGGTGTGGCACCGTGGGCACATTTTGAAAATGCAGCCCCATATTTGTCCTCGGTACTTTTTGATATTAAACATGTTGACGACGTTAAACATGCCGAATTTACCGGCGGAGGCACTAAACGCATACATGAAAATTTTACCAGGCTTGTTACCGAATTTCCTAACATTCCCGTTTTAGCCCGTACGCCTATTATTCCCGGTTTTAATAATAGTGTCGAAGATGTACAGGCCATAGCGAATTTCCTAAAGCCTTTTGAGCATGTACGCTATGAAATGTTGCCTTACCATCGCTTGGGCACACAAAAGTATATATTCCTTGACCGTGTTTCCCCCATGGGTGATGTAACTTTAGCACCTGAAGCCATGTATCCATTAATAGCTGCTGCTAAAGAAATTTTGGGAGAAAGACTACAAGTACCCAAATAAGAAAATTTGCTTCAAAAGACGTATTTTTAAGGGTACTTTTTGAAAATATACCTTTCATCATTTACCTTCAGGCTGTTGGAAAAGTGTAGGAGACGAAGCTAGCAACTTTTCTAAACAGCCTGATAAAAGAATTTTCCTACCCCCACCAGCGTTGTTGAAATATTTCAACAGCGCTGGTGGGCATACTTTCTCCTTCTAAAAGACTATTCAAATACAATTGTTTTTTAAAGGGGAGAGTCTGAGAGGGGCTCGCTTAGTGAAGGCCCCCCCTCAGAAATGTTAATCAACGTTTTCTGAAGCCACTTTTCTATTATTACGGAGTACTGTCCTATGCGTACCAATGATTTACTTTTAAAGCATTTTGAAAGAATTTTAGATGCTCTTGCCGATGGCGTATTTATTACCGACGCCCTTGGCACGACACTTAAAGTAAATCGCATGTATGAGCACCTTACAGGCATTAAACTTTCTGAAGTAAAAGGAAAAAATGTCCGTACGCTCCAAGAAGAAGGCATCTTTAATAATGTGCTTAATCCTGAAATAGTGCGCACAGGAAAACCCGTTACCAAAGCGCAACAATTGCGCAATGGCAAAAAAGTTATTCTCTCAGGTTTTCCCGTTTTTGATGAAAACGGACAGTTGTGCCTTGTGGTCACTTTTGTACGCGACATAACCATGATAGAACAGCTTAATGAGCAAATGACAGAGCAAAGTCAGCTCATCAGCCATATCAATGATCAACTAGCCTATATGGCCCACAAAGAAGACGTGGGCACCCCCATTTATAAAAGTGAAGTCATGGATCATGTGGTCAATTTACTGGCACGCCTTGCAAAAACCGACGCAACTATCCTTATTTTAGGTGAAACAGGCGTGGGTAAAGACGTTTTTGCACGCTTTACCCACGAACGCAGCTTACGCCGTGATAAATTAATGCTTAAAGTGGATTGTGGGGGTATTTCTGAAACGCTTACCGAGTCAGAAATGTTTGGCTATGTGCCGGGAGCTTTTACGGGAGCTTCTTCCAAGGGCAAGGCGGGCTATTTTGAAATGGCCGACAGCAGCACCGTCTTTTTAGACGAACTTGGCGAATTACCGCTCACCATGCAAACCCGTCTTTTACGTGTACTACAAGATGGTGAAATTTTACGTGTAGGTTCTACCTCTCCCAAGAAAGTAGACGTGCGTATCATTGCAGCCACCAATAGAAATCTGGCTGAAAGCGTGGAAGCAGGCACTTTTCGACGTGATTTATACTACAGGCTTAATGTGGCCACGGTGCACATACCCCCTTTGCGTGAAAGAAGTGAAGACATCCCCCCTCTCGCAGAACATTTTCTCAATGAATTCACGGCAAAATATAAGAAAAGCATGGCTTTCATGGATGTAACCATGGAAAAACTCGCTCGATATGCTTGGCCTGGCAATGTACGTGAATTACAAAATCTTGTGCACAGCCTTGTGGTAACACGTACCTCTGCTTTACTTTCCCCACGTGACTTACCTTCGCATATCAGCGGGCAAAGCAATACTGATGCCTATTATGCCGACGATGTTTTTATGACTAAGCGTCCCTTAAAAGAAATTATGGCCGACATAGAAAAAGATTTTTTGCAAAGAGCCATTGAAATTCATGGCTCCATACAAAAAGTTGCAGAAATTTTTCAGATTAATCGCAGTACCATTTTTAGAAAACTGCATGGCAAAAGCGAAAATCAAGATTAAATATTTACTTTTACTATGAAAAGAGGCTTTTTATAGGAAGACCGGATATTTCTTTTTCCTGAGAGGGGAA
>CAYJDE010000011.1:0-14066 GCA_964368805.1 uncultured Desulfovibrionaceae bacterium
CCGACCAAGAGCTTAGAAGGCTCCTGCTCTGTCCAACTGAGCTATGGACGCAAGGCGATTTTTATAGCCTGTCGTGGGTGCAAGGTCAAGCGAAAAATCTTTATTTTTAAAAGTAAATGTAAAAGAAATTTTGCTTAGTGCTTGCGCTTATTTTTTGGCAAAAAATCATCTAGGCCAATTTGTCAAGTTCTGCTTTAATGTTGTCAATAGTAGCATCGCCTCCACTTAGGCGACTGACATTTTCACCATCTTTATAAAACAAAAGCGTAGGTAAGCCTAAGACTTTCATAGACATGCAGAATTTACGATTTTCTGAGGAGTTTAATTTACAAAATTTTACTTTGCCTTCATAGGCACCTTCAAGACCTTCAACCTGCGGGAGCAATTCAAGACAAGGACCGCATTGCGGGCCCCAAATATCAACCATAACAGCACCTTTATGCTGCGAAACTTCTGCATCATAGTTATCTTGATCTACAACAAACATATTTTTCTCCTTTAGTTATGAGTTAATATTACAAGACATCTGCATACATATTTTAATGAAGAATATACATTTTTACGCACTTGCAAAGTAGCGTTAAAAATAACTCTGCAGATTCTCAGTTCTTAGGGAAAGGGGGTGTATCATTTACAAAACATGATAAGTGTTTATTTTATTTGTATTAATGGTTTAAATATGCATAGGCTGACATGGCAGCACGGGCACCATCAGCTGAGGCCGTAATAACTTGGCGCAAGTGTGTGTCGCGTAAATCGCCGGCAGCAAAGATGCCAGGTTCAGAAGTAAGCATATCCACATCGGTTTTAATCCAGCCACCTTCCACGGTTTCTACCACATTTTCAAGATAGCTTGTATTGGGGCTTGTGCCAACAAACATAAAGACACCGTTTACTTCTAGCGTAGAAAATTCTTGTGTTTTCACATTTTTAATTTTGACACCTTCAACGATACCATCACCGAAAATTTCTTCCACTACACAATCCAGCACAGGGACAATTTTAGGGTTCGCTAGGGCTTTTTCTACAACGAGCTTGTCGGCACGAAACTCATCACGTCGATGAATGATATACACTTTTTCAGCAAATCGTGTAAGATAACCCGCTTCTTCCACAGCCGTATTACCACCGCCAACTACTGCAACTTCAAGTTCTTCAAACATGTTGGCATCACACACAGCGCAATAACTTACGCCTTTGCCCACATATTCTTGTTCACCTTTGCAGCCGAGAGGGCGAAAGTGTGCTCCCGTTGCTAAAATGATAGCTCCCGCTTCAAGCTCACCTTCTTGCGTAGTAATGATTTTTTTGCCCTGACGCACTTCGATTTTTTTGACATGGCTTGTACGAAATTCTGCTTTTAGGCTTTCGGCATGTTTTCTGAAGTTTTCGGAAAGGTCTTCACCAGAAGAGTGAATGGTGCCAGGCCAATTTTCTATTTCATTTGTAAGTAAAATTTGCCCACCAGCTCGTCCTTTTTCTAAAACAAGCACATCAAGGCCAGCACGTTTGGCATAAATGGCCGCTGTTAGCCCTGCAGGGCCAGCACCAATAATAATAAGTTCACGTTTTTCCATAATGACTCCTTAGGATATAAAAAAATCATTGCTGTCATATAAAATTGTATCGTTATGTGAAGGTGTTTTCTTACAAGGCGCATGCAATGTTACATTTGCTCACCTGTCGCACTTCAACGTACAAATCCGTCCAGTCAGAACAATTAAAATAAGGGTTCCGCACAATGCATTGTGCAAGAGTCTTAAAAATACAAAAATAACAAGCGTAAAGTATGCTTATAATCTTTTAATAGGAATGATTACAATTGTCAATTAAAAAAACATTGTGTATAAAAAAACCCCAGAAAAACTGGGGTTTTTATTATTTGTATAGATAGGCTAGTCTTGAAGCTTTCCACGTAACTCTACATGTACTTTTTCAGCCTCTTCAATGGGAATTTGGCATGTACCAGCATTTAAGTGACCACCGCCGCCATAGCTAAGCATAATTTCGCCAATATTAATAGTAGAAGAGCGATTTACAATGGATTTACCCACAGCAAAGACGACATTTTTCTTATGTAATCCCCATAAAATATGCACAGATATGGTGCACTGTGGGAAAAGAGCGTAGAGCATAAAGCGGTTGGTTGTCCAAATAGTTTCCTGATAGCGTAAATCTAGTTCAATAAGATTTCCGTGTATTTGGGAGCATTCTTTCAGCTGAGCTTCTGCTTTTTCTTTGTGTTCGTCGTACAGTTCAGTGCGTTCTTTAACATCAGGGTCTTCCATGATTTCTTCAATGCTAAGCTCCGTACATAAGTCGATAAGCTTCATCATGAGTTCGTAGTTACTGATGCGAAAATCTCTAAAGCGTCCAAGCCCCGTGCGGGGATCCATGATGTAATTGAGTAAAATCCAATTCTTAGGATGTAAAATGTCATCCATGGTCAATTGAGCAGCGTCAGATTTATCCACAGCTTCCATCATATCGTCGGAGATATTGGTGAAGCGTTCTTTGCCGCCAAAATGATCATATACTACACGGGCTGCAGAAGGTGCTTTTGCATTGATAATATGGTTGCTAGCCCCTTGTTTTGAACGCATGGTTTCAGAAAGGTGATGGTCAAAACAAATATGTACATACGGACTATAGGGTAGGTTTGTGGTAATATCTGTGCTTCCCAATTCAATGCGACCGTCTTGAACGTCTTTGGGGTGTACAAATAAAATGTCACCCACAAGACCAATTTGCTTTAGCAAAACGGCACACACTAAACCATCAAAATCACTACGTGTTACCAAACGATATTGGGCCGCCATAGAAGCCTCCATGTTTAATATACGGATAAAGAGTGCAAATAGTGCACTCCCTTTAACGAAATTATTCTGCCTTGATTTGGGTAGCCCTGTCAAGTTTTGTTTCGTCATTTAAAAAAATTACTGTTTTTTACGTGCCTATTTTATCATGCACAAGTAAATGGAAAACTTTAAGGGTACTTCGTGAAAAGGTATTATAAAAAGTTTTTCGTATTAAATCAAGGATGATATATATGAAAAATGTTTTTAGAGATTTTTCCCTTGGCATAAAATGTAGGCTTCGTTATACTCAAATGCATGGAAAATACTGCAATTCAAAACAAATATGCTGTTATCATCTTAGGTGCTGGTGCTGCAGGTTTACAATGCGCATTAACTGCTGCGCAACGTGGATTTAGCGTGCTTTTGCTAGATCATAACGCAGAAGCCGGGCGAAAAATTTGTATCAGTGGTGGAGGAAAAGCAAATTTTACTAACATACATATGGGACCAGCTTTTTATCTTGGTGACGATAGGTACTTTGTTGAACCAGCACTTGAGGGTTTTTCTCCAAAGCTTCTCCTTGATTATTTTGTAAAACACGGTCTTTTTTGGGAGGAAAGAGAGCACGGCCAGCTTTTTGGTACGCAGTCTGCGCAAAAAATAGTTAATGCTTTTGTGCAAGATTGTACAGAGCTTGGGTGTGATTTTTTATTTTCACGTACCATTTGTTCGGTAAAACATGAAAATAATCTTTTTCACGTACAAACACGTACTAAAGAAGGAAAGATACAGCTTTTTCAAGGGGAAAATCTCGTGTTGGCTTTGGGTTCTCCTGCTTGGGAAAAAGTGGGGGCCAGTAGCCTTGGATGCCAATTAGCAAGCAAATGGGGACACAAAATAAAATCCTTTACCCCTGCGTTAACCTCTTTACACCTTACCAAAGAAAGTCCTTTACGAAATTTAAGCGGCATTGCTGTGCCGGTAATTATACAGGTAGGGGACTTTTCTCATTCTGAAGCCTTACTGTTCACCCATGCCGGTATTAGCGGGCCAGCCGTACTACAAGCTTCTAGTCATTGGCAACAAGGTCAGGAAATTCATGTTAATTTTCTTCCGCACGTACATTTTGAAGATTTTTTAGATGCGCCAGAATGCGGTAAACTTTTTGCGCGTACCCTTGTTAGTCGGCACATGCCGCAACGCTTAGCTGATGCTTTGTTACCACCGCTTTTAGCACGAAGAAAAATTGCTGAGCTTTCACGCAAAGCACGTAAAGAAATACATGCTGTCTTACATGATTACTGTCTTATTCCAGAAAAAAAAGGAGGAATGCATAGGGCAGAGGCCGCAGCGGGAGGGGTGTTAACGCAAGATGTAAATGCATGGAGTATGGAAAGCTTGTTACAAGAGAAATTATTCATTGTGGGAGAAACCCTTGATGTTACAGGACATCTTGGGGGGTATAACTTGCACTGGGCTTTTGCTAGTGGGCATATGGCCGGACAAAATGTGCGCTAAAAAAAATAAAATACGTACCCCCCTCTTGACAATCATGGATTTGATATATATGGTTTCCCCTATGAAAAAATTACTTACTTTATTTTGTCACGTTTCTCTGTGTTGTCTTATTCTGTTTAGTTTCGGTTGTGCTAATAAATCTACAAACCTCACGGCACATGTTCCTACCGCAAAAAGCGCAGAAGTAAAAAAAGATTCTCAACCCACTCCTGTATTGGCAGAAGTTAAGCAAGCCCCCATGCGAACCATGGCTAAGGTTAATGCAACCCCAACTGTAGTTGCCACCAAAAATGCAACGAAGGTACAATCTTCTTCAAAGCAACCTCAAGAAGCTCTTGTAGCAAAAACTACCGACACTCAGAAAGAAGTTGCTGTAGCTCCTAAAACAGCTGTTGTAAGAATGAACAGCGTTGCCTCAGCAACATCAACCGAAAAAGCTGTGGTTATTCCCAAGGCTAAAAGTGCTCTCGGTGTGCGTTATAGCTATGGCGGCACCACTACCCGTGGCTTTGATTGCTCCGGCTTCGTGCAATGGGTGTATAAACATGCTGGGGTAAAACTTCCTCGTACAGCAAGAGAACAATCCCGTGCTGGCGTGGCTGTAAAAAGCAAGCAACATATCAAAGTAGGCGATATTGTGGCCTTTCGTCATCCTCGCATAGGCTATCATACAGGTATTTATGTGGGCGATAATAAATTTATCCATAGCCCAAGACGCAATAAAAGTATTCGTGTAAGTGACTTATCCACTTCCTATTTTAGAAGAAATTATATTGGCGCACGCCGTGTAGCTGAGTTAAGTGATGCAGAAAAAGCTGCAGCAGAAAAGCTTGTGGCCCAATACGGTGGAAAATAAGTTAAGTAATAAGAAATAGTAATAAGAGCCCCTTGGCTGTGTTACACAATTGTGTAGTACGGCCAAGGGCTTTTTTTTGTACTTTTTTGATTTTATTTCTGCTTCCTATAGCCATGTCAGCAAAGGATTGTTCTCTTGTTGCACTATGTAGAGACCTTACACAAGTATTTTTCGTGCTATTATAGTTGTTTAAATTGAAAATGGTAATAGCTAGAAAGCATAAAATAACCGTTTCATTTTTACCTGTCATATTGTATTAGTATGTTCAAATGGATTTACTATAAGTACATTTTCATTTTTTTAAAATGCACTTATGTAAGTAAAAAGTTAGAAAAAATGATAGGTTAATAGTGAAAGTGACTTGCTTACTCTTGATTTTTGTGCCTTTACCTTTGCACACGTTACTGTACATTTCGAACAAATTTTCAAATTTTAGACACAAAGCTATATTAAAAATAATTGTGCAGAGGTCTCAAGATAGCGTACTAACGCAATTGCTTCTATAAAGAAGGCTTCTGTACAATACCTTGCGAAGGATCTCGAAGCAGGGCCGGCATTCAATGCGATTAAAAAAGGCGCAATGTACTTGCGCCTTTTTTAATCTTTATGACTTTAGCTTTGTTCGAACAATTTGATAGTATGAGCAGGGCTTAAAAAAATTACAAAAAGATATTCGAGAAAACCCTTATGCAGAAATCTCTACTTGGGTTTTACATTTCCTTCAAACTCACCACTAATAGCAGGGGTGATAAATAAAGTACCTTCCACTTCTTCTGTGTTTGGACCAATGGTTTTATCGCCTGTCATATTCCAATTGGGAGTAGCAGCACCATCAAGAGTGGCATTACCACCACTAACGGTAAAATTATGTGGCGTAATTTGGCCAGCACCATTAATGACTGTGAAGTTACCACCAGTAGAATCAGTAGTATTTAAACTAGCTCCACTAATGGCGCCAGACTTTAAATTAGCTTCAAAGGAAAAAGCACCTTCACTATCACCTCCAGCTCCGCTAAATTCAAATTCTCCAGCGACTGTAGCATTCAGGTCTGATTGAAAAAGATTTTCTTGTAATAAAGCGGCGTTTAAAGAATCATCGTCAAGGTCATCGTGAAAACCTTCAAAATCATCGTCTAAATCGTCCTTAAGGTCATCATCAAGGTCATCGTCAAAATTTTTGTCAAGGTCGTCACCAAGGTCATCGTCAAAGTCTTTACCAAGGTCATCACCTAAGTTCACTTCAGGTAAGGTATTTAAGTTATTACCACCTGCATCAAGATTGTTGCCTAAGGGCAGCTGCAAGTCATCCTGTTTTAAATCGCCTTGAGGTGTATTGAGCGAATTATTTAAAACAATGCGTGCTTGTTGAATAATTTGTTGCCGTTGTGCGTTGGTCATAGGCTTTGGACCGGAAATAAGTGTACTATTGGGACCAAAAATGGCTCTGTATCCAGCATTAACCACAGTATCATTTACAACAACACTTTGATTATGTGTAGAGTTTTCTGTAGAAATAATAGTTTGCTGTCCTGAAATTTGCACAGCAAGAGTAGTACCTCGAATGCCGGCTGTAGCTTGCGGTGTGCGCACGGTAAACGCTTCAGGATTATTTTTAACAATGACACCCGTAACAAAGCGGGCAAAGCCTTGGTGTAAATGGGCCTTAAATGCTTTGCGTTGGGTACTGGAAAAATCAGACATGGAAAAAGAACTGTTTATTCCAATAGTTACAACGCTGTCATCATTAAAAAGAAGTTGCACCTTGCCTGTGGCGTTGGTGCGTATTACATCATTCACATAGACAGCGTCTTTTAAAGCAAGATTGTGTACTTGGCCATTGCGCTCCACTTGTACCCCAGGCATGGCGGCGATAACTTTAGCAATGGCAGCGGCATGAGCAGATGTGACAAATGCAGCTAAAAAAATTAGGCAAGCACAGAAGACAAAAGAAAGCGTACGTTGTTGCATAATACCTCCGTAAAAGACGTTCTATTGTGACGTATAGACGAAAATGTAATTTAAGATCTTTGTATAATGCAGTATGCAAAGTCTCATGGAGTATTGAAACTAGTCATTTTAGTCAAAACAAAAGAAGTCTTACAAAAATAAAATCTTAGAACAAATAAAATACTTTTTATATTTTTTACAAGGTATTTTACTCTTTTGCAAAAGTCAAATTTTATCACAAAAAAAGGGAATTCTTTATGCGAAAGAATTCCCTTATAAGAAATATTATTTAAAATTTATTTCATTTTCCCCACAGATTGCAAGATATTAACCATGTATTTACTAGGTAAATACTGCGCAATGGCTTCATATACCTTATCAGTACCACCTACATGCACAACATTGCCAAGGCCTGCTGAGGCGCAATATAAGCCTGCATTTTGATACATGGAGCCCACATGCATATTGCCATAGCTGTCACTTTTGGCATCGCCGCCTTCTGTTGCCATAATCAGTAAAACAGAACCCTTCATTACACCAGAAAAATCCACTTCGGCAATTTTATGCAGCCCATGACCTTCAAAGTCATAAATCCAAAGAAATCCCTTCATGCCCACATAAAGAGAAACATTTTGTTTATTTCTCGCTGTAGGAATAGTGCGCTTGCCATCACTTCTGTTTACGCCCCATGTGGCCCACAATAAATTAGACAAATCTTGGTCACTCAACGGGGCATCGCTTAAAGAGCGTGTACTTTTTCTTTCGGCTAGGGCTTGCATTAAGGGTTTACCACCTTTTTTATCCGGCGCAGGCAATACCATAGAACGTTCTTCAGCCGCACTTATTTGAGGCAAGGCTACTAAATTAAAAGCAAAGAATAAGAATACCATTAAAGTTTTACAAGTTTTTGTCATCATACTCTCCATTTTTTTGTTAATGTACCAAAGCGTGTTCATATAAAATGATTTTTCGTGTTATTCAAAGAAGGTGAGTGCGCTTTGAGGGAGCACGCCTAGGCGCACGATACCCGTAAGTTTCGTTTCTCACCTAACAGCTACAAGTCCTTCGGGTCAGACTCTTTTGGTATTTAACCGAAAAAGCGTGCGGAATCTGACGCTAAGATAACCGAAAAAGCGTTTGTGTGAACACGCTCCACTTTTATTCTTGAATACAGCGAGAAATATCTCACAGTATGACTTCACACAGCATACATTACTGCTAGGCAAAATCGACTTTTACAACAAGCTGATATGCCTTAGATAGCGTCAACGCAAGCTAAATTTTTTAATTATTGTAAAGAAGATGCCAGCCTGTTATGGCAACGTGAGCTTAGAAACCACAGGAATGCACCAATCCTTTCCAAAAGCCGCTTGAGAAATTTGTAAGGCTGGTGGGCATTGCCGTCTTTTAAACTCTGCACGACAAATGCCTGAAAAAACACGTTGTAAAAGGGCACTTTGCTCTGCATCTTGTTCCACTTCTTCATCATGAGGACAAAATTGTGTACGTAAAATCTGTTCCATAGTCATATCTAAAGCATCATATGGGGGCAAGCTATCGCTGTCCTTTTGGTTAGGACGCAACTCTGCCGTCGGTGCTCTATCAATAATGCCTTGCGGTATGGCTTTGTTGGAAAATTCTGTATTATACCAAGAGCTTAATCTGTAGAGTAGTGTTTTAGGTACATCACCAATGATCCCCAAAGCCCCCACAGCATCGCCATATAAGGTGCAATAGCCCATGGCGGCTTCTGACTTATTTCCTGTATTGAGCACCATAGCATTGCTTTTATTGGCAAGGGCCATAAGCAAAGACCCACGGATTCTGGCTTGAATGTTTTCTAAAGCAAAATCAGATTCTGTAGTGGGCATACGCTCAAAGCAGGGAGCCAGACTGTTTTCAAAGCTTTGCATGAGAGGCTCAATGGCAATGGTGTCCATAGGAATACCAAGATTGTCGGCAAGATTTTTGGCATAATCTATGGATTCTTGCGATGTATGCGGTGAGGGCATACAAACTCCTCGAACATTCTTTTTGCCAAATGCTTGCACAGCTATGGCAGCCACTACCGCAGAATCTATGCCACCGGAAAGTCCTACAATAACCTTTTCCATGCCAGATTTTTGTACATAATCCTTGGTGCCAAGTACAAGGGCGCTCCAGCATTCTTCTTCAAGATCGGGAGCTGCCATAATATATACTTCATTTTCCACAGCCGTATCTAGCATGACACAGTCTTCTTCAAAAGAGTATCCTCTGGCTAGCAAAGCCCCTGTAGGGCCAAAAGCAAGACTTTGTCCCGCATACACCGTGCCATCATTCCCCCCTACCATATTGGCAGAAAATACATGGATATGATGCCTTGCCGCCACATGCGAAAGAATATGTTCCCGCTTTTTTTGATTGCCCATAACGTAAGGACTAGCAGCCATATGCACTATGGCATCCACGCCACTGGCAATCAATTCAGTAAGAGGGCTCTGAATAGTATTTTGTTGCATTTTCCAAAAGGAATAGGCCTGACTATCATCATCACACAGCACCACCCCTAATCGCCATCCGGACAAAGTAACTACACCACAAGAAGCACTACTTTCAAAGTAGGGCGTTGTATTACTGAAAATTTTGTTGGAAATAACGGAAAATGTACCGTTATACAGCAAAACAGCAGCATTGGTTAAAGTATTGCCGGAAGCAGAAGGAATAGGCGCCCCTACCAAAACCGCAGGGCCCCCTTTAAGTTCTTTAGCCATATTTTTTAAAGTTTTTAGGCAACCTTCTACAAAACCTTCAGAAAATAAAAGGTTTTTAGGGTCAATACCACATAAAGCCAATTCTGACGTAACACATAAGCCGGCGCCTGTGGCAGCGGCATTTTTTACAGCACGTAATATTTTCTTACTATTTCCTACAATATCACCTGTAACGGTATTGCATTGTAAAAGAGCTACTTTCACTTTTTTCTTCCTAGATATAAGAGTATAAGGGGCCGCCCTGTGCACCAAGGGCTTCAACACGTTTCACAACAGCAGGGTCTTCCTCCAAGGGCGGTGCTTGGAAGGCTTTTAACCGTGCATCCAAAATAAGTGGTGCTTCACAAGACCAGTGCTTACACTGTGTTTTAGCATGCACACCATATATATCTGTGGCAGGGTCTGAACGTGTGAACACCGCCCATAAAAAATTATTCCAATGGGCCACCACAAAGTCGCTATCATCCACCACCACAACCAAAGGAAAGGTATCTTTATTGGCTAAAGATTGCAAGGCAAAGGCTAACTCCTCCATACATGCGTCTTGTTGTCCGCGTGTATGCATATCTCTTGTGTCTTTAGGGCCTTGTATTACAATAATGCCTGCAGAAAAAAGCTTTATATTACCAAAACCTTGCGGTAAGGGAATATGACTCGGAAGCTCGGTTGCCAGCACACGGCATGGTTTTCCTGCCACAGCCCAAATAAGCTTTGAACCGCTATTAAGTCCAGAGCCGGAGTAGTCTAAAGTATCTACCGTCGTTTTGGTGATAAAATGTAAATCTCTGTCAAAATGTGTTCTTTCCAGTACATGTGAAAAATACGCCGCCACATCATGGGTAGTGAGGGCAGGGTTATCTTCTTTGGCTGTCACAAAACAATATTTAGCCAAGGCTGTTTGTGTGGTACCCAATACAGTACATCCGCACGTGAGCAATTCTTGCGGACGCCTTTCTTCAGCGTAGGGCGTATAACGTTCGCTACCAATAACTAAGAGTAAAGGATGTACGCCAGCGGCATCTACGGCGTGTACCTCATGCACACCAGAAAACACTTGCGGTACTAATGGTCCTGTAAGTTCGTGGATAAACTCTCCAAATAATGTATCTTCTTGTGGAGGACGCCCCACCGAAGTAAAAGGCCAAATGGCATTTTTTCTATGGTAAACCGAAGATACTTTAAGCACAGGAAAAGGGTGGGCCAAACTGTAATAGCCTAGATGATCTCCAAAAGGTCCTTCATCTTTGCATTGCGGTAAAATGTGTCCGCTGATACAAAAATCTGCGTGCGCCCATAATGGTAAGTCGCAACCATCAGCAACAGCATCAGCATGCACCATAGCAATGCGTCGTTTTCCAAGAGCACCGGCAAAAAGGAGTTCTGAAAGATTTTCCGGCAAAGGCATCACCGCCGAAAGCGTCATGGCTGGAGGCCCGCCCACAAAAATACGTACCGGTAGGGGATCTCCTTGTTGTAAGGCTGCCATATGATGTCCACCCATGCCTCGATGGATTTGATAATGCAGACCTACCTCTTGGTTTTGTATATAGTCATTACCGCCTAACTGCACTCTATACATACCAAGGTTAGAGCCCATAAAACCCTTTTTAAGCGGGTGCTCAGAATAGACCAAAGGAAGGGTGATAAAAGGGCCACCATCAAGAGGCCAAGACACAAGCTGTGGTAAATCACTGATTTGTGCTTTACATTCTAATACTGGCCCGTGTTGTACTTTTTTAGGGAGTGTGTGCCAAAGCATGCGTGGTAATGAAAGCGCTTTCCATGGCTTTTTTGCTGCAAGTAAAGGATCAGCTTTTACTTTGAAAAGAAATTCCAATGTAGGCAAAGTATGGCGAAAAATAAAATGCATCCTTTCTTTGGTGGCAAAGAGATTTGCAAGCATGGGAAAAGCGCAATTTTTTACACGAGTAAAGAGTAGGGCAGGGGCTTTTTTTTCAAAGGCACGACGTTGAATGGCGGCAATTTCTTGATGGGCATCTACTTCGGCATCAATACGCACAAGATGCCCGTATTTTTCAAGGTCTTCCACGCATTGCTGTAATGAAGTATACATAATAGGTACCTACTTTACAGATGAGAGGGCTGCCCCTCAAGAGGAGCAAGTGTACGTTTTTTTTCTAAAAAATGCATATAATCTTGCAAAATTTTTGCATGATCAAAGGCCAGTTTCGGTAAAGCATCAAGGGCATAAAAGGCCGCATGCTGCGCATCGTCTCCGGCCTGCAATGCTTCAGGATTGCAAGCTTTACCTACAAAAACTACCGACATAGTATGAAAGCGTGGGTCTCTGTCTGGTGCGGAATAGACACCTAGTAAACCTTCAAGCTCTACTTGAAGGTTTGTTTCTTCTAACATTTCACGCACAGCTGCATGTTCTACGCTTTCACCTTCGTCAATAAAGCCGCCAGGTAGGGCAAAACCATGAGGCGCATTAACACGTTCGATAAGCACCACACCTTTTTGCCTATTGTTGGGGTCATAGATTATGACATCGGTGGTGGGTGCCGGATTTTTATACACGGTAATGCTAGCATCACATTGGGGACAAGGTATATGTTTTTCCATGTTTGGACTATACGCTTTACAAAGTATGTTGGCAAGAAAAAGGAATAAGGCCATCAGCCTACCATGGAACATAACAATTCCAAGTGAAATTGTTATAGCAGGCTTCTTCTTGCCACTTGTAGCCTCTTACGCTATGACCAAGCCATGAACAATGCGCACGAAGCAAAAAATCAAAATCACCCAAAAGCGGCACCCCACCTAGGACGAATGGCCCCAAGCCCCACAGGATTATTGCATTTAGGCAATGTTTGGTCTTTTCTATGGGCATGGCTTTGGGCAAAATCGTGCAACGGGCAAATTGTTTTGCGTATGGAAGATATTGATCCGCAACGCTCTCGTACAGAATACATCAAAGCCATTGAACAAGATTTATCGTGGCTTGGTCTGCATTGGGATAAAGATATTATGTTGCAAAGCACACGTCAGGCAGCATATGTGACAGCTTTGCACCATTTAGATGGAAAAAATATGCTTTATCCTTGCTATTGTACCCGTAAAGAATTGCGTAGCTTGGCCGGAGCACCGCACATGGACGATATGGGAGCAGCATATCCCGGTACATGCGCTTTTTTAACAGAAAAAGAACGCCTTGAGAAAGAAAATAGCGGAAGACAAGCTTGTTTGCGTGTACGTACTTATATTGCACGCAATCAAAAAATTTCTTTTTCCGATGCCATTTATGGCAAACAAATTTTTCATTTGCAAAATATTGGCGGCGATTTTGCCTTGCGTCGTTCCGATGGGGTTATGGCCTATCAACTAGCCGTAGTGGTGGATGATGGGGCGCAAAATATTTCTCACATTGTGCGTGGATGTGATATTTTAGTGTCTACGCCACGTCAAATTTTTTTACAAAAATTGCTAAATCTTCCTTGCCCTCATTATGCACATGTACCTTTACTTTTAGATGAAAATGGAGAACGACTTGCCAAGCGACATAGTTCATTAAGTGTATTGGCTTTGCGAGAAGCAGGTGTTCAACCTGAACGCATTTTAGGGCTGTTAGCCCATTTGGCAGGTTTTACAAATTCACCTACCCCCATATACCTTAAAGAACTTCTTGAACATTTTTCCTTGGAGAAGTGTTCTGCCCTTTATCGATGTCAAGATATAGCCGTAAAGAAAGTGCATACAGATTTTTTGTGCACTAGGTAAGGTTTTGTCCTTGTCATAATGCAAAAATTTTCCTATGCTCTTTGCGTTCTATTCATCTTTAACCAAGGATTTTTATCGCATGACCGCACATTCCATATCGCAAGAAATGCTCAATACCTTAATGCCGGCAGAGCGCAGCAATGAATTTTTTGAAGCTTTGTACGGCGATGCCGAGGAGGGGGCCTATGACATCTCATTGGTTGCTCGCGACATACAAGAAGATAGCGCAACCCTTGCCTTTGAATTACGTCAACGACCAGGAAAGTGTTTGGTATGCAGTGTTACGTACGGCTTGCCTCAAGTGTTTCAGCGTCATCCCCTCATTAATACCAATAAAATTACTCAAGAAGTGAGTAAGGCCCTTGGGTGGGAAAAGTGTTCTTGGGAATTGGGACGTACTGAGGAACATAGCGCTGAATTACATAGCATTACTTTATTTCTTAAAAAATAGTA
>CAYJDE010000011.1:14166-25728 GCA_964368805.1 uncultured Desulfovibrionaceae bacterium
AATGCATTGTGCGGCATCTTTTGAAATGTTGACAGCATCTTAGGTAAGATGTTTAAAGCATAAAAAAAACTATATATTATATTAAAAAAGGGGAGAATGACAGACATTCTCCCCTTTTTTAATATTTTATCTTTTCAGATATGTTTCACATCTAGAGTGCAAAGTAGCGTGAAATGTTTCGATTATTTTTCAGGACTTAAAGGTACAGCTATAAAATTAACCTTTCCTTTGCGCTGAATTTGCAACATTACCGCACCACGCTTGGTTACGCTTTTAATGATATTAGCAAGTTTTTTCGCATCATTAATGGGGGTCATATTGGCTGTTAAAATAATGTCGCCAGTTCTAATGCCGGCTTTGGCAGCAGGTTGACCTTCTTCCACACTAACTACCACAAGACCTTGCCCTTTTTCCACTTTCGCTGCCTTGGCTTCTTCTGCCGTTAAAGAGCGTACAGAAATACCAAGACTTGCCGTTTCTTGCTTTTCTTGAGCACTTTCATCGTTTTGACCTGTTACTTGACTGGCATTACGTTCGCCAAGGGTTATGGTAAATTCTTTTTTCTCGCCATTACGCCAGACACTTACTTTTGTTTGCGCACCAGGCATTTGGCTGGCAATGGCGCGAAGTAAGGCCGCAGGGTCAGCAATATCTTTACCATCAACGGCGATAATAACATCGCCAGCTTTTAATCCGGCCTTGTCGGCGGGTTCCCCTGCCATGACACTATTAACCAATGCACCAATGGGCTTTTCAAGACCAAGAGCCTTGGCGTCATTTTCTGTGACCGGTTGCATGGAAATGCCTATCCAACCACGGCTTACTTTTTTGCCAGACTTTAATTGCTCTGCAATACTGGAAGCCATGGAACTTGGAATGGCAAAACCAATACCTTGTCCGCTAGCGATGATGGCAGTATTAATACCCACCACTTGACCATCCATATTTAACAAAGGCCCGCCGCTATTACCGGGATTAATGGAAGCGTCTGTTTGCAAGTAGTTGTCAAAGGGGCCAGAGTTAATATTTCGCCCCTTGGCAGATAAAATTCCTGCCGTTACCGTATGTTCAAGGCCAAAAGGATTGCCAATGGCCAGTACCCATTCGCCCACACGGGCTTTTTCAGAATCAGCAAAGGTTAAAAAAGGAAGTTCTTTTCCTTTCACGTCAACTTTAAGCAAGGCAACGTCTGTTTCTTCATCAGAACCAATAAGTTTGGCCGTAATTGATTCAGCTTTTCCTGTAGAACCTTGCAAATTTACATTAATAACGTCAGCCCCCTTAACCACATGGAAGTTGGTGACAATGTACCCATCGGAAGAAATAATAAAACCTGTTCCCAAGGAACGGCGAGGTTGTTCGCGTCGATTATTTTGAAAAGGTTGGAATTGTTCAAAAAACCTTTCAAAACCGGGAGGAACATTTTGCATAAAATCATCAAGGGCACGGTTATGTCTATTTTTGGTGGTTTTTTCTGTGCTGATGTTAACCACAGAAGGACCAGCCTTTTCTGCAAGATCTGCAAAGTTAGGCAGTGCTGCTGCATGTAGCAGCGTTGTACTTATCAACATGGTGAAAAGAACAAGTGTTGTTATAAGACGATGTTTAATCATAATTTCTCCTTAAGAAAATTCCTCTATAAATAGATGTAAAAATTACACAAATCCTAAGACATGCGTAGTTATATCTGTATAGATTCCCTATGCAGCCTTTTGATTGCACATAATATAAGTAAAAAAGTTCTGCTGTGAAGTCCTTTTATACAAAATAATGCATATGTTTTGAAATTTATACCCAGAGAAAAAGAATTTGGTAGGAGTACAGTTTTTTTTCTTGGCATATGTACTATACTGTCAAAGTAGCAAGAACGTAGAATTTTAGCGAAGACCTAAGAAAAGGGGAGATAAAAGGGATTTTTTGAGATTCGCACACTATATAAATAAAGTGCAGAAAAAAGAGGAGGACTAAAGTGTCACAAAGTATAAGTTATGAAAAGAAAACAATGAGGGCTATTTTCCCGTATTATTAAGAGTGCGTGATCCTATAAAATGTATATATACCACTACCACATTACACACCTAGGCAAAACATACCTAACGCCACACCATATCCACGAAAGCAAGAGCGTTCTTGATTATTTAAGGTAGAAATGCGAAAGCATTCCCTTTACACATACATTATATTGTGCAAGATTATTTGTTACCTTGGTATCATGGGCAGAGAGTGCATAATGTAAGCCATGGGCAAGCAAAGCAGTAGAGCGTAATTCTTGTAAACGATCATGCAAAGCTTCGTTTTCTCCCAAGGCAGTAAGCAAGGCTTCTTCATGTTCTTGGCATTGCAAAACCAGCGTGTTTTCGTTAGAAAGACTGAGGACAAGCTTTTCATCTAAGCGAATCTTCTTTTCTTGTAAAAGCATATGGAGATGGGCAAGAAATTCTTCTTGAAGTCGTTCCACATGATTTTCTAATTCTTGCAGGGCATCGGCACCGAAGTTTCTTAAGCAATGTGTAACAACATTGAGAGATTGTTCTTCTTCATGTGCGGCATTGTATGTAGCGTTAGCGCAGATTTGTTCTTGCCACTTTTGTTGGGAAGACGATGTATTTCCAAAAGATTCCGTGGCTTGTGCACTGTGTACATGCAACATTGTGTTTATAGCATTGGTGGCGGTAGTGACGTTCTTCACGGTGTCCTCCATGTGGATGTTTTTGCCTGTGTGTTTGTAGTTGTTATGTATAAAGCAAGATGAATGCCAAAGTTGTTTACAAGAGCGGCTTTAAAAATATTTTTTTGGATTTTTTCTAGAGATTTTTGAGAGTTATAAAAAAAATATTTTATGCATTGAGAATTGTTAAGAAAAAAAATTACCTTCCGCATGAGACAAGGCAATTTTTTTACCGTAATTTTTTGAGTTAGGATAAACTTTTTACCTCTATTATAGTGTATATTCTAGAAAAGGAAATTAATTTTGCACAGACTTTATACAGTTCTTGTGGTATGTTCTTGGGCATTGCTTCTATGGCCTTTTCCTGCTGAAGTTTTTTTAGCGGGGTGTTTTGCCATATTATTGCGTCCCTTATATTCTAAACTGTTAAGCCGTTGGAATAAGAAAGCTGCCATTTTAAGCGTAAGCCTTGTATTATCCATAAGTATTATTTTACCTATTACTGTGGTTTTGCTGATGGTAATACCGCAAGGCATGAATGGCTTGCGTATTTTGGACCAGTTGCAAAAATCTGGCTGGATATATGGACCTGAAATGCAAGCTTTTTTTGATAGTATTGATACATGGGTACGTATGACACCGGGATTTGAGGGCGGCATTACCGAAGTAACGCAAGATTTAACCTCTTTTCTCGCCACATTTATTCAAACACTTGTGGGAAAGGGGCTTGGCATAGCAGGCAGCACCATGAATTTTATGGTGCGTATATGTGTACTTATTTCTTTAAGCCTCACGGGTATTGTGTATGCCACAAGCTTTTTTGTATTTTTAAAAACCGTTTCTCGTGTGCCTGAAGTTGTTTTACGGCGCTTTGAATGTACTGTGCGCCAGTCCATTAGGGCTGTCCTTTGGGGGGTGGTGCTGGTGGCTTGCATTCAAGGCATCCTTTGCGGTTTTGCCTTTGCTGTGGCAGGGCTACCGGCTCCGGCTTTTTGGGGCTTGCTTACAGGCCTTGTAGCGCCTATTCCCTTGGTGGGCACAAGCCTTGTTTGGCTTCCTGTGTGCGTGTATTTGTGGTTTGCTGTTTCTAAAGCCACATCCATTGGTTTGATGTTTTGGTGTGTTATTGTGGTGGTGGGGGCAGATAACGTATTACGCCCGCTCTTCTTACGTGACGGCCTTAAAACGTCCTTTATGGTGGTGCTTATTGCGGTATTATGCGGCTTAGTAGCTTTTGGCCCCGTAGGCATTGTGGCTGGTCCTGTACTGACAGCATTTGCCCTGCAAGCGGCTAGAGAGGCAGAGATAGCGGCAAAAGACGAGAAGCATCTTTAGGCATTAGATACAACTATTCTTAAAACGAGACCTCTGCAGTATTTTTTCTGACATATTTTTTTCAAACCATATCCATTGCGCCACAATTTTTCTTTTCAAAGACAAAGTTCTGGCGCAATGGGTTTTTTTGAAGGGGAGAGTCTGAGAGGGGAAACTTTTTTTTCCTAAAAAAAGTTTCCCCTCTCAGAAAAAGAATTAAGCAATATTTTCAATTCATGAGACCCTACGCAATGCATTGCGCAGAGATCTCATATTATTATATTTCCATATACGTAGCAGATTGCGCCGATTTTTCTGAAACAGTTACGCTATACACAGCAACAAGACTCTGTTGTAATTGTGCATCCAGTTTTTGCCAGATATATTGAGCCAAATTCTCTGAAGTAGGGTTGATGGTATCAAAGGGCGGCGTTTCATTGATAACTCTATGGTCAAGCTCCTCAAGGACAGCTTTAAGCATGGTTTTAAGTTCTTTAAAATCCATTAAGAATTCAACATTATCTTGTAACTTTTCCCCTTGTACTGTGGCTTCCACAAAAAAATTATGCCCATGTAAGTTTTCACACTTACCTTGATAATGGCGTAAAGCATGACCTGCACAAAATTCACTACGCACGGTAAGGCGCCAAATTTTTTTCTTCATAATTATCCTTTTATTTCTATCATACGAGTTTTACACAATTATTCTTTAGAATTATTTTTGTCATATTCTTTTTAGAATTTCATGGCTACGACGCATGTATGAAGCCAGTAATATGCTAAAATATCTAAAATTATTCTGCCCACAGGGCCAAAGCAGAATCTAGCTCTGCGCCAGGTTGTACTGTATATTTATGCCCAAGATGCATGAGGCATTGATAACCATCAAGTACTACATACGCTTCTGCAGAAACGTTGCCACGAAATTTTTCTAAGATGGAACGCAAAGAAAGCAAGCTTTCTGTATCGAGTTTATGCCTTGGTATGGCAATACAAATGGGCGCATCGTTTTGCGTGCAAGCTCGTGCCAGCGGCATGACCTTTTCTGCCAACATTTTAATCTCACGTGGCGGTGCATCTTCATCTTCATCGTCATTATCATAGCCAGCCTCATTACGAGCATCAATTTTTGCCTCTAGCAATAGGGGCTGGTCTGATTGAAATAGCTCTCTGTATTCTGCATAGGTACGAGGAAAGATGGTCACTTCACCGCTGGCGGTTAAATCTTCCACCGTGGCAAAAGCCATACGATCGCCTTTTTTGGTGGTTATTTCCTTAATGGAAGTAACAAGTATACCGCATTTTACTTCACCCACATAGTAATCATCACGAATTTCTTCTAAACTTAAGAGGCGTAAACGCTGCATTTCCTTAGAGTAGGGGATGAGAGGATGGGACGTAAGAAAAAACCCTAAGGCTTCCTTTTCGCAGCGCAATTTTTCGCTTTGTTCCATCTCAGCAATGCCCATTTCAGGGCACTCAAAGCCAATACCTTTTTGTACTGTTTCCACTTGCGGGGTCATGCTTAATAAAGAAATCTGGTTAGAAGCTTTATCTTTCGCTTTTTTTTGCGCTCTGCTTACGAGGGTATCTAATACAGCAAGCATAGAAGCACGGGTTACGCCAAAGCAATCGCATGCGCCGCCTTTAATGAGCGATTCAAGTACACGTTTAGAGACTTTACGTAAAGACACCCGACAAGCCATGTCAAATAGTGAAACGTACGGTCCATCAGCCACACGAGCTTCCACAATTTCACGTATGGCTTCATCACCCACATTTTTAATACCGCCAAGACCAAAAATAACCTTATTTTCCAAAGCCGAAAAAGCACGTAAAGATTCATTGACAGACGGTTGTAACACATCAATATCCATATCTTTACAGGCAGCTACATATTTGAGAAGCTTATCTTGATTGCCCATTTCTGAAGTCATAAGGGCTGCCATAAACTCCACCTTAAAGTGTACCTTCAAATAGGCCGTGTGATAGGAAATAAGCGCGTAGGCCGCCGAGTGAGATTTGTTAAAACCGTATTCAGCAAATTTTTCCATTAAATCAAATATTTCATCGGCTTTAGCTTTATCTACACCATTGGCTAAGGCACCATCCACAAAGGTAGAGCGTTCTTTTGCCATGGCTTCAGGATTTTTCTTTCCCATGGCTCGACGTAATAAGTCGGCACCGCCAAGCGTATATTTTGCAACAATTTGCGCAATTTGCATAACTTGCTCTTGATATACAATAACGCCATACGTATCTCGTAAACAATCGGTTAAGGATTCATGGGGATAGACCACTTCTACTTCGCCGTGTTTACGCTTAATAAACTCATCCACCATACCGGAACCTAGGGGACCGGGGCGATAAAGCGCAAGCATGGCAATAACATCTTCAAAGCAGTTGGGCTTTAATTGACGCAAATACTGCCGCATGCCGGAACTTTCCACCTGAAAAATACCATCGGTATCACCACGGGCATACAATTCATAGGTGGCAACGTCGGTGAGGGGGAGGGTGTCTAAATTAGGTACTTCCTTGCCCTGATGGGCAATGGCATCAAGGGTATCTTGAATAAGCGTCATGGTGCGTAGGCCCAAGAAGTCAAATTTTACAAGACCAACACTTTCCACCATTTTCATGTCAAATTGCGTGACAAGTTCGCCTTTTTTTCCTTTGTACAGCGGTAAATATTCACTCATGGGTTTATCGGAAACCACAAGCCCCGCAGCATGGGTGGAAGCGTGACGTGAAAGCCCTTCTAAACGCATGGAAGTATCGATGAGTTTTTTAATATTACCATCGGTATCGTACAATGTTTTTAAATCAGCTTCGCTATTTAATGCTTTTTGTACTGTTATTTTAGGGTCTTCAGGGATAAGTTTAGCAATGCGATCTGTTTCGGCATAGGGAATAGCCAGCGCACGCCCCACATCTTTAACCACAGCTTTAGCTTTCATCTTTCCAAAGGTGGTAATTTGAGCCACAGAATCTTCACCATATTTATCCACCATATAGCGAATAACTTCACCACGACGGCGTTCGCAAAAATCCACGTCTATATCCGGTAAAGAGACCCGTTCAATATTGAGGAAACGCTCAAAAAGAAGATTATACGGGATGGGGTCAAGGTTGGTAATGCGCAAAGCCCAAGCCACCAAGGAACCCGCCGCAGAACCACGCCCTGGCCCTACTGGAATGCCTTGCCCTTTAGCCCAGTTGATAAAGTCCTGTACAATAAGGAAATAATCTGGAAAACCCATTTCTAAAATCACATTAAGTTCACGCTCAAGACGGGCTTTATAGAGGGGGATGTCCAAACTATCCTTGTCCGGATGCTGTTCAATGCGCTTTTCCAAGCCTTCTTCAGCCAAGCGACGAAACTCTGTGGCTGGCGTCATATCTTGCGGCACTTCATATACAGGGAAAAAATGCTGATCAAAGCGCATTTCCACTTTGCATTGTTCCGCAATGCGCACGGTATTGGCAATGGCCTCAGGAACGTGAGAAAACTCTTTTTTCATTTGTTCCGAAGACTTATAAAATAAGTCTTTAGAGTCAAATTGCATTCGCTTGGGGTCTAAAACATTGGTTTGAGTTTGAATGCATAAAAGCAGACCATGGGCGTCTACGTCGTCGGCATTTAAGTAATGACAATCATTGGTGGCCACAAGAGGAATACCAGTTTTTTCAGCAATTTCCATTAAGCCTGTATTGGCAACTTCTTGTTCTTTTAAACCATTTACTTGCAGTTCCAAATAAAAACGATCAGGAAAAATATTGGCGTATTCTTGGGTTAATTGTAAGGCTTTATCCATATCTCCTTGCCCAATGGCACGAGGAATTTCACCGGCTATACAGGCTGAAAGGGCAATAATGCCTTCAGAATATTGACGTAAAAGAGCTTTATCTACACGGGGTTTATAGTGAAAGCCTTCTAAATAGCCTCTGGTAACAAGGCGCACAAGGTTATGGTAGCCAATAGTATTTTGCGCCAACAACACCAAGTGATGTCTTCGGCGTGCCAATTCTGAAGTTTTGTCTGTATGGTCATGGCATACATACACTTCACAACCAATAATAGGCTTTATTTCTGCAGATTTGCATTGCTTATAAAAATGTGTTGCGCCAAATAGATTGCCATGGTCAGTAATGGCAGCAGCGGGCATGCCAAATGCTTTGGCTTGTGTACATAAATCTTTAAGGCGTATGGCACCATCAAGAAGAGAATATTCTGTATGACAATGAAGATGGACAAAATCTGACATAGTATTTTTAGGGGCTAAGGGTGAGAAGTCTTTGCGTATATTTTAAGAGACAAAGATTCATGGAATGAAACCTCTGCGCAATTCATTGCGTAAGGTCTCATGGAGCATTGACGATAGTCAATACGACCAAAAATCAAGAATAGGCGAAGCTTTGCTTCTCCGTTAAGTAATTGATTTTTTATGCCTTTATTTCTACACTTTGGAATTTTCGTAAAAGCACAGTTTTCAAAAAATATGCACAAATATTTATATAAGAATAATTGTGCAGAGGTCTCGAAATGATGAAAGAACATGCAAAGGAAACAACTAGCATAAAGGCTAGATATGCTCAAGCCTCACAGGACGAACAAGTACTATAGGATGCCTAGTAAAGCTGTTTTATATAGTATATATAACACATTAAATATATAAAATATTTATTCTACGCTTGCCTCTCTTTCAAGGAAAGTGTATTGCCACAAACATGGATAATACATTACACAAGCACGAAGAATTTTTTGCTGCCTATACCCAACCTTTTTGCCTAGCTGCCCCCAGCCAACAACGAGCCATGCTGGAATTGAAGATACAGCATACCAAACAGGTGCTACGGCATATGCGGCTTTTGGTACAGCATGAAAAACCTTTACAAGCCCATGCCCGAATATGCCTATTGGCGGCACTGTATCATGATATTGGCCGCTTTGAGCAATTTTCACGCTATGGCACTTTTAAAGATGCCCATTCTGTCAATCATGCCACTTTAGGGGTGCATATTCTTAAACAACAAGGCATATTAGACCAAGAAAAACCTCTGGTACGTAACTATGTGTTAGCTGCTATAGGCATGCATAATCGCTTTGCATTGCCTGTAAAGCTTCATCCAAACCTTGCAGCCATAGCTCTTGCCGTACGTGATGCTGATAAACTGGATATTTTACGTGTCATGGCAGAACATTTTTCCATGCCTGATACTCAAAATTCCGCTGTCACTTTTTATGCTAAGGATGAACCTTTGTGTTGGTCAGAGAGTATTGTACAAGATGTGTTGCATAATCGTTTAGCCTCGTACAATGACATCGTATACGTCAATGACTTTAAGATACTCTTAGGTTCTTGGATACATGATATACACTATGCCACCACCAAGCAGGCACTTGTACGTAGTGGTTATTTAGAAAGCATTTTACAGGATATTCCTCAGGATTCTTTGGTACAACAGGCTAAAACCCACGTGTTTCACCTTCTACAAAAGTATACAAAACTTACTTAAAAGTTAGTTTTAGGTAAGTTTCAGAAAAAATTTCATAAGAAAAAGCAGAAAAATGCTAAAATAAAACTCTGCATTATTAAATCTCTTTTTTTAAAATGGAAATATGCTAAGAAAAATGGCATAAAAGTAATGATAACTAAGTTAAAACTACGTTTGAGGTTAGTTTTTTAAAATATGGAAAAAATTTCCGCCTTAGCCGCTCGATGGTACGAGCCTGTACTTGGTCGCCTGCTTTTGGGGTTGCGTCAAGAAATGTCTTATCTTATTCAGCTAGCATACCAACAGCTTGCACTTGAGGAGAGGCACGCAAGTTTAACCTATCTTGATTGCTGTTGTGGAGCAGGGGGCTTGTTGCATCTGCTGCCAAAGCAACTTGTGTTACCACAAGAAACCTTTGTGCACCGCATTGGCCTTGATTACAATATGACCATGCTTGAGGAAGGACGCAGAACTGAAAGTAAAACAGCACAAAAAACTTTGTTACACTGGATACAAGGCAATGCAGTACAATTGCCTTTTGCTCGTCAAAGCATTGAAGTGGCCAGTATAAGTTTGGCTTTACATGCTATTGATAATAGTGAGGGCCATGCCGAACGTATCGTGCACGAACTTTGCCGGGTGGCTAAAAAGGTTATCATAGCTGACTATTGTTTGGCAGAACGTAATATCTCTGTACCTGCCACGGCATTGGTACATGGCGTAGAAAAGCTTGTAAGCGGTGAGCATTATAAAGCCTATATCCAATTTATGAAACACGGTGCTTTAGAAGGCTTTTTACAGCGATTACACCTTGTACCAAGTGAACGCCGTTCTGCGCTTGGAGGTGCGGTTACTGTGGTCTTATTACCATAAAACTGTATGTTTATTATGGAACGCTGATTATATGTAACGCTGATTAAATGAGTTGCCTTTCCAAACCATATTGTATGCGCCACAATTTTTCTTTTTAGAGACAAGATACTGGCGCAATTGGTTTTTTTGAAGGGGAGAGTCTGAGAGGGGAAGCTTTTTTTCCCTAAAAAAAGTTTCCCCTCTCAGGAAAAAGAATTGATCAGCGCCTCCTATAAACCTACAGCTTTTTGCAAGGCTTTTAATTCTTGCTGGCTAAGAATTTTCACCTGACCTACTGCTAAATTTCCTAACATTATAGGACCTTGCGCCACACGAACAAGCCGTAAAATGGTTAAATCCAAATCACGACACATGCGCCGGATTTGCCTATTAATGCCTTGATGTAAAGTCATTTCCAAAAGGGTAGAGCGGTCATCTTTTCGTAAAACACGGGCCTGTACTGGGGCAAGTTTTTCCCCTTCCGCCAAAGTCATACCTTGTTGCATGGTTGCAAGATGCCCATTGCTAACCATTTCACGTACAAGTACATGATATACCTTAGGTAAATGATAACGTGGGTGCGCAAGACGTTGCGAGAAGTGTCCATCATCGGTAAGCAACAGTAATCCTTCAGAAAAATAGTCTAATCGTCCCACAGTAAAAAGGCGTTTTTGTTGCCATTGTTTTGGTAAAATATCAAAAATAGTACTGCGACCTTCAGGGTCATGGGCTGTACATAGGGTTTGCACAGGTTTATGCAGCATAAGGTAGGCATAAGCGTCCTTTTGTTGCAAAGTTTTTCCATTTACCTGCACAACATCTTGGGCGGTTATTTTGTGTCCAAGATTGGTCACACATTGTCCATTTACAAATACTTTTCCGGCGGTAATAAATTCCTCAGCTTTACGTCGAGAACATATGCCGGCATCAGCAAGGGCTTTGTTGATACGTACCGAAGGCAAAGATGCTGCAGTTGCTGTTGTGGTTTCTGAAAATGGCTTACCATCTTTTGTCATAACAACTCCTTAAAAATACCCTTATAGGTTGTCGAACTTAAAAAGCCAAAAGACAAGCAATAAGCATTTCATTGAGATTTTTAAAAGTTCCATACTGGAAGTCATAAAAAAAATTTTAGGGCCTCATATGGCGTCGTAAGACCGTGTATAATTATTCACGCTGTATGTCTAGGCAGAAACACAAATAAAAAAAGCACAGCCATGAAAAGTTAA
>CAYJDE010000012.1:0-10549 GCA_964368805.1 uncultured Desulfovibrionaceae bacterium
AACCACGCTGTCCATGCGAAGAAAAATAAGTCAGCTTCAACATTCGTCTAGAGGGAAAAAGAATTTTTTTTGAACGGTAGAGAAGGGAAAGAGGATTGCATTTCATAAAATCGTTGATATTTTATAGTATTACACCAAAACATAGCAAAAAACTTGTTTATAAAGAAAAAAGAAATAAAACTTGTAAGAAGCTAAGAAGCATAGATTGAGAGCCCTGCGCAATTCATTGCGCAGGGTCTCATGGAGCATTGACGACAGTCAGGGCGACCAAAAATCAAGAATAGGCGTAGCTTTGCTTCGCCGTTAAATCCGACCCAACGGACGGCAAAGCCGTTTGCGTTTGCAAGGTACAAGCAATTACGCAAATCGAGAGAAAAGTGATTGATTTTTTATGCCTTTACCTCTGCACATGTCGCTTTAAACTTTGAACAAGTTTTGAAGTTTAAACCGCAAAGCTATACTTGAAAATAATTGTGCAGAGGTCTCTTTTTGAGGGGCGAATTGAGGATTTCTGAATATAGCATGGGGGGGCGCTGCCCCTCCACCCCGCCAAAGGGGATAATCCCCTTTGGAAACCTTATATGAGACCTTTGCATAATGAATTATGCAAAGGTCTCAAAAAAAGCTTCCCAGCTCAGGGAAAAAAACTGTCTCAGTTTTGCCCTATCAAGGCATAAATTTCTTTACTGGTCCAACCGTATACTTTTTGTTGCACACGACGGCTCACTTCTCGAGCTTTGCCACCTTTTTGTTGTTCTTCTTGTAAAAGAGCAAGCACATCCTCTTCCGTACTGCGACTTTGCGCTTCAGGTGGGCCAATGATGACCGTAATTTCCCCCTTTAAATCTTGAGGAATATGACTATGTTCTTCAAGGCGAGTCACAATAAACTCTTCAAAGGTTTTGGTCAGCTCTCTGGCAATGCACAGTTCACGTGGGCCTAGTAGGCTATGGGCAAGGGTTAAAGTGGCGGTGAGGCGGTCTTTGCGCTCAAAAAAAACGAGGGTGCTGGGCAAGGTTATGTAGGGTGCCAGCGTTTTTTCTTTTGCCGTGGTGTCACGGGGTAAAAAGCCAAAAAAAGTGAAGGGTTGTGGTGCAATACCTGCACCCATAAGAGCCGCAATGGGCGCACAAGGCCCGGGGACCATAGAGACTTTATACCCTGCTTCACGACAAGCACGAACCAGACGATAGCCAGGGTCTGCCATCAGTGGCGTACCAGCATCGGAAATGAGGGCCAGATTTTTTCCTTCGGCAAGAAGGTTCAGAATTTCTTTACAACGCTCTTCTTCATTATGGTCATGCAATGAAAGAAAAGCTTGTGCTTTCATGGAAGCCCGTTGAAATAGGAGTCCGGCACGGCGGGTATCTTCAGCAAGGACACAGTCAACGCTTTCTAAAACTTCTCGTGCACGAGGGCTTAAATCACCAAGGTTGCCAAGAGGTGTTGCCACCACCCAAAGTTGAACGGCTGCGGGTTTGGCTACTAAAATCGAAGGCATTGTCATAAAATTCCACCTTATAGCATAAAACGGGATGTTCTTCGTAGGTGACAGCGGCCACGGCAAAACGGCAGGGTTTTTCCCAAGCTTCGTAGGTTGTAAGCCACACTTGGGCTGCCTTGAGCAAGATTTTTTGTTTCTTGGCATGCACGCCGTCAAGGGGGTGTGCCATACTGTTATGTTTACGAGTTTTTACTTCTATAAAAACAATACCGTGTTCATCTTCAGCAATAATATCTATCTCTAAAGAAGCGTGTCGCCAATTGCGGTGCAAAATACGCATACCCTGCTTTTTCACATAGTCTGCAGCCACTTGTTCTCCCTCATCCCCTATACGTTGTTTGAAGGTCTTGGCCTTTGTCTGCGACGTGCTTGGGGTGCAGGGGGAACTGGGGGCACTTTTTTGTAGTGCATTTTGTAATTTTTTCCAAAGCATTAAAATAAACTGCCTTGTTCAACAACATTACAAGGGAGTTTTTCATTGAGGGGGGCGAAACTCATACGGTGTAAGGGGCAAGGGCCATATTTTTCTATGGCGGTACGATGTTCCTTGGTGCCATAGCCTTTATGCTTGGCAAAATTGTACTGCGGCCAGCGGCGATGTAAGACTTGTAACAACCCATCTCTATGGGTTTTTGCCACAATGGAAGCCGCCGCTATGCTGGGTATAAGCCCATCACCACCCACCACGGCTTCTTGTTTAGGCAAAGTTCGTTTCCAATACAGCTGTAAAACACTCTGAGGTATGGTTTTATTGCCATCAATGGACAACACAGGAAGGGAAGCATAGCCATGGCGTGCATATAACGAAGCAAGGGCTTTGCTCATGGCATGGAAGGTGGCTTGTAAAATATTTATGGCATCAATTTCTTTTTGCCATACCAGACCAAGGCCCACATGGGCATGGGTGAAAATAGCCTGTACAAGGGCTTCTCGTTTTTTGGCGGAAAGCTTTTTAGAGTCATCCAAGCCTTCAATGTGGTAATCCATGGGCAAAAGAACAGCGGCAGCCACCACCGGGCCGGCAAGACACCCTCTACCGGCTTCATCAATGCCTACAAGAGGGGAATGTACCGGAGTACTTACGGTGTTTTCACCACTGGTTTTTCTTAAGGTTCTACACACGGCCCCTTTCATGGTAATCCTTTCATGGCAACGCCTTAGGCATTTTCCTTATGCGTATCTAGAGCCCTTTGCATACAGTAGAGAATTGTACGTAACATACTCTCCAGGACACAAAGGGCGCATTTTTTAATCGTCACCCACTTTTAAGGCCGCCAAAAAGGCCTCTTGTGGTAATTCCACATTACCCATGCGTTTCATGCGCTTTTTACCTTCTTTTTGCTTTTCGAGTAATTTACGCTTACGGGTAATATCGCCGCCATAACATTTTGCCGTAACGTTTTTACGAAAGGCCGAAACAGTTTCACGGGCAATAACTTTTTGTCCAATGGCTGCTTGAATGGCTACCTCAAAAAGTTGGCGGGGAATGGTGCGCTTAAGTTTTAAGGCCAAGGCACGACCATAGTGATAGGCTTTATCACGGTGTACAATAACAGCCAAAGCGTCCACAGGCTCGCCATTAAGCATAATATCCAAACGCACCAGATTGGCCGGCTTGTAGCCTACAAATTCATAATCCATGGAGGCATAGCCCTTGGTGCTAGACTTGAGACGGTCAAAGAAGTCAAAAACAATTTCTGCAAAGGGCAATTCATAGGTGATAACCACACGATTGGCGGCTAAGTAATGTAAATTCTTTTGAATGCCACGTTTTTCTTCACAAAGTTTAAAGACATTGCCCACATAATCATTGGGGACGTGAATATCCATCTTCACTAATGGTTCAAATAAGGTGGCAATTTTCGTGGCGTCGGGCAATTTAGAAGGGTTATCAATGTCCAAATGCTGCCCATCATGGGTATCCACTTTATAGATAACCGAAGGTGCTGTGGCAATGAGGCTTACTTCAAATTCACGCTCGATGCGCTCTTGAATAATTTCCATATGCAAAAGCCCTAAGAAACCGCAACGATAGCCAAAACCAAGGGCCTGAGAAGTTTCGGGCTCATAGGAAAAAGCTGCATCATTGAGTTGTAATTTTTCCAAAGCGGCTTTTAAGGCTTCGTAATCGTCGGAATCTGAAGGGTACAGACCGCAGAAAACCATAGGCTGTACTTCTTTAAAGCCCTCCACCGGTTCTTGGGCAGGATTGTTTACAAGGGTGATGGTATCACCCACTTTGGCGTCACCAAGTTCTTTAATACTGCCGCATAAAAAACCCACTTCACCGGCAGAAAGGCTGGGCATATCGGTGGGTTCCGGAGAAAATACCCCCAGACGCAATACTTCATATTCTTTATCGGTGGCCATCAGACGGATGCGCTCATTTTTCTTAATGGTGCCGTCCATAATACGAAATAGCACCACGACCCCTTGATAGCTATCGTACCAAGAGTCAAATATAAGGGCTTTAAGGGGCGCATCAGGGTCCCCTTGCGGTGCAGGCAAGCGTTCCACAAGGGCTTCTAGCACTTCTGCCACGCCTTCGCCGGTTTTAGCTGAAACAGGTAAAGCGTCGGTACAATCAAGGCCAATGGCTTCTTCAATTTCCGTGCGCACTCTATCCACATCGGAGCTTGGTAAATCTATTTTATTCAGCACGGGAATAACTTCATGGTCATGGTCAAGGGCAAGATAGACATTGGCGAGGGTTTGCGCCTCTACACCTTGGGTGGCATCTACCACCAAAAGGGCCCCATCACACGCAGCCAAAGAACGAGAAACTTCATAGTTAAAGTCCACGTGGCCTGGGGTATCGATGAGATTTAAAATATACTTTTTCCCATGCTTACTAGTAAAAGGAATGCGCACCGTTTGGGCTTTAATGGTGATGCCACGTTCTCGCTCAAGATCCATCTTATCAAGATATTGATCTTTTTTTTCACGGTCAGAGACCAATTCAGTAATTTCAAGAATACGGTCGGCCAAGGTAGATTTACCATGGTCAATATGGGCAATGATGGAAAAATTGCGTATATGGTCGAGTCTGGACATAGGCTTCCTATAATAATGTTGATGGTGTTTTGCATGCTCATACCGCAAAGTGCTCCAAATGTCCAAGCTTCATTTAAGCAGGTGGTGGCTGATTTTGTCATAAAAGACTCCTGCACAATGCCTTGTGCGAAGCCTCATGGAGCGTTGACGATAGTCGATGCGGTCTAAAATCAAGAAAGAGACCTCTGCGCAACATTGACGTACAACTAGGTCCATGCTACCACTCGCCACGCTATTAGGCACAAGGCAGTATATCTGCATGCTATTTTAATCAGCATTTTTTAACTGACTTTTCAATAAGCTGTTAACGGTCTGTTAATACCAATCCGTACCTTTAAGGATGATATATGCTCTTGCAATTTATTCGTTATTTTTTGGTAGGTATCATAAATACCGCTGCACATTGGGGCGTTTTTTATGTTGTATATCATTTTTACGCTTTACAGAGTGTAGCTAATATAGTGGGTTTTGCTGTGGCCGTAAGCACGTCCTATGTGCTCAATTCTTTATTTACATTCAAACAAAGTTTTGCAGGCAAAAAATTCTTCTTTTTCACAACATTTATGGGAGTTACAGCATTAACCACAGGCTTTGTGGCGGATACTTTTTCCATCCATCCCTTAGCTACTTTGATTTTTTCTTCAGGATTTTCCTTGGTGGTGGGTTTTTTATTCTCTAAATTTGTGGTTTTTCGCTAAGAACGCAGCATATCCCCTGTTGCATGTTTTTTATCAAAAAACCCTCATGTTATGTACATGAGGGTTTTTAGTTTTAAGCAAAATCAGGGTCTAATGCAGCCCGACCATTGTCGAGCATGACATAGATATAATGTAAACTCCGCTCATCTATGGGAATAATGGGGAAAGGTGTTCCGCAATGTTCGCATCGAACCATGGCTGGTTGCGTGGGGGCCTCCAGTGCCACATGCTTGCGGCAACTGGGGCATGGATAGAAAAACAGTATTTCCATACCTTCTGGCGAAACAGGCTGTAAAGGCTTTTGATTTTTCATGCACAAGACTCCACAAGGTTGGTGCCTTGCATACTGGCAGGCACTTCCTTGTTCCAAAGTGTAATAAGGGTGGGGGCCACATCGGCGAGTTTTCCATCTTGCAGGCGTACACACCCATCTTCTTGTACAAGAATGCAAGGCACAGAATTTGTTGTATGTGCGGTTTGAGGCTGACCGTCAGCATCCAGCATAGCTTCACAATTACCGTGGTCGGCGATGATGAGCATACGTCCTTTAACAGCACGTATAGCTTCAATAAATTCCCCTACACAAATATCCACGGTTTCACAAGCGGCAATGGCCGCAGGCAATACGCCTGTGTGGCCCACCATGTCTCCATTGGCAAGATTGCACACAATAAAGGTGTATTCGTTAGTTTTTAATGCTTCAATGCATTTTTGGGTTACTTCGGGACCACTCATAGCCGGGGCCAAATCGTAGGTAGCCACAGAACGTGGGCTGGGCACCAAGATGCGGTCTTCGCCGGCGAAAGGCTCTTCTCGGCCGCCGTTGAAAAAATAGGTTACATGGGCATACTTTTCTGTTTCTGCAATGCGCAGCTGCTTACACCCCCAAGAGGAAACCACCTCTCCAAGCCCCATTTTTAAGCTGTCTTTGGGGAAAGCCACAGGTAATATGAAAGTAGAATCGTAGCAAGTCATGCTGGCAGAAGCGCACAATTGCGGCACTGGGCCTCTGTCAAAACCGGTAAAGTCTGGCAGGGTTAAAGCTTGCACCAGTTCACGCATACGATCTGCCCTAAAGTTATAAAGGAAAAGCCCATCGCCATCTTGCCACGTACCATCGTCTAAAAGCAATGTAGGTAAGATAAATTCGTCAGAAACATCTGTTGCATAAGCGGCTTTTATCACTTCAAAGGCGTCGGCATCGATGGCACGCTCTCCTTGACCGTGTACCAGCATATTCCAAGCTTTTTCCACTCTATCCCAGCGTGTATCTCTATCCATACAATAAAAGCGACCGCATACCGATGCAATGCGTGCTTTATCTTGGTAAGGTTTGAGAAAGTCTTGTAGAATTTTTATATAGTCAGCGCCACTGTGTGGGGGCGTGTCACGTCCGTCCATAAAACAGTGAATAAGCACTTCTACGCCACGCTCCACAGCAATTTTCACCAAAGCTTCCATATGCTTGTAATGGCTGTGCACACCGCCATCGGACAAAAGGCCAGCTAAATGTAAGCGATTGCTGCCCCCATGCGCTTTTTGGCAATGTTCAAGCAAAGCTGTAAAGGTGGCATTGCGAGATAATTCGCCAGATTCCATAGCCACATCTATGCGTGTCATATCTTGATAAACCACAGAGCCTGCACCAATATTCAAATGCCCCACTTCAGAATTGCCTATATACCCTTCCGGCAAGCCCACAGCACGCCCTGAGGCTTGCAACTTGCTGTGCGCACAGCGTGCGAACAGTTTGTCTAGATGCGGCGTGTTTGCAAGGAAAGGGGCATTGCCTTCACTTTCAGGCGCAAGACCCCAACCGTCTAAAATAAGTAGTACTGTAGGTGTTAACTGGGGGCAATTTTTCATGGTATATCCTTATAGATGCATTTCTCCCAAGGTTTATGGGCTTTTCATGGTATCTGGCGCATGGTATGTCTATTTTATAGATAGTTTACAGCTTTATATGCTGCAAGCATACCTAGCTTGCTTTGTGGCTATTTTGCCACTTTTTGGAGAAGTTTAAATCTATGTTATTTTTAGCGCCATGTGGGTATTTATACTGAGGCCTTAGGCAGCTCTTCCCAGAGTTTTTCTAATTTATACAAATCACGCACGGAAGTTTGGAAAATGTTAATAACCACATCATTACAGTCAAGCAAAATCCACTGGCCTGTTTGTTTGCCTTCTGTACGTAAAAATTCAAAATTTTGTTCTTTACAAAAAAGCACCACATTTTCAGCAAGGCTTTGGGCATGGCGCATGGAGGCTGCCGTTACCACAAGCATGGCCTCAGCAAAGGTGTTTTGATGTGCAAGGTTAAGAGACACAATGTCTTGTCCCTTATGCTCTTCTAAAAAAGCCTGAAAGGCTTTAACTTTTTCTACGGTAGGTAGTGTTGAATACTTCTTTTTCATACTTCATCCTCTATAATATTTCCTGCCTATAGCTTAAAGAATATACGCTGTAAACCTATAAAGTGCTTCTAAACGAAAATATTTGTTGTCTGTGAAACTTTTTTTATAAATATTTTTTTATTTTAATGCGTTACAATTAACCACCCTAGTATAACTTTTTATCTTAAAAAAATACAAAGCTTTTATCCTGCCTTGCTTTGCCTTAAAACAAGAGTCCTGCACAATTATTTTTTAAAACCTCTGCGCAATTTACCGTGCAGGAGTCTTTAAAACGCACTTGATGAATTATGGCACTATGGAGCCCATTGTAAATGGCCAATACCATACAGGTATTCAAAAAATGGTAAGAATCCTTGCTAAAGTTATAAAAAACCTTCAGAACACAGCAAAAGAGCCATAATTCATCTATTTATTTCTTGCGCTTCCCTAGAGAGTAGCGTAGCATGTGAAGCGTAATAATTTACAAGAGTTTCAAAAAGTTTTACAATATTTTAGTATGTTATCGCATAATTTTCAACACCACAAGAGGTATGTCATGAGAAAAATGCTCCTAGGTTTTTGTTTATTTGCCCTCATTTTTACGGGGCAAGCCTTAGCGGCGGACACCCAAAAAGTTTGGGAGGAAGGTCTGACACAATTTTTTGCAAAGAAAAATTTGCAAGTTCAAGCCATAGAGTATTCTGCAGAAAAAAATACCGTTACTGTAAAGGGTATTAGTGGTGTTAATGCTTTTATGCCAGATAGCGCACTTAATATTGAAAGCATTGTCATTACGGAGCCAAACCCGCTTTTGTTTGAGGCCAAGGGCGAAGAGGTGCCACTTATTGGAGCGCATGTGGATATGCACAATGTGCAAGTTAAGCTTTACAAAAAAGTTGGGCAAGGTGACATAAAGCCCACAGGCGAACAGGCGCAACAGACACAACAGACACAACAGGCACCTACAAAGCCCGAAAACGATTCGGTAGCTACGCTTTCAAATGCTCCTACTGGCAAGCCTACTACTGATAACACAGAGCAAGTAAGTCTAAAAATGTTTATGGATTTGCACGTGGCGCATATTGGGGTCAGTAAATGGCAGCAAAATCTTGTGGAGCTTGCCAAACAGGATATGGATAAAAATCCTGAAGGCTACTACAAAGCTGCGCTGAATGTGTTCATGGAAAAACTTGTTTATAGTAAGTTTAGTGCCACTATTAACGATACGCCGGTTATACAGCTTTATGCTGATAAGGCTGAACTTAGCAATGTTACCCCCGGTAAAATCGCTTCGTTGCTTGTCAGTAAGGGCGGCTTGCGTGAAATAAAAACTGCAAATGTCCACGAAACCATCATTTCTTTTGACTCTTTAGACTCCACAGATTTGGGCACCCCTTCTGCCGAACATATGGCTTTTTTACACACAAAGGGCGCAGACGTTCTAAAGGGTGCGGCAAGCACCGAAGATACTGCCAAATACAATGCTTTATCCGTGGCCTTTAATCAGCAAAGCCCACGCTGGCAATTTACCCTTAAGGGATTACGTGGCGAAAATTTGCGCGATAGTGTGAAAAAACAATTTTTCACCTTTAACGAAACCCAATTCTTGTATTTCAATGACCCTGAAACCGATGCGCAAATGGATATTTCTTTGAAGGTGTTGGGCGCAGCCATTGACCCACAAGCCCTCGATTTTTCCCCTGCGGAGCTAGATCAACTGCCTATGACTTTGTTAACCCAAAGTGACGCCTTTGACTTTACCTTTGAAACATCCGTAAAAACCAACAAAGAGTTTAGTACGCTTAGCATTTCTTTGGCAGACCCCAAGGGGCCTTCCATGAAAATACAAGCCAAAGCACTTTTACCTGAAACCAAGCTTTCACGTCTTTTAGCCTTCCCCTTTGATGAATCCATGTTCATGTCATTATTTATGGGAAGCACCTTTGTGGAGTTAAGCTCAGAAAGTAATAAAGTCGCATTGCTCATGCCTGGCAGCACTAAACCCGCTTTGTCTTGGGACAGTGAAAAATCACGCCTCGTATATGATCACACCACAGGAAAAAGTGTCAAGATTACGCAAGATTTACTGGGTTGGCACGTTGATTTAGCCCAAGTGGGTAGCGCTGCAGAAGAAATTGATATGCTAGCCGCTGCTCTGGGTTCTACCTCTGTAGATTTTGATGCTAAAACCGCCCTGACAGTAAACACCGACGGCACCCCTAGCCTTTATAGCTATGATGTTGATGTAAAAGATCAGGCCGCATTACATGCGTCTTTAGATTTTATGCTACCTGAAAAGAAAATTTCTGAATTAGTTATGCGTATGGACGCCCAAGCTATACAAGCATTTTTATTACAAGGTACCATAAGTGGTGCAAAAATTACATTTACTGAAAAGAGCCTCTTGGCGCATCTTCTTGCCTTTGCAAGTAAGCAAATAGGCCAAAGCGGCGACGTGTTAATTGCCATGGCCACATCGGAACTGAATAAAAGCATTGGGCAAGTCAAGCACCTTCTTACAGATACAAGTGCTGCTGCCCTAGCATCTTTCTTAAAAAAACCTGGTGAGTTGACCATAACAGCCACCTCTAAAGAACCTTTAGGTATGGCTTCCTTAGGTTCCTTGATGCAACCGGGCATAGTTACTATAGATGTGCAAAACAAGGAAGGGGCAGATCTTGCTCAGGCCAGTGCAGCTTTTGCCAATGGTACAAACCCAACTGCGCCTTCAAAAAGCCAAGAGGCAAAACCAGAAACAAAACCTGCTGTAACGCCTCAGGGAAAAACAGAAAGTACTGAAAATGTGAAAAAAGCTGACCCTTCAAGCAGCCAAAAACAGCAAGAGAAACAGCAAGAGAAACAGGAAAGTGCCGGGCAAGCGGCCCCCAAAACTGACAACA
>CAYJDE010000012.1:10649-23768 GCA_964368805.1 uncultured Desulfovibrionaceae bacterium
AAACAGCAAGAGAAACAGGAAAGTGCCGGGCAAGCGGCCCCCAAAACTGACAACAAACAAGCCGCCCCCAGTCCCACACCTAATGCACATGCCGGCTTGACAGCTCCAGAACCTAAAGTGGCAGGTAAAGGGGTTATTATACCTAGCACGCAAGATGTTGTGGGGCTAAATACCTTTGGGCCAGATCAAAAGCCCGACGCTTGTGCGCGTGTCTTACTTTCTGGCATAAGCCCGCTTACGGCAGTACGCTTGGAAAGCATCAGTGGTAAAATTGGCAGTTGGAAAACCAAGGACGTTAAAAATAAAGCCATTGGTGTTTTGGCGGTCATGAAGGATGGCAAAATAATCAATGCCAACGATGAAGCTTTTAGCCTTGATGTACTTAGCCCCACGGTGTTGGATTTGTGCGTTCAAGACAATGGTGCCATTGTTGATGCCAAAACACGTTTACGGGTCATTTTCTTCCATAAAGATGGGTCAAGAAAATATTCCGTCATTCATAAATAGAAACGCATTTCACATATAACTGCCTGTGGCAAAAGTCTATACGTAAAAAGTTTCTTTTGAAAAAGTAATTTTACGTATTCAAAAAAGACAGTATGCCACAGGATGTGGCAAGCCCCGTAGAGGAGCAAGCCAAAGACAAGGCGAAATGTGCTTTCGACGCTACCGACGCTTGCCATAAGCTTGTGTCGTATAGAACAGGCGATTACGCGTCATGCATACTGTTCAAAAAGCGTAAAATGCGAGGAAGACAAAGTTTTTTTGTGAAAGAAATGTATATAGACATACGGGACTACAGCAAAAAGCACGTCTGGACGACGCAGATTACACTTTTTTACTAGCCTAACAAAGGCCTCTGTATCGTTACTGTGTATTTACGAAGGAAATGTAAAATACATATACGGTGCAGAGGCCATTTTTTATGCCTTGGTAAAAATTTTCCACACATAGTATTTTAAGCCGTAACAAGGAAAGGGAGACCGTTGTGCAAAATATTTCCTCAGACTTATCCCCTGACACGTTGTTAGACAAAGGCAATCTGTGTCAAGCCATAGCAACCTTAAAAGGAAAGAAGGTGCTTATTCTAGGCGATGTTATGCTTGATGTATATTTACAGGGGCAAGCCAAACGCATTTCTCCTGAAGCTCCGGTGCCGGTGGTACATGTACATACCCAAAAGCATTTACCGGGCGGTGCTGCCAACGTTGCCTGTAATATTCGTAGCCTTGGTGGCTTGCCAACACTTATAGGTTTATGCGGAGCAGGTGCTGATGGACAAAACCTTGTACGCTTGCTTCAAGAATCGTACATAGCCACCCACATTTTTCAAGATGCTGCCCGCTGCACCACAGTAAAAACCCGTATTATGGCGCAAAATCAGCAGATGTTACGTGTGGATAAAGAAGAGTATTTACCAAGCTCTGCTCAGGAAACCGTCCATTTATGCCATGTCTTGGAATCGCTTTTACCCATGCATGATGTGCTTATTCTTTCTGATTATGCCAAGGGCCTTATTACAGACTCTATTAGCCAGCATATACAGGATATTTGTGCGGAACATGCTCTTTCCCCTGAAATTTTTGTGGACCCAAAGCCTAAAAATGCCGCCATCTATGGCCCCACCAGCCTTATGACGCCCAATAGGAATGAGGCCACAGCCATGGCCCATATGCCCATCGAAAGTCGAGAAGATGTGCTTGTGGCTGGGCAAAGGATTATGGAAAACTACCATTGTCGCCAACTACTTATGACCCTTGGAAGTGAAGGCATGGCCTTATTTTTGGCGGATGGCCATGTGTGGAATATAGCCCCCCATGCACGGGCTGTTTTTGATGTAACAGGTGCCGGAGATACTGTCATAGCCAGTCTTGCCTTGGCGCGTGCTGCAAAAATTCCTTTATTACAAGCATGTATAATTGCTACCTATGCGGCGGGATTGGTACTAGAACATGTGGGCGTGGCTTGTGTAAGCATAGAGGATGTGCTAGCTTCCGTACACAACAGCTTGCCTCTTTCTTGTACTCTTTGGAAATAAGGAATCCTTTGTGCAAAAAACACCTCATTTAGACGCTCCCATGACTTCGGAAATACCCTCTAAACCAATCTCTTTCACAGAAGATTCCAAGAAAGACTCTAAGGAAAGCCCCAAAGAGGGCCCAAGGGTTGCCCTTGTCCACTATTGGCTTTTGCATATGCGTGGCGGTGAAAAAGTGCTTGAAGCCTTGTGCCGCATGTATCCCCATGCACACATCTATACCCATGTGTGCCAAAAAGAAAATCTTTCGCCTTTATTGCAGTCTCGCCCCATTCATACCACTTTTATTCAGCGACTGCCCTGGGCGAAGAAATTCTATCAAAAATATTTACCACTCATGCCGCTAGCTTTAGAACAATTGGACTTGACAGCATATGACTTAATTATCTCTTCCGAATCGGGCCCGGCCAAGGGAGTCCTCACCCGAGCCGATGCTGTGCATGTGTGCTATTGCCATAGCCCCATGCGCTATTTGTGGGATTTTTATCCGCAGTATTTAGCTTCAGCCTCCATGCTTGTGCGTCTGGCCATGCGGCCTTTATTCTTTTTTTTACGTCAATGGGATGTGCTTTCCTCTTTCCGTGTGGACGCTTTTGTGGCTAACTCTCGCACAGTACAAAAACGTATAGCCAAGCATTGGCGGCGTGAGAGCGTAGTCATTCATCCCCCTGTGGATATACAGCGTTTTAGCATTTCCGCACAACCTCGCCAAGATTTTTACTTTTGTATGGGGCAACTTGTAGACTATAAACGTGTAGATATAGCCATTGAAGCCTGCCTTATGCTGAAAAAAAGGCTGATTATTGTGGGAGAAGGAGAAATGCGCCAACGCTATGAACGTCTTGTGCAAAGGTTGGTAGCTCACGGGGCCCCTGCCGGACTTATAGAATTTCGTGGGCGTTGCCATGATAAGGAAGTGCAAGATTTATACGCCAGCTGCGCCGCACTACTTTTTCCGGGCGAAGAAGATTTTGGTATAGTGCCCCTTGAAGCCATGGCTTGTGGCACACCGGTTATTGCCTATGGTAAGGGCGGGGCCACAGAAACGGTTGTGGATGGCCAAACAGGGGTATTTTTTCATAAGCAAGAGCCAGAGTCTTTATGTAAGGCTTTGGAGTATTTTGAAAGCATTCAACACACTTTTGACGCAAAACATATTCGAGACCATGCCATGGGCTTTGATGAAGCACGCTTTTGTCGTGAAATGTCTGCCGCCATTGAAAAAGCACAAAATGCATAGTAAAGTACATGTATATAAAATAATTTTTTAGTATTTCATTGACATGCAAAGCAAGCGAAATGTATACAACCGACTGATTACAGATGAGATTTTAGAGAACTGATACTGTTTTACGTAACATATTTTTCCAAACCGTATCTTATGCGCCACAGTTTTTCTTTTCAAAGGCAAGATGCTGACGCATTTGTTTTTTTAGAGGGGAGAGTCTGAGAGGGGAAGCTTTTTTTCCCTAAAAAAAGCTTCCCCTCTCAAGAAAAAACATGTATCTGCGTTTTCTATATAAATTATACTGACCACCGTCAACGCTCCATGAGCCCCTACGCAAGGCATTGTGTAGGGGCTCATACATACACAAAGGATTATTTATGGAAATGGAATTATATGTCATTGTTTTGTGTGTTATCATCTTTGCAGTAGCTGGTTTTATGGACGCCATAGCTGGCGGAGGCGGTTTAATTACGTTACCTTCCTTGATGCTTTTAAATATTCCGCCCCATGTAGTTTTGGGTACCAATAAATTTGCTTGTAGCCTTGGCTGCTTCACCGCCATTTGGCCTTTTTTACGTAAAAAACTCATTGTATTGCATCTGATACCTGTGGGCTTTGTGGCATCTTTTAGCGGCGGCGCCTTGGGCTCTTGGCTTGCCTTGCAAGTGGAGCCAGACCTTTTAGGGCGCATCATGGCTTTTCTTCTTCCCTTAGGTTTAGCCTGTTCTGTTTTTTCCGGCAAAAAGCGAAGTGCTATGCAGGCACAAGAACTGCCTTTATCCACGCAAAGAATATATGTGGCATTGGTTGGTGTGATCATAGGCGTCTATGACGGCTTTTTTGGACCTGCTACTGGTTCTTTTTTTATTTTAGGGCTGCATATGCTGTTGGGCATGGACTTGATACCGGCTTCTGGCACTACCAAGGTCTTAAACCTCGCTTCCAATTTGGGCGCACTGGCCACGTTTGCTTCGGGGGGCGTGGTGCTGTATGCCTTAGCCATTCCTTGCGCCGTGGGCAGTATTATTGGCAATCAATTGGGGGCGCATTTTGCCATTAAGGTGGGGGTAAAGGTTATACGAATGTGCTTATATATTGCTATGTTTTTACTTTTTGGAACACTATTGTATAAGTACTTTGTACTTGGTATGTAAATATATGCAAAGTATACACACATTTTACTTTTTTACATAAGCCCCGTTAAAGGCTACCTCGGGGCAGCCTACGCTTGCGCTGTCGCCCACATGGGTAATGAAAGCTGCCTTGGGCGTAAAGAGCACATAAAAATCTGCATGTGTTCCATTATGCATTTGCATCCACCCTTTATTTACTCTACCTTTGCCATAAAAGGCACATGTTTGCCCTTGAGCATTACGGGCTGTCCCTTGAACGCTTATATTATTTTCCTGTACTATGGCCGTAAAAGAGGCGTCTTTACTGGTGTAGATGGAGGTGGGCGGTACTACTGCGGCAATGCGCAATAATACTCGCATGCGCTCTACTGTGGCTTTTATATGCGCACGTTCTAAAGGCATGGTTTTGGAAAGCTTTGCTATCTCTGCATCTTTTTCCCCATGAGCCCATTTTTGTTGCCACTGAGAAAGGCGTTTATGTTGCTCTGGGGTAATGCGTGTTTCCAGCAAATCAATGGTGGATTGCATAAGCTTGGTGGCTAAAATATAGTCGGCATTTTGTGCCAAGCGTTCTTCAAGGGAGTGGCCAGAACTGGCAGGGGCAGTGGCAGGCTTTACTGCAGGGCTCATGAGTGGCGTTGAGGTCGTAAGGTCCGTGTGCATGTTAGGCGCCAACTGGGCCGCAAAACTCATGCTTGTTACTGGAAGTAAAGAAAAAACGAACAAAATGCATAAAAAAAAGCCTGTACTATATTTCATACTAACCTCATATATCACTACGTAAAATAGCATTGCGTGTAAATATCATAGGCATAAAACTTTCTTGATAGCCTTGAAGAAACTTCTTTTATAATAACGTAAAATTACCGGAAAAGACTGTTGTTCTCGCTTTCCGGCAATTTTACGTATTTCTCGTATTTTTTATGATGTTTATCTAGCAACATCAAAGAATTATTTTTTGCTGATGCCCACCTTGGCAGGGCGCAAAAGGCGTCCCTTTAACTTATACCCACGTTGCATAACAGAAGACACATGGTTTTCTTCCATATCGTCACGCTGTTCAAAAGTGAGGGCTTCATGCCATTCAGGGGTAAAGACTTCGCCCACCTCTCCCACAGGCTCAAGCCCTTGGTTTTTCAACGCATCAAGCAAAAGCTTATGTGTCATTTCTACGCCCATAAGAATATCTTTACAGGCTTCATTTTGTCCGCCGTACTGTAAAGCCAGGTCAAGATTATCCAAAGAGGGTAGCACGCTTGTCAGTACTTTTTCTGCAGCATAGGTAAGCTGCTCTTCGTGTTCACGGGCTAAACGCTTTTTATAGTTTTCCATTTCAGCCAAGGCCCGCAAGCGTGTTTGCTCGGCTTCTTCTTTAACGGCACAGCTGGGGCAAACGTGTTCAAGGCATAATTCATTTAAATTTTCAGGCACAATGGACACAATGCAGTCTTCTTGCGAAGGCTTTTCTTCTGCGCTGCCAACTTGTTCAGACTTTCCCGTTCCGTCGGGTAAAGGGGGCTCTTGCGCCATGTCATCATGCGCAAAAAGATCTTGCGCCATAACATCTTGCGCATGCCCATAAAAGTCTGCGGGATCGTTTTTATATCTACCATGTGTTTTTTTATGTGACATGAAGTACTCCTTTCTAGGGTATATTGTTAAGTAAACCTCAAGGAACTGTCAAGGCCTCTTAGGAATTATTTTTTATAAAATACTAATATATAAAATAAAAATTACTATTAATCTTTTGTTTTTTTCTTGCCCTTGTGTGACAATACCTCTTGCAAGCTTTTATGCCGTGCAGGGCGACAAAAGCTCGACTTTTCTTTATTTCTTTTGTAAAATGTCCTATCATTTTTAGGCCGCCGTCTTTGAGGGGTGCGCAAAGCTCTTTTATTTATAGCAGTCTTTATACCGCTTTAAGTGGTGTGAGGGCTGTATATATTTTACAAAAAGCACCTGAAAATTATTTGTGTCAAGGTCTTAGTGAGGAGAAAATATGTCTTGTCGAATTTTACAATGTGCTACCGATAAAGATTGGCCCCTTTTGGAAGAAATACTTAAAGGGCGTGAAAATACAGAAGAAACCGTCGATTCCGTGGTGCATGACATCTTGCAAGATGTACAGAAAAGGGGCGATGCCGCTCTTTTAGAATACACACAGCGTTTTGATTGCCCCCACATAGCCACGGCAACAGACGACGCCACAGGCAAAGCCTTTTCCTTGCGCCTTGATGCTTCTGATATGGCACGCCATGCCGCTTCTGTGGCCGGCGAAGATTTGCGTATTATTGCCGAGGCGGCTGAAAATATCCGTACTTTTCATGAAGCCCAATTGGAAAAGTCTTGGTTTATCACCCGTGACGATGGTACTATTTTAGGGCAAAAAATCCTTCCGGTAGATCGTGCAGGCCTTTATGTACCCGGAGGACAAGGGGGCAATACGCCCTTACTTTCTTCCTTGCTTATGAACGCTATTCCTGCGCAGGTGGCAGGGGTGAAAAGCCTTGCCGTAGTGACACCGCCACGGGAAGATGGCACCATTAACCCGCATATTTTGGCTGTGGCTCACCTGCTTGATATTGAAGAAATTTACTGCATGGGCTCTGCTTGGGCCATTGCGGCCTTGGCTTTTGGTACCGAGAGCATTGCGCCCGTAGATGTTATTGCCGGCCCTGGGAATATTTATGTGACCACAGCCAAACGTATGGTGCAAGGGCGTGTGGGCATTGATATGATTGCCGGACCAAGTGAAGTGCTTGTCATTGCCGATGGTACGGCTAATCCGGCTTGGGTGGCTGCTGATATGCTTTCGCAAGCAGAGCACGATGCACTAGCCTCAGCCATATGCATTACAGATACACCGCTTATGGCCGAAGCTGTACAGCGTGAGCTAGAAAGTCAATGCGCTGCCTTGCCTCGGGCAGACCTTGCCGCCAAATCCCTGAAAGATTGGGGGGCCATTGTGGTGACACCCAATATTCGTGTGGCTGTGGCTTTAGCCAATAAAGTGGCTCCGGAACATCTTGAACTGTGCGTTAGCGACCCATGGGCGCTTTTGCCCTTCATCCGCCATGCCGGTGCCGTCTTCATGGGTTCTCACTCTCCGGAAGCTGTGGGCGATTATTTTGCCGGCCCCAATCATGTGCTGCCCACCATGGGCACGGCCCGTTTTTCTTCGCCCTTGACGGTACAAACTTTTTGTAAGCGTTCCTCGGTGGTGGCCGCTTCACCTTCTTTTGTGCAAAAGCATGCCGCATCCATTGCTCGTTTGGCACGCCTTGAAGGTTTAGAAGCCCATGCCCGCTCCATAGAGTGCCGAGCAAAGAAATTTTCTTCTAGCTAATGGAAGAATCCATAAAATATACAGAAACGAAATATATTCTCATAAGGAGTTTTTTACTATGAAAGTTGTTTTACAAACCACCATTGATGCTTTTCCCTGTATTGCCCGTGGAAAAGTCCGCGATATGTATGAAATTGACGCTGAAACCTTACTCATTGTCACCACCGACCGTATGTCGGCCTTTGACGTTATTATGAGTGAGCCTGTGCCCTATAAAGGTGTTATCTTAAATAAAATCACCTTATTTTGGATGGAGCGTTTCAAAGATATTATTCCAAATCACCTCATTGAAAGCGATGTGCGTAAATTCCCCGCTGCTTTGCAACCTTGGAAGGAAGAATTGGAAGGCCGCTCTGTCTTGGTGAAAAAGGCTAAGCCTTTACCTGTAGAATGTATTGTGCGTGGCTGTTTAACGGGCTCTGGCTGGAAAGATTATAAGGCCACCGGCTCTTTATGCGGCTACACTTTGCCTGCTGATATGAAAGAGTCCGCTAAAATTGAGCCTGCTATCTTCACCCCTTCCACCAAAGCAGAACTGGGCGAGCACGACGAAAATATCACCGTGGCCCAAGCCACAGCTTTACTTGGCGAAGAAGTAGCAAAGAAGGTGCAAGACGTTTCGTTGCGTATTTTTGAAGCCGGACGCCAATACGCCGCCACTCGTGGTATTCTTATGGCCGATACAAAATTTGAATTTGGTATGGTTAATGGAGAGCTTGTACTCATTGATGAAGTAATGACGCCGGATTCTTCTCGTTTTTGGCCTGCAGATCAATACGAAGAAGGACGTGGCCAACCCAGTTTTGATAAGCAATACTTACGTGATTGGCTTTCTGCTCAGCCTTGGGATAAAACACCTCCCCCTCCTACCTTGCCTCAAGATGTCATTGATGCTACTGCGGGACGTTATGCCGAAGCGTATAAAATTCTTACCGGAAAGTCCTTTGACGCAGAATAAGGAGGAAGACTATGTTGTTACAAGGAAAAAGAGCGCTTCTTTTAGGCGTAGCCAACAATAAAAGCATAGCCTATGGCGTAGCCCAATCCTTTAAAGACCAAGGGGCACGTTTGGCCTTTTCCTATGTGGGCGATGCCATCAAAAAACGTGTGGAACCCATTAGCGAAGAGATGGGCGGCGAATTTACTGTGGCCCTTGATGTATGCGATGATGCGCAAATTGCCGAAGCAGTACAATTTGTCCAAGAAAAATGGGGCGGCGTTGACATTCTCGTGCACTCGGTAGCCTATGCCAATCGAGAAGACTTGCAAGGACGTTTTTTAGACACAAAGCGTGCCGGCTACGCCTTGGCTCAAGAAGTGTCTTCCTATTCTTTAACGGCAGTATGCCAAGCCTTTGAACCCTTGCTCTCCGATGGCAGTTCTGTCATCACCATGACGTATAATGGTTCGCAAAGGGTTCTACCGGGCTATAATGTCATGGGCGTAGCCAAGGCCGGCCTTGAGGCTTCTGTGCGCTACTTAGCTGTGGACCTTGGAGCAAAAAATGTGCGTGTCAACGCCATCAGCGCCGGCCCCATTAAGACCCTAGCCGCCTCTGCCGTGGCCAGCCTTAAAAATATTTTCACGCATATTGAAGAACATGCCCCTTTACGTCGCAATGTAACCACTTCCGACGTGGGCGGGGCTGCTGTGTTTCTTGGTTCGGACTTATCCTCTGCTGTAACGGGGCAAATTTTGTACGTGGACAGCGGCTATAATATTATGGGCATTTAATTGCTGTAGATAGTAACCTCTCAAAAAAGACCTCTGTGCACAAAGTGGCGCAGAGGTCTTTAACAAGGTACCCCTCTATGATTGTTGGAATTCGCTTTCGGCCCAATGGGCAACTCTATTTTTTTTCGGCAGACATGCCTCTTTCAGAGGGTAATGCCGTCATAGTGGAGACCGAGCAAGGTATTGGTTTTGGGCATGTGGATATTTTGCGTGACACCCTACCCGCTGATATGCAAAATATGACTTTGTCCCCCGTCTTACGCATGGCCTCGGCTGAAGATTGCCAAATGGCCCAAGATAATACGCAGTTGACCAAGGAAGCTTTTACCTATTGTAAGCAGTGCATTGCCCAACGCGAATTAGATATGAAATTAGTGGACGTAGAAATTTTTTTCGATCGTAGTAAATTTATTTTTTACTTTACAGCTCCATTACGCATTGACTTTCGAGAGCTAGTTAAGGACCTTGTACGTGAATACCGTACCCGCATTGAATTGCGCCAAATTGGTGTGCGCCATGAAACGCAGATGGTAGGGGCTGTAGGCTCTTGTGGCATGGTATGTTGTTGCCGACGCTATTTACGGAAATTTGCTCCTGTCACTATTCGTATGGCTAAAGAACAAAGCCTCTTCTTAAATCCTGTCAAGATTTCCGGCATTTGTGGCAGGCTTTTATGCTGCCTTTCCTTTGAGCAAGAAAATTATGACAATTTCCACAACCAATGCCCTAAGTTAGGCAAAAAATACCAAACCTTACAGGGCCCCATGAAGGTTTTGCGCTCTAACATGTTCCGCAATGCGGTTATTGCGCTTAACGAAAATAATGAAGAAGTGGAAATTTCTCTTGAGGATTGGCATGCCATTAATCCTAAGCGACCTGATGCCGCTCAGGGTGGACAACAAAGTGGGCAGCAGAGCGGTCAACAAAAATCTGGCAAGAAAAACCCACCACAAGGGGATGGTTTGCTGGTGGTCACCATGGATAATTTGGAAGATGATGCCTTTGCCTATACGGAAGATCCTTATGCGCCGGCCATTAAAAAGCCGCTAGATTTACAAAATATGGACGCCCCCTCTAAGGCCAAAGAAATGCAAGAATCTGCTGATAAAACAGAACAGCATCGCTCCACCAAAAAGCATGAACCTCACGAAAAAGGGAAAGCTGCCAAGCGTAAAAGCCCTAAACATGCACCAAAAAATAGCCAAGAGGCTCAAGAGGCCATAGACGGCACCTCTGAGCAACAAGAAAATGAATCCATCGCCGATGGCGGCGGTATTTTTGGCCTTGCCCCCAAAAAGCGATAAAAATTATATGTAAGGAAGATATTGTGTCGACATTTTATATCACCACCCCCATTTATTACGTCAATGCCAAACCCCACTTAGGCCATGCTTATACCACCATTGTGGCCGACGCCATGGCTCGTTTTCATGCTTGTCTTGGTAAAAAAACCTTATTTCTCACAGGTACTGACGAGCACGGTGACAAAATAGTACAAGCCGCTGAAAAAGCAAACCTTGAGCCGCAAGCCTTTGTGGACAGCATCAGCGGACAGTTTCAACAGTTGTGGCAAGATTTACACATTAACAACGACAAATTCATTCGTACCACCGATGCCAAGCATAAAGCCTGCGTGCAAAAATTTATGCAAAAAGTCTATGATGCCGGTGATATTTACTTTGGGGAGTTTGGCGGTCACTATTGTTACGGATGCGAACGGTTTTATACAGAAAAAGAGCTGGAAGACGGTTTGTGCCCACAGCACCTTACTAAGCCGGAATTTATTAGCGAAAAGAATTATTTTTTCCGCATGTCCAAATATTTGCCTTGGCTTAAAGAACATATTGAAGCTAATCCCGACTTTATTAGGCCAGAGCGCTATAAAAATGAAGTATTAGCTATGATTGAAAGCGGCGCCTTGGAAGACTTATGCATTTCTCGCCCCAAAAGCCGCCTTACCTGGGGCATTGAATTGCCCTTTGATACAGAGTATGTGTGCTATGTATGGTTTGATGCGCTTATCAACTATATTAGTGCCATAGACTGGCCAGACAGCGAAGAGTACACCCAATATTGGCCGGCGCAGCATCTGGTAGCCAAGGACATTTTAAAACCTCATGCCATCTTTTGGCCCACCATGCTTAAAGCTGCCAATTTACCCATTTATGAACATTTAAACGTGCATGGGTATTGGCTGGTTCGAGATACGAAGATGTCTAAATCCTTAGGCAATGTGGTGGACCCCTTAGAAACAAGCCGTCGCTACGGCTTAGACGCTTTTCGCTATTTTCTTTTGCGTGAAATGCACTTTGGCTCCGATGCCTCCATCACCGAAGAAAACATGATTACCCGCATCAATGCCGATCTTGCCAATGACCTTGGCAACTTGTTCAGCCGTGTTCTTTCTATGAATGCCAAATACTTTACGAGTACGGTGCCCAAACCCATGCATGAAACAGAAGATGATGCTGTGGTACGTCAAGGAGCCAGCGATGCGTTACAAAACTACATTCAGCTTTTTTCGGCAGTACGCTTTTCTCAAGGTTTGGATGCCTTATGGGATTTTGTGCGTTCGTTAAATAAGTATGTGGACACCCAAGCCCCTTGGGCCCTTGCCAAACAAGGTAATATGGAACGCCTTACGGCAGTTATGTATACCTTACTTGAATCATTACGCAAAATAGCTCTTGCCGTATGGCCTGTTATGCCCGAAGCCGCCGAAGCCATGCTGGCGCAATTGGGACAAACAATAGATACAAAGCCTGACCTTTTGGCAGAAATTGACAGCTGGGGTACTTTAGCTGTGGGCACTACGGTGGCTCCAGCATCCAACCTTTTCCCGCGTTTAGATGTTCCCAAAGGGGAAAAATCCGCCAAAAAGGAAAAAACGCCCAAGCCAGAAAAAACAGCGGCTAAAGAAAATGGCGCACCGACAGAAAAAGCAAAAGCCCCTAAGGCTGAAGCTGAGGGAACAACCATAGCCCCCATTACTTTTGATGAGTTTAAAAAGGTAGATATGCGGGTAGGCACTATTATTACTGCGGAAAAGCACCCCAACGCCGATAAATTGTTGCGCTTTGAAATCTCCCTTGGAGAAGAGCAGCCTCGACAAATTTTATCAGGCTTAGCAGAATTTTTTGCTCCGGAAAGTCTGGTGGGCAAACAGGTATGCGTGGTGACTAACTTGGCACCACGTACCATACGTGGGCTTGTTTCCCATGGCATGGTGTTAACGGCAGAAAAAGACGGAAAATTAGAATTGGTCAGCGTTATGGCACCTGTGCCTGATGGCAGCATTTTAGCATAACAAATTATTGAAAAAAGTATCTAATCTTTAAAGACATGCTGATTATTTCTTTTTCCTGAGAGGGGAAGCTTTTTTTAAGAAAAAAAAGCTTCCCCTCCCCTTCAAAAAAAACCATTGAGTTAGTATCTTAAGACCTCTACACAGAGACCTCTGCACAATTATTTTCAAATATAGCTTTGCTTTTAAAGTTGGAAAATTTGTTCAGAAGTTGAGATCATGTATACAGAGGTAAAGACACAAAAATCAATCATTTAACGGCGAAGCAAAGCTACGCCTATTCTTGATTTTTGGTCGCATTGACTGCCGTCAACGCTCCATGAGCCCCTACGCAAT
>CAYJDE010000013.1:0-23718 GCA_964368805.1 uncultured Desulfovibrionaceae bacterium
TTTCATCCTTAATACCATTAACACGTAAACCATAGGCCACATTTTCAAAAATGGTTTTGGGAAAAGGATTTGGTTTTTGAAAAACCATACCCACTTTACGACGTAAAGCCACCACGTCGGAATCAGGGGCATTGATGTCTCGTCCGTCAAGGGTGATATTACCCTTAACTTTTGCCCCAGGGATAAGGTCATTCATACGATTTAAGCAGCGTAAAAATGTGCTCTTCCCGCAACCGGAAGGACCAATAAGCGCGGTCACTTGATTTTCAGGAAAGGACAAACTTACATCGTGCAGAGCTTGTGCGTTTCCGTAAAAAAAATCTACATGATTAGCGATTAATTTGTGCTGTTCACTCACACTGTTCTCCAATGAAGGTGGGTAGGGTAAAATAAAAAACCGTAGCATACCCTTGAGACGGACTTTCCACCCAAATATGTCCGCCAAGGCGTTCTACAGTATGTTTACATATGGCAAGGCCAAGTCCTGTAGAACCTTGGCTTCGATGTTTTTCTACGCGATAAAAGCGTTCGAAAATTCTTTTTAAATCCACATGGGGAATACCTGGCCCCTTATCAGCAATGCTAAACAGGGTCATATGCGCATACTTAAGGTTTTCGTCACCAAAACTTTGGGCGTGCACATAAATTTCATCCCCCTCAGGCGCATAGCGTCCTGCATTTTCGATAAGGTTTCTAAAAATCTGTGTCAAGTGCTGACTGTTACCCATGACCATCAATTCCTCAAGCCCATCAATACGCACGCTAATAGAGCGTAAATCCAACTGTTGACGGCATAAAGCTATGGCAGCTTGCAGACTTTCTTGCGGAGCAATGGGGCCAATGCGCACAGGCATATGGGCATTTTCAAGGCGTGCCAGAGCCAATAATTCTTCAACCATACGTGCAAGATACGCACCATTTCTGCGAATGGTCTCCACAAAACATTTATATTCGTCGGGGATTTCATCTGTATTAACAAGGGTTTCTGCATATCCTTGAATGGCAGTCAAAGGGGTACGCAATTCATGGGATACATTGGCCACAAAATCACGGCGCACCCTTTCAAGGCGCACAATGGGGCTAATATCATGAAAAACCATTACAGCCCCAAGATGCGCATCATTGGTACCAGCCCGAGTTAAATGCACAGAAAAAGTACGCTCAAGTTCTAATTCTAGGTGCAAAGCCCCCGTTTCTTGCGGGGTAAAGTCTTTAAAGTTATTAATGTTTTTTTGTAAAAGTGTGGCATCTACAGCTTCTTGCAAGGAAGGCACTGGAATAGCCTCTACCACTTGTAAACCCAAAGATTTTTCTACTTTGGGAAACATTTTCTGCAAGGCTTTATTATACTGCTGAATACTGCCATTGGGAGTAAGCACCAATACCCCTTCTTCCATGGTGTTTAAAATGGTGAGTAATTGCGTGTTACGGGCGTTAAGGTCTTTATTATGCTCTTCAAAATGCGTGGCCAAAGCGTTAATGGGGGTCATTAAAGAGGCATAAGCTGATGCATGAGCAAAACTTAAACGGCGTTGGTACTGATTTAACTGCATGCAACGAACAAAATCTTTCACCTGCTGGGTCTCTTTTTTTATGTGCCCATGCAAAAGAAAAGTGCAAAAAAAAGCAGCACCCGTGGCTATAAATATACTTACGCTAAAGAAAAGAGCGTTATAGTACTCGGCAGTTACCCATTCCACAGCAGGCACAATCATAAGGGCTAAAAAGATAATACCAAAGGCACTAAGAAAAACTTTTAATCGAAAGGACATAATATAATTGCACTTTTATTGCTGTTTGGTTGTCGTGTTGTATAAATAACAGTATATTGGCATCGTGTTTGTTATATAAAATCTTTTTTGGGAGGGGAAACTTTTTTTAGGAAAAAAAGTTTCCCCTCCCAAAGCCACTCCTTCAAAAAAACCATATATATTCATATGCTATTCAATGATTTTCCTGCTGGTGGGATTTTTAAAGCCATCGAATTCCATATGAATGCTCAAAAAATCGTTTAAAATGTGTTGGGCGCAAGGAAGATGATATTTTTAAAACACGTTTTAAGCTTTGAAGCGATACCCAACCCCTCGCACCGTTTCTAGGCAGTCGGCTACATCTCCCAATTTTGCCCGTAAACGACGCACATGCGTATCCACCGTACGGGCATAGCCTTCAAATTGATAACCCCATACGCTGTTTAAAAGCTGCTCTCTCGTGCGCACAGTACCTGCATGGCGCATGGTGTCTTCCAACAAGCGAAATTCCGTGGCGGTAAGTTCCACCAATTGACCATTATTGTTCACCGTATGGGCCGATGGGTCAAGATGTATGCCATGCTTTTGTAAACTGGGGTTTTGTTGCACTTGCTGCTGGCGACGCAAAATGGCTCGAATACGCAAAATTAGTTCTCGTACGCTAAAGGGCTTTACCACATAATCATCGGCGCCCAGCTCAAGACCCACAATACGGTCTACCTCTTCACCACGAGCTGTAAGCATGATGATGGGAATATGTGCTGTGCTGGCATCACGCTCCAACTCACGACATACCTGAAAACCATCTTTATGGGGAAGCATAACATCTAAAAGTATAATGTCAGGATGGCGTGAACGGGCAAGCTCAAGCCCTATAAGTCCGTCTTCCGCCTCCACCGTATCAAAACCTTCTCGCCCAAGGTTAAATGTAAGCAAATCACGAATATCTGTTTCATCTTCCACAATAAGTACAAGCTCTTTTGACATGTTCTTCCTCTATAAAGATCGCTAGTATTTAAAGTCTTAGCGTCTTTCCTTAAAATAGTATACAGGGTGTTTTGGTGCTGTATACTTTTTAAAATTCATGGCAAGTAAAGGGTATTTGTGCGACAAAAAAATGCTGGCTTTGTTACAAAATGGTGACAAAAAGGAAAATAGTTGTGGAAACGTTAAGTTAATAGATTTTTTTGTCTAACATATTTTTCAAACCATATTGTAGACACCACAATTACACATTTTATTTGACATTTCGAACGAATTTTCAAATTTTAGACACAAAGTTATATTTGAAAGTGATTGTGCAAAGGCTCCATATAGAGGTGAGATACCGTTGTGTTTTTGTAAGATGTTGAATTAGTAAATAAATATAAATACCTTTTCAACTTTTTGACTTTGGAACACTTTGTGCAAATCTACCCATAGGGAACTGCCCTTTAGGAGAATTGTCATGGTATTGACTCCTCATAATATACTTACAAAGTGTGCTTTGGTTTTACCTATACGTATCCTTGCTCTGATGGTGTTCGTGGTGCTTTTGGCTTTGCCAGCCCATGCTGTACGTATTAAGGATATTGCCACTTTTTCCGGGCAGCGTGACAATCAGCTTATAGGCTATGGCCTTGTGGTGGGTTTGTCCGGTACCGGTGATAAAACAGGCACCACCTTTACCACGGCTTCCATTGCCAATATGATGGATAAGATGGGGGTAGGGGTAGACGCTTCCAAATTGAAGGTCAAAAACGTGGCGTCGGTTATGGTGACGGCACGTATGCCTGTGTCGGCCAAGCCCGGTTCACGCTTAGATGTGACGGTATCTTCAGTAGGTGATGCCACGTCCTTGCTTGGCGGTGTGCTTTTGCAAACCACCCTTAAGGGTGTGGACGGTAAAACCTATATGTTGGCGCAAGGGTCTTTAACCATAGGTGGTTTTTCTGCCGGAGGTGCTGCGGCTTCTACGCAAAAAAATATTGCCACAGTAGGGCTTATCCCTGGTGGGGGTATTGTGGAGCGAGGCATTCCCTTTCAATTTAACGACCAAAATAATTTGACACTTTCCTTGCGCAATGCCGATTTTAGTACTAGTCAGAATATTTCTGAGCGTATCAATTCCGCCATGGGTGGTAAGTTTGCCAAGGCTACCGATGCTTCTACTGTAAATATTCAAGTGCCGGGCAAGTATCAAAATAATCTGGTGCCATTGATGGCTTCCATTGAAAATATCGAAGTTTCCCCCGATGGGCCCGCTAAAGTTGTGGTGGACGAAAAAACCGGTACTGTGGTGCTGGGGCGCAATGTGCGTGTTTCCCAGTCAGCGGTGGCCCATGGTTCCTTACAAATTACGGTGCAAGAGTCGGAGCAAGTGTCACAACCTGGGGCTTTCTCTCAGGGGCAGACGGTGGTTTCTCCTGAAACGGCTGTGAATGTGCGTGAAGAAAATCGGCGTTTGCTTATGGTAGAAGGGGCCACCTTACAAGAATTGGTGGACGGCCTTAATGCCATTGGTGCCACGCCTCGTGATCTTATTTCCATTTTACGCACTCTACAAAGATCCGGAGCCTTGCATGCACAGCTGGAGGTGATTTAATGTCAAACTCCGTACCAACAACACAGGCCATGAGCCATGCTACCATGCAGATGCAAAAGCAAAACATGGAGCTTGTGCATAATGAAGTGAAGGCCCTTGGTAAGAGCGGTCTTTCCCAAGAAGAAAAATCTAAGAAATTGCGTGAACAATGCGAAGGCTTTGAGTCCATTTTTATTCAAAAAATGTGGCAACAAATGCGTGCCACTTTGCCCCAAGAAAATCCTCTGGTGGGCCGTGAAGAAAAATTTTGGCAAGGCATGTATGATACGGAGCTTTCCAAAGAGATGGCCAAGGGCGGTGGTATTGGCTTGGCGGACATGATGTACGACCAGCTTTCGCAAAACTTGGTTTCGGCCAGTCGCACTGCTGCCATGCAATCGGCAGGGGCTGGGGGTATTGCCTTGGAAAGAGGTTTACGTTTTTCCGGTGCGCAAAATGCTGCTAGTCCTTCTTTGGCGGCTACTGCCACGGCACCCAATGCGTCTCCCAATGCAAAAAATGTGGACAGCGGGTTTAGTCCTGAGCAATTTATGCCTTCGCCGTTGGCAGGTATTCTTGCAGAGCATAAGCAAGATGCCAAAAGTGCGCCCAGGGACTTACTAGCCCCTCGGGAGGGAGTTGCGCAAGGGGCTTTAGCTTCTTCAGCCCCTCATGTTGCGGGTACTTTTGTCGCTGCTGGCAATAAGGCACCTTTGTATGAAAACTTAGATGGTGCTGCGGCCGGTGCTACACTGGGTACTGGTTTTTCTACTTCTGGTCAAAATATTGGGCAAAGTGCTGGTAATCAAACACATTTTGTAAACTCGGCAAATAATCCTAATGCTTTGGCAACTATGACTGGACAAGGGCAAAATAGTGCTCTGGCACAACAATTTTTAAGTAATTTACAAGCTAAGCAATCGGCAAATGGACAGCATGCAGGACAACTTACAGGGCCTCAGCGCGCCGCCCAAGCGCAGTATGCAGTAGGTAGTCCTCCGCCTGCCAATGGCGTTTTACCTGCTGGTCAACTACAACAGGGGGCGCATGTTGTGCGCACTACCTATACTACCAATGTGCCTGCAGGGCAGCGGAAAGCTGATAAGCAGAGATTGGTAGAAAATGCCATGCGTGAAGCGCAGCAAAAACGTAATAAAAATACTACTGTGCAGGGGCAGCCATCGCCTGCTCAAGGATATTCTGCATCTGCTGGGCAAGCCGGAGGTATGACTTTTGGTGTTCAAGCTGGTATGGGACAAGCTGGAGTAGGGCAAGTGGGGAATATTCAGGGACAGTTTCAAGTAGGCCAACCGTTTGCGCCTATCGTTCCTGGGCAGCCCAATCAACCGCAACAGCCTTCACAGCCTAGTCAACCAGCACAGCCTGGGCAACCGACACAGCCACAGCAGCCGTATCAACCGCAACAACCTACGCAGGCTGTAAACCCAGTACAAGTGGGAACGCATTTTGTGGCCCCGCCGGCCATGGTGCCCAATAGTGGTACAGCGCAGGGGGGAACACAGCGTAAAAGTTAGCACGCTTTTTGCAAGATAGACAGTACAGGCACGTTTTTAGGGAAAAAAAGGGTAAAAATTTCCCCCTTATTTTCTCTGCCTCTACTGAAAATCTTTAGTAAAAGGAATGCTTTATGTACCAACGCATACACACAGCCCTCTTTCGCCAACGTCAAGCCATGAAATTACTTGTGGACTTGTTGGAAGAAGAATATGCCCTTTTGCGTGAACGTCAGACCAATGATGTTGTGGCCCTTGAAATGAGCATTCACGAGCTTATTCGCCAAATGGCACAAGAAAAAAGCGCTGTAAAAGCCATGCTTGATGGTGGCAGGGTAAAAATATATGCCGATTTGTTACCTCAAGAACAAGGCGATATTATTCGCGATTTATTTAAAGAAATTGATGGGTATGAGCAAAGGGCCGCTCGTCAAGCCTCACGTAATGCGCAGTTGTCTTTAGCTTTTTTAGACCAGAGTCAAAAGCTTATGCAAGAATTGCATTCGCATATTACGCCTAAAACATCCCTTACTTACGGCAGACGTGGTTATATGGGAAATCATAAGCCGCAGGCTGCTCTTATTTCTGGGAGATTATAATGAGCATAAGTCACTTATTCAATATTGGTCAATCGGCCCTGTATGCACAACAGAGTACCATTGCCACCACCGGTAATAACATCGCCAATGTGGACACCCCTGGCTATTCTCGCCAGTATGTTCAATTGGAAGATGCATATACCTTACAGGGTAAGCCCGGTGGACAGGGTATGGGCGTTGATGCCACACAGGTTATTCGCCGTTTTGACGAATTTGTAGAAGTGTCTTTTCTTGATAAATCTACTGAGGCCACTCGCTGGGAAGAACAATACAGAACGCTTACTTCCGTTGAAAGTATTTTTAACGAGTCCAACCGCACAGGTATTAACGATGCGTTGTCGGCTTTCTTTGGTGCTTGGCAAGATTTGGCTTTGCGCCCTGACGACCCAGCCACACGACAAAATTTGATTTCTTTATCCGATGACCTTGCTTTGCTTATGAGTAAAAGTCAGGAAGATTTAGATCAAATCAAGCAGCAGATGAATTTGAATATTGAAGTGGACGTGGAAAGAGTTAACGAGCTTTCCAAGGAAATTGCTGCACTTAATGAACAAATTAGTCGTAATACCATTGAAGGACGTAACAATCCCAACGATCTTTTGGATAAGCGTGATACAGCAGTACGTGAATTGGCCACCTATGTAGATATTACCACACAAACCACCGCTGAAGGTGAATATGTAGTAAGTCTTGGCACAGGGCAGCCCCTAGTGCAAGGACAAGTTACTTACGATTTGCAAGTGATGAATGCACAATCAGAAAGTAATAAGATGAATAACTCTACCTATCAAGGAGAGGTGACTTTTGTAGGCGAAGACGCGTATGAATACACCGTAGAGATGCTTACTGGCGGTAACGCAGGCGATGACCCTCCTCCTAGTTATAAAGTATCCTTAGATGGCGGGGTTACATGGCTTCGTGATTCTAGTGGTAATGTACAAGAATTTACTGTTACCGATAATGATGGTGACGGTGTAGTAGATCCGGTGCAAGTGCACAATATAGAAATTTCTTTTACTGAAACGGACAATTTTACCGAAGGTGACCGTTTTACCATCGTGCCCAAGACGGGTTTGTATTGGATAGAGCCCACCCGTGGCCCTCAAAACATTACGCCCATGACTCATCTTGATGGAACAGAAAGCCAAGATCGCCTCACCGGCGGCACCTTAACGGCACATTTTACCGTGCGTGATGTGCATGTGGGGCATTACCAAGACGAATTAAACGCTGTGGCCGATGCTCTTATTTGGGAAGTGAATAAATTACACAGTCAAGGTGGCTCTGTACCTACCAACTTCTTCGCCGGTAGCGAACGTGTGGGCGATACTGAGATAGCCCTTGGTTTACCTCAAAGTGGTTTACATAGTTATGATAGGCTCACCGAAGGCACCATTACTTTCCATGTCTATGACAAAGAAACCGGTGCTTATATGGAAGGCAAAACGTTAGATTTTGACGATACCATCGGTGGCGTGCAGGCTTTTGACCCTGCGGTACATACCTTAGAAGATGTGCAAGATGCTTTTAATAGGACGTTTCCCAATTCCATTACAGCCACTATTGTTGATGATAAGTTGGTATTAAATAGTGCGGACCCTGCTTTAGAATTTGCCGGCGGGGAAGATACTTCCGGCCTTATGGCCGCCCTTGGTATTAACACTTATTTTCAAGGAAACAGTGCTGACGATATATCGGTAAATACTGAAGTACATATGGATCATAACCGTATCAATGCTGGGTATGTGGACGGAGACGACCAACTATATCCTGGTGATAATGCCACCACAGCGCAAGGCATTGGTAAATTGATGACAGAAACAGTAGAAATGTCTACACCATGGCGTACCACTACTAGTCAAAGTATTTCAGAATATTACAGCACCTTGGTGGCCCGTGTGGGTGCTGATGTACGCACAGCGCAAACCAATGCTGAATATAATACGGCCCTTGCCAATGACTTAAGCGACCAACAACAAGCTGTTTCTGGGGTAAACCTTGATGAAGAAATGGCTAACCTTATTAAATTTCAACATGCCTATACTGCGGCGGCTAAGTTGATTACCACTGCGGATCAAATGCTTGAAACCTTACTTGGTTTAAAGCAATAGGAGGTTTTTTATGCGTATTTCCAACACTATGATTTATGATACCAATATGCGGCACATGCAGACAAGCTTGGCCAACTATATGGAATCCACCATTCAGGGGGGTACGCAAAAGAAAATTAATAGACCTTCTGATGATCCTGCTGGTGCGGCCCTTGTGCTTAACACCAGAACGGAAATAATGGCCACCGAGCAGTACGAAAATAATGTGGGCACGGCACGTAGTTGGTTAAGCACTACCGATGCTGCCTTGCAAACCACTTCCACTACCATTTCTGCCATTATTACCCTTGCCAAGCAAGCGTCCACAGGCACCATGTCTCCTGAAAATAGGACACAAATTTCCTACCAATTGGAGCAAATGTTTGGGCAGTTGATGGATTTATCCAATACAGAAGTAGAAGGCAATTCCATTTTTGGTGGACATAATTACACAGAAAATGCCTATGAAAAGGGCATGAGCGTCATGACCCGTGACGAAGATTTTGATACCACAGGTGCTACTGTGACCGGTCTTGCCGAGAATAGTGTCACAGTACACTTTTTGGATGACGGTGTCGTGGGCGGCGCAGCGGATATTCGTTATCAATGGTCTGCCGATGGTGGTGATACTTGGACAGACGCTACGTTGGCTGCAGGGCAAACGTCGTTGACGGCTGCTGGGGTTACCTTAAATATGAAGCCAGGAGCCGAAGTGAAAGGGGCCGTTGATCCAGACCCTTCTCAAGAATTAGCTTCTACTGACGGAACTTTTTTGTATTTATATCCCACCGCCGTATATAATGGCGATGATAATGATCCAAGTGCGTATGGTTCAGTAACGAAAGGTCATGTGGCTGGCATGGATGTGGAAGTGCATGCTGATTTGCCCGATAATGTCCTTTTTTCCATGGCACCGCCCACTACTGGCACCGTTGACCCACCACCTGTGACGCCGGGGACGGCAACTGGTGTGCAATTTAGTGCCCCAGGTTCTGATGTTTTCTACTGGACCAGCTCTGATAATGGTAATACTTGGCAGCAACATAGCACCACGGTGCCCACTCCTGCCAATGGAAGCATTAATTTGACCTTTACCGATGGACATAATAATTCTGGGTATGTGACGTTAAATACACAAAATGTGGGTAATGTAGATGTTCCGGCAGATTTTACCATGGATATGCAGTCTCGCCGTGTGGATATGCTTAACGGCCCCACTAACATATCCATGAATGCACAAGGTATTTTTACGCAAAATATAGTGGTACGTATGGATGGTACGCCTGATACGGCTGTTCCTCCCGGTCCCAATACGCCTGCAGATTTATCTGTCGCCGGTGAACCCATATATTACTCTTACAGTACCGATGGCGGTGCCACTTGGATTAAAGCTGTAAGTCAAGTGCCTACACCGGCCACGGGCTCAGCCACCTTGGCAGTACCTGGCGGATTTTTAGAGTTGAGTTCGCAAGTGGGAGGCGGTAGTGAACTGGCCGCAGGAACGCAAATGCTTATTCACCCCGACCGTGCCGATCTTGGTTTTGAAGTTATGGAAAACAGCTATATTCCTGTAAACCAAGTGGGTAAGGATATTTTTGGCGGCATGTACAATGGAGAAGCCGTAGAAGGGGCCAATCTCTTTGACTCTGTGGGCAAGCTTATTGCCTATGTGGAAAATAATGAGTCCAATGGTATTGCCGAGATGATGGTAGAAATCAATAAGGCTTTGGAACATGTGGGTACGCAACTTGCTAAGGTAGGCGGCCTTGAAAATCGTCTTGACTTGGCCGAAGGCATGCTTGACTATGAAAAAATTGATCAAGGTGAGCGTTTAAGTTATACTGAAGATATAGATTTAACTGAATTGTTAAATAATCTTGCCAAGGACGAGCTTGCCTATTCCACGGTGCTACAGTCTTCCTCCATGATTTTACAATTGAACTTTACAAAATTTGTTTAATATACTATTTTTTACATGTTGAACTGCTAAAGCGTGATGCGGAGCTTGTCTGTGTCACGCTTGCTTATGCAGTCATGCAATACATAGGTTAACACCTATTTCGAAACCCCTGCACAATTATTTTCAAATATAGTTTTGTGTCTAAAATTTGAAAATTTGTTCGAAGTGTAAAGTCAAGTGCAGAGGTAAAGGCACAAAAAATCAATCATTTAACGGCGAAGCAAAGCTGCGCCTATTCTTGATTTTTGGTCGCATTGACTGTCGTCAATGCTCCATGAGACCTTGCGCAATGAATTGCGCAGAGATCTTATTTCTACGATACATTTTTACTCTAACACTCTGCTAAAGTTGGGTATATATGCTGATACTTACACGTCGCCCTAGCGAAAGCATTTACATAGGGGAAAATATACGCATTAAGGTGCTTGGCTTGCAAGGAAAGCAAGTGAAGCTTGGTATTGATGTGCCCGACGATGTGACCGTGTATAGAGAAGAAGTCTATCAACGCGTAACGGAAGAAAATCGTCTCGCTTTACAAACCCGTAATGAAGACCTGATGTTGGTGACAAATTTATGGCAAGAGAAAAAGAAATAGAAATCCAGACTCGTCTTGGTGTGCGTGTGGTGGATACGGAAAAAATTATTTATTTTCCGCGTGGTTTGGCCGGTTTTGAAGGCTTACACGAATTTATTCTATTGCAAATTCGCCCTGAAGCGCCTTTTTTAGTATTGCAAAGTATGGATAATGCCGATGTGGGCTTATTGGTGGCAGATCCGTATATTTTTATGCAAGACTATAAGGTGAAAATTTGTGACGCCGAGCAAAAGCTTTTACGTATTAACAAAGAAGAAGAAGTGGCTGTATTGGTGACGGTGACCATTCCTGAGGGTAAACCTGAAGATACTACGTTAAATCTTGTGGGACCTATCTTAGTAAACCATGAAAAACATATCGGTATGCAAATTCCTCAGGCAGATACCAACGCCGTGGCGCAATACCATATTCATAAGGGTACTGAGGTGCATAAAGAAGAACAAAAAAATAAAATTTTACTGACAACCGCTGCTGCAGAGGGGAAATCTTCTGAGAATACCCCTGAGGCTTAAATTTGTATGATATACAATATGTAAAAGAGTGTACCTGTGGGTATGCTCTTTTTTTATGGAGAATGTGAATTTTGGCACGCTTTTTTGAGGCCTCTGTGCAATTCATTGTGTGAGACCTCTGCGCAATTCATGGCGTAGGGTCTCATGGAGCGTTGACGTTAGACTGCATGTGCTTGTAGGGGGTGTTTTTTAAGCAGTATGACAATATCTTAGCAGTCTATTAAGGCAAGAACTTTAGAAAGGCTGAAAAAGAGCATTGCATTACAGGCAAATTCACGATAAGAGTATAAGTCTTCTAACAAATTAAAACACTATAGGATAGTTTAGGAAAATATTTATGCTAACATTGGTACTGGCTGTAGCTTTTGCTTTGGTTGTTTCCGCCATATGTTCTCTTACAGAAACCATGTTGTACTCTGTTTCTTGGGCACATATTGAAGAATTACGAAAAAAAGGCAAAGTTTCCGGTGAGTTGCTTTTTCAAATGCGCAGTAAGGTAGAAAGACCTGTAGCCGCTGTGCTTACCTTGAATACCGTGGCCAACACAGCTGGTTCTGCCGTAGCAGGGGCCGCATTTTCTGCTGTTTTTGACTCCATATACATGGGCGTGTTTGCTGCCATCTTCACCTGCCTTATTCTTATTTTTGGCGAAATTATTCCTAAAACCATTGGTGTGCTGTATGCGAACCCTGTTTCTAGCGTTTTGGCTCGCCCTTTGTATATTGCTACCAAATTACTAAGTCCTGTCATCTGGTTTTCGACATTTTTAACAAAAATGATTTCCCCTTCTTCTGGGGGGCCGCAAATGTCTGAAGATGATATTCGGGCAGTAACCTCTCTTTCACGTAAAGCCGGTAGTATTCAAGCCTTTGCTGAAAATACCATTACCAATGTGCTTTCCTTAGAGCGCAAACGTGTAAAAGATATTATGACGCCGCGCATTGTGGTATTTTCTTTGGCAGCAGATATGGACATAGCAGATGCTATACAAGTACCGGATATTTGGCATTTTAGCCGTGTTCCTGTGTATGCAGAAAACAATGAAGATATTGTAGGCCTTGTGGAGCGTCGTTCTCTTGCCCAGTGCATGGCTAAGGGCAATACACAAGGTGCATTACGTTCCTTGATGGGATCTGTGCACTTTACCCAAGAAACACAAACTGTTGACAAAATGCTACACGAATTTCTTAGTTCCCACAATCACCTTTCTGTCGTATTGGATGAGTACGGCGGTTTGGCAGGCGTGGTTTCCCTTGAGGATGTGTTAGAGGAAATCTTAGGACGTGAAATTGTAGATGAAAGCGATGCTGTGGTCGATTTGCAAGAATTGGCCAGAGCTCGCCGTAAAGCAGCGACACAAAAAATGTCGTCGTAATTAGGAATAATTCTTATCTTGAAAAATATCAAGATGTGGATTATTTTGTAAAAAACACAACGTCTAGGAAAACTCTATGGCAAAAAAAAATTCAACCCCCATGTACATAGTGGCATTGCTGTTATTTTTAAGCGGTGCTGGCTATCTTGTGTATTCTGGTCTTTCAGAAAACAGCGTCTATTTTTTAAATGTGTCAGAAGCTTTGGCAGTAGAAAGTTCCAAGCTGAAAGCCGCACGCCTTTTTGGTACTGTGGCCGCCGAAGATATAAGCTCCGTTGAGCAAGGCCCCGGTGTGGTCTTTCGCCTTGTTGATGCAGAAAATACGACAAAAACCTTGATGATTCACTATCAAGGGGCTGTTCCTGATACCTTTAAGGCCGGAGCAGAAGTCATAGTGGAAGGCGGCCTTGCTGCCGATGGCACTTTTGCGGCCAAAACCCTTATGACTAAATGTCCTTCCAAGTACGAAAAGCAAAATCGCACCTAGCGGACATGCCTTTTCCTGTTGTGAGCAGCGGGAAGGTGTAGCGTTTTACAATAAGCTCCTTGTTTTAAGGGGCTCTTGGCTTGTGCGATATTCTCAAAAATCGCATCTATTTTCTACATTTTGGAGTAAGTATGTATATATTTGCCTTTGGCATGTTAATTGTGGCTTTATTGTGTAGCCTTGGCGGGGCTGGCCTTGCGGTACTGCAACTGTACCAAGGACGGGCTTCGGCTTTGGGGTATATCGAAAAGATGCAGGCTGCTATGACTGCGGCCTTGGTGGTGGCATCGGCATTACTTTTGCACGCCCTGTACTGGAACGACTTTTCCCTCACCTATGTGGCGAGTTATACTGATCGCATTTTGCCTGTTTTTTATCGTTTAACGGCCTTTTGGGCAGGGCAACCAGGCTCTTTACTCTTTTGGGCATTATCAGTGGCCGTTTGCGGTACGCTCTTTTCCTTTACCAAGGCGTATAAAGGGCTTACAGAAGAAACCCGTTTGTGGTTCTGGATATTTTTCTTGGCTGTCATGGCCTTTTTTGCTTTGCTGCTCACAGGCTGGAGCAATCCCTTCATCATGCAAAACCCTGTGCCCGCAGACGGCAGGGGCCTTAATCCTTTGTTGCAAAACCCCGGTATGATAATCCATCCGCCGTTGCTTTTTTGGGGCTATGGGGGCTTCATTATTCCTTCGTGTTTGGCTCTTGCCCAATGTCTTTCTGATAATGAAGAAATCGAAGGTTCTTGGGTTATGGTGGCCCGTCCCTTTACGCTTATTGCGTGGCTTTTCCTTACGGCCGGTATTATCTTGGGGGCTTGGTGGGCCTATTTAGAGCTAGGTTGGGGTGGCTACTGGGCCTGGGATCCCGTGGAAAATGCTTCTATTATTCCATGGCTTATTGGTACTGCAGCCATTCATACCACTATTATTCAAGTGCGTCGCCAAAAATTGGGACGACTTAATGTATTTCTCATGGCCCTTACTACCGTTTCGGCCTTTTTTGCCACCTATTTAGTGCGTAGCGGCGTGGTGGATTCGGTGCATGCCTTTGGTGACGGCGGCGTGGGTGTGCCTTTATTGATTTTCATTATTTCTAGCACCGTACTATGCGCTATCATTGCCATCATTGGCTATAATAGTCGTCGGTCTTTAGAAAGCATTGACAGTCGTGAAGGCATGTTGGTTATGACAGCATGGATTTTGCTTGTGTTGTCCATTATCATCTGTATGGCAACGCTGTGGCCGCTTATTTCTTCGTTGTGGTCGGCACAATCGCAAGGCCTAGATGCTACCTTTTATAATAAAGTGTGTTTGCCACTTTTTGCCCTTATTACCGTTATTTTTGCTTTCTGCCCTTGGCTTGGCTGGAGAGGCGGCATACGGAATTGGAAAAAAATGGGCATAGTGTGTGGCGCATTTGTGCTGACTGCCATGGCCTTATGGTTTGCCGACTATAGACAACCCACCGCCTTAATTGGCGCAGCGGCAGCGGTGGCTGGTTTTGTATCTTTGGCTTTGCTGTGCACGGAAAGGGCTGTTTACAAAAATATGAATAGTCTGGCGGCGCACGGTGTACACTTAGGCTTATTGCTCATCGTGCTTGGCGTGGCTTTTTCCGGCCCGTATAAAACTGAGCGCACCCATGCCCTTGCCAAGGGTGAAAGCATGGTGGTAGGTGCATATACAGTGGGCGTGGTGGATGTAAGCGATGGTCGTGGACGTGGCTTTGAGTTTTTAGAAGCACGATTGCAAGTGACCGATGGTGATGATGTGCTTGTGGGATTACTCACACCGCAACGCCGCATTTATGATAACTTTTCTGGCATGCAATTCTCAGAAGTAGACACCATCTTTAGCCTTGGTAGTGAAATTTACGCCACCTTACTAGGCCTTGATACCAATGGAAAGGTGACCTTGCAAATTAGTATCAATCCTTTGGTCAATTGGATGTGGATTGGTGGTATTCTCATGTGTCTTTTCCCCTTTTTGGGCTTACGACGCATTTTGCCAGCCCGTGAAGATCATGACAGTTCTGAAGATGCACATATGGCGGATTTTGATACTGCTACGCCAAATAACACCGCTGACGTACCCACAGGGACTTCTGAAAAGTAATGGACGCCTTGCTTGAGCTTTGCCATGTGACCAAATTCTTTGGACGCCGTTGCATCTTAAAAGATGTGCAGGCTACCATTGAAGCAGGTACAGTCACTTTGCTAACCGGTGCCAACGGAGCGGGTAAATCCACGCTGTTGCGCATCATGGCGGGGCTTGCGAGGCCTAGTATGGGCAAAGTGCAATGCCATGTGCCTGAAAAAAGCCTAGGCTATTTAGGGCATGCTACCTTTGTGTATCCAGCCTTAACGGCTCAAGAAAACTTACTTTTTTGGGCTAATATGTATGGTTTAGATGCGCAAGAAAAAAAAGAAAAAGCCTTGCAAGATGTTTTAGAGCGAGTGGAATTAGCTCCTTTTGCCGCAGAACGGGCCGGGGTTTTTTCTCGTGGTATGGCGCAAAGGCTGAATTTGGCACGCCTTTTACTTTTGCGCCCAATGCTATGGTTACTTGATGAGCCAAGCACGGGTCTTGATGTGCGCTCCGCCACATTGCTTAGCGATGAAGTACGTAAAGCGCAGCAGGCAGGGGCCGCAGTGGTCTGGATTAGCCATGATGTGGTGGCCCATGCGCCTTTGGCCCATGCCATTTGGCGCATTGAAAAAGCCCGTGTGACGTCTTTGCCTTTAGATAGTATGGGGGAAGGCTAATGCTACAAGCTATTTGGGCACTTATAGCCAAAGATGTACGCCTTTCTCGTGGGCATGGGTTAATGCAAGCTCTCTTGCTAGGCTTACTCTTGCTTTTTGTATTTAGCCTTTCGCAAGAAGTAGGTAGCACCATGCCAGCGCAAGGGGCTGCGGCCATATTTTGGTTGGCTTCAGCTTTTTGTCAGGTGCTGGTTTTTAATATGCTGTATGGCATTGAAGAGGTAAATAGCGCACGCCAAGGGCTTTTGCTGATGCCCCATCCCTTACAAGTTATTTGGATTGGTAAGGCTGTTAGCGGGCTTTTGCTGTTATTGTTGGCTCAAGCGGTATTTTTGCCGGCATCCATTGTTTTCTTGGGGCAAAGTATTTCCCCCACTTGGCCCGAGGCTTTGCTCATGATTTTCTTGGTGGATGTGGGCATGGCCGCTTCCGGTTCACTATTAGGAGCCCTTTCTCAAGGGCAAGCCGCCAGAGAGTCTTTGCTAAGCATTATTCTTTTCCCCTTACTGGTGCCCTTGCTTTTGGCAGGCATACGTGTGGGGGCAGGGGGCTTTTCGCACACAGTACCTGAAGGTATGGAAAATTGGTTTGGTGTAGCTCTTGCTTTTGATGCGCTCTTTTTGGGTGCAGGCTTGTTGCTTTTTGAATATATCTATGCTGGAGAGGAATAAATGCCCCTTATATCTCTGTTGCTTATCTTAGGTGCCATAGCCATGGGCGTAAGTCAGTGGTTTATTTTTGTCTATGCTCCCATCGAAGCGCATATGGGTTTGGTGCAAAAAGTGTTTTATATGCATCTTCCCATGGCTTGGTGGGGTTTTATGAGCTTTTTTGTGCTTTTTGTGGCCTCCATTGCGTATTTAAAAACACGCTCTCCCCGTTGGGATGCTTTGGCAAAGGCTTCGGCAGAGCTTGGGGTTTTATGCACCACACTTACCCTTATTACCGGATCCATTTGGGGACGGCACTCTTGGGGCGTGTGGTGGACATGGGACCCACGGTTAACCACCGCCTTAATTATGTGGTTTGTGTACACAGGCTATCTTATCTTGCGAGGCTTGCCCATGCCTATGGCTCGCAATGCTAATATTCGCGCCGTGGTGGGTATAGTGGCCTTTATTGATGTGCCTTTAGTCTTTTTTTCGGCTCGTTTGTGGCGCTCCATTCATCCGGCAGTTTTTGCTTCGCAAGGCGGTGGTCTTGATGATGCCATGAAGTTGACGCTTTTTGTGTGTCTTGCTTCTTTTGGACTTCTCTGGCTGGGCTTGCTTTTATTGCGTAAAAAACAATTGGAACAAGAAGATCGTTTGGAAGCGTTGTTTTTACAAGAAAGAGAAGAAGAATAGACAGCATTAGCATTTTCGTAAATTCTAAATATATTGTAGGGGAAGACCTATGACAGAAATACAATGGTTACTTTTGGCCAATGTGGCCGTATGGTTAGGACTTGGTGCCTATGTAGCTTTTTTAGCCGTGGGACAAAAAAATTTAGAGGCACGTTTGCAGGCCAAGGAGAGTATGGACAATGTTTGAAATAGCATCTTCACGTAAAATAGTGTTGGCATTTTTGGCCTTGGGTTTAGGTGTCATGTTAGTGGTTTCTTTACAACAGCGACTCATGGGGCCGGGGCTTATGGCGCAAAGCCAAGTGGGCGGCAGTAGTGCCGCACAAAGTAAAGCCGATGCTTTGACGGCAGAAATTGGCCAGCATATGGCAGAGCTTAAAGAAAATCCCAATGATTTTGGTGGGCTTGTGCATCTTTCTGAGCTACTTATGCAGGCTGAACAATGGGAAGCGGCAGAAAACTTTTTGCGTAGAGCCATTTCTTTGGATGCCAACAAAGCCCAGCCGCATTATTTGCTCGCCATTATTTTGCATAATGCGCAAAAACATACGGAAGCTGCGGCTTCTTTGGAAAAATCTGTAGCCATTAATGATGATCCTTCTGCCCGTTGGAGCCTTGGCGTACTGTATGCCTATTATTTGGATAATGTACCAAAAGGCTTAGAGGAGTTGGAAAAGGCTTTAAAATCACCTAAAATTACGTCAGAACTAAAGGCCAATGTAGAAGCGGAAGTGAAAAAAATTCATGAAGCTGTACAAGAAGCCAGCAAAAAACAAAAAGACAATAAATAAACTTTTAAATAGTAATAAATTAAAATATAAGGATAAAATATGAGTCAAAAAAGACAAAGTGCCAGACCTGCGGGGGCTTCGGGGCAGGGCAAAGTGTCAGGGCAAGTGCCTGAGGGAATGGTAAGGCGCAGCACTTTACTGATGTCTGTGGCCATTGCACTGATTTTTGGGTTGTATATAGGTTCCCTTCTACCGTCTTTCTTCCAAGTGTCTTCCGGCGTATCGGGGCAAAATAATCAAGCCAGCGCAGGTAATGGCGCGGCTGTTGATAGTCAGTTGCAAAAACGTATACAAAATGCTGAAATTTTTGCCGCTGATCATCCCCAAAACGCTGAGGCTTGGACGCAACTTGGTAATGCCTATTATGATGCTAATATGCCGGAAAAATCCATTGTTGCCTATACTAAATCATTGGAATTACAACCTAATAATCCCAACGTCTTGACGGATAGGGGCGTCATGTATCGACGTTTAAAAAAGTATGACTTAGCCCTTGCTTCTTTTGAAGCTGCTTCTAAAGCGGATACTAAGCACGAATTCTCTCTTTTCAATGCAGGAATTGTATTGTATTTTGATTTGGGAAAGAAAAGTGAAGCTAAGGAAGTTTGGCAAAAATTATTGCAAATAAACCCCAATTTCAAGGCCCCCACGGGGCAAAGTCTGCAAGAGATGTTGAGAACTATGTAGTCGCTCTTAAAAAATACATAGCAATATGTTTTTTAAGATGCATTATGTAGTGGGGTGAATACGTTATGCGAATTTTGTGCTGGGGAGGGAGTATGTTAAAAAAGTCAATGATACCTAACGGAAAGCGAGTGCTTCAAACGATACGCTCTGTTTTTTTATGCCTTTTTTTCTTGTATGCTTTTTTTACCCCTCCCCAAGCGTGGGCCACTGAAGAAATTCCTACACAGCTGAACACGGGCAGTTTACTTATGCTGCCTTATTTTGACGCCTATGTGGACACTACAGGGCAGCTAAGTGTGCACGAAATTCAAAATTTAGAAATACAAACACAATTTGCGCCGCTGGAAGACACTTCGTTGCGGCACGAAGAAGGGGCCTTGTGGTTGCGCTTTACTTTGGCAGCACGACAACCCGGCCCCGATGCTGATCAAACGTTTCTTTTAGATTTGGGCAGTGACCTTAGCCTTGCCCCCATACTTTTTGTGGCGCAGAAAGATGACTTTTCACAAGAAATAGCCTGGGAAAAATATACACCATCTCAGGGGTCTGTCTTTTTGTTACCGCAAGCGCAAGATGCGCCCATTACCGGTTTCATACGCATGGCAGGTATACCTGATTTATGGTTTACGCCCTTTTTGCGTACGCCGCATAATGCGGCCACCTCTACAGAACTTTTTGCCACCCCTGCCGCCATTGTGGCCTTGGTGGTGGTTATGGTGCTTTGTCTTTTGCGGGGTCTTACAGAACGTGGGCAATGGCGATATTGGGCCGGAGTGTATACGGCAGTAATTCTTTTTTATGCCATTGTAGGTGTACCAAGCGGAGGCAAAGGACATGTGCCGCTGGCGCATATGGCCCAAACTATAGCCCCGGGTGTGGCCCTGATTTTGTGGGCGCATGTGGGGCGGCATTTATTACAAACACAACAAAAATCTCGTGCCCTTGATTTGCAGTATATGGCTCTTACCTTGGTGGGTATTGTGGTGGCCTTGCTGCCCTTGGTACCTGGTTTTGTATGGATTATCCATTATTTATCGTTATGGCCTTTGTTAACCTTATGTTTTGTACCCAGTACCTTGGGCGCATGGATGCAAGGTCTTGGCGGGGCAAAACGCTATCTTGTGGCGTGCTTATTGCCTCCTCTAGGCGTTGCCGTGGGGCTTTTGGGGCTTTTTGAATCAAGTTTTGAACAAATGTTCTTCTTGCCTGTGGCGGTGCTTCCGGCCTTACCCTTATGGGGACTGGCCCTTGGAATTTTGATGCTGGCAGGTACTACTCGTGCCCGAGGCGTTATTTTTCAAGAAGGCAGTACCGAGGAAGGCGGAAAAGACCCTGAGCTGGAAAGCGTAGAAAGTGTGGTGCGTAGCGACCCTAATTTACGACTTGTACCGGCAGGGCAGGCCCAAAGTGTAGAAGAAGAAAATACCGAAACCTCCAGCGACACACCAAAACAAGCTTCTTCTGATCTTGAAGAACATTTGCGTTGGCCTGTGGAACAGCTTTTACGTGATGTGGCCGCTTTGGAAGCATGTGCTTTGCCCGTAGGAGCCAAGGCAAATGTGGGTTCCATCGTAAATGCTGTCAGAGATATTGCCAGTATTATTGATACACCAGCCAAAGAACGCATGGGCATTACCTCCATGGGCGGTACTGAAGAGCATGTTTTTGATTTGCAAAGCCTTTTGCGTCAAGCGCACGACACCGTATCACCTGTGGCCGATAAGAAAAATATTGCCCTGTCTTGGTTTATGCAGCCTAATTTACCTCCTTGCTATAAGGGGGACGCCTTACAGCTTTTATTTGTATTGCGATTGCTTTTAGAATCTTCGGTACGCTCCACCCATAGAGGTGCTGTGCATCTTATTGTACGTCGTGTGCCGGAAAGCGTGAATCCCGGTCACTTGCTCTTTACTGTTACTGACTCTGGTACGGGCAAACCTCCTCACGATCGCAGTATTACTGCCCTAGCCAGAGCTTGGGAGTTATCGGCTTCTTATCGTGGTTTTCTAGGGGTAGAGAGTAATGCCCTTGGTGCGGCCATTTCCTTTACGGTGCATTATGAAGTGTGCGCCAGTACTCAGGCACGTGAAAGTGAAGAAATAGTGCTGGAATCTCTCCCCATTATTCTAGTATCTGACAATGCTGAAGAAAGAGGCATGTGGGGATTTTTCTTGGAAAAATTACCCCAAGTACAAGAGGCACGCACGGGGGATGAGGCCATAGCATTGTATAAAAAACACGGCGCCGCTTTGTTGATAGTGGACGTAAGAATGCCGTGGCCTATAATACAACAAAGCATGCAAGCCTTACAGCAAGAAAGCATGGAAAAAAATGTGCCTTTGCCGCCACGTATGGGCATTTATATGGATGCTGATAAGCATGACGAATTAATGCAGATGGGCTTTACACATCTATTGCCCATGCCCATTACTCGCAAGGTGTTATGCGAATATGTAGAAAATATTTTAGCGCAAGAACAACAAGCGCAACGTGCCCATATGCCTTCTCAAGGCGCAGAGAGTGCTTTTGAACAAGATTTGTATGTTCAAGATACGTCATCAGTACATGATGAACAAGATCAAAGCATGTATGTTCAAGATGTACAGGTTCAAGATATGCACGGCCAAGAAGTGTCTGTGCAAGAAGTGCCTGTGCAAGATACACATTATCAAGAAATGCATGACTCAGGCATAACAGAAGACGTTGCCTATGTAGAACAGGTTGCTGAACCAGCTGCGCAAAAAACGATGCAGTACAGTGATATCTTACAATTGGACTTGGGCCATGAGCCTTCAGCCATGCCTGAATTACTTATGCCGGAAATGCCTGTGCATGGGGCACAGCAAGATGAGGGGCAACAAGATGTGGGCCAAGCCTGGGGGCAGCAGCAAGCACCGTTTTCGGAACAACAGCAAGGTGAGTATGCGGCAGAGTCTTGGGGGCATACTGCGGAGCAAGAAGAGTCTTTACATAGGGAAAACCTTAGAGAGAATATGGCAGAGCTTACCTTGGATATGCCCCAAGCTACCGCTGCATCGTCGCAGCCTGATAATGCAGGTTTTACACTTGATTCTTTTGCTTGGTCCGTGGAGGAAGCAGCCAATGAGGCTGTGGCGCAAGCTGAAGAAAATATTAGCGATAGCACGCCCAAAAGACCTACACCTTCGGAAGATAAAAGCAATGCTGCGTACTTAACGTCTCTTTTGGACGATGATGCGCTGGAATCTGAAGATATTTTCTCTGCTGAAAAAAAGCAAGAAGATGCGCTGTTGTTGCAACAAGACGCTGTGCAACACATGCAATATGAGGATGTCTTTACTACTACTACATCCATAAAAAATGAAGAAGAGCGCAGAGCAGAAGAGAGTGTGCCAGAAAAGAGTGTGCCAGAAGAGAGTGCGCTAAAAGAAAGCGCAGCAGAAGAAATTTTAGCCGAAGAAGCTGTGGCTGAAAAAGCTGCGGCCGAAGAAATTGTAATAAGCGAAAATATAGAAAAAGAAAGGGCCGCAGAGGAAACCGTAAACGAGGAAAGCCTAGCGAAGGAAACCTCTGGGAGCGTTGTGCCTGAACACGATGCCGCCTTGGTGTCGCAAGCTGAGGTACATGGGGAAACCCCGCTTGCGTCTTCTGTGGCAATAAATCATCCCCCACATGTTTCAGAAAAAAAACAGGCTGTTATGGGAACTCAAGAGGAAGAGTATATTTCTTCTTCGCAACAAGCTGCAGCAAGTACAGAGAAAAAAGCACGTACGCCTGTTATATCCATAAAGCGTAAGCCAAAGCTTGTTGTTAACGCTGCAACGAAGGTGCAATCTACTGCTAAGCCAGATACTCTGAAGGCGCAAGCTAAGGAAAAAGCGGTTGATGGGCGTGTACAAGATACCCAACAGAAAAAGGATACAGGACGGCCGAAGCTTGTCATTAACTCTTCAATGAAGATGCGAGCTACTGCTAAGCCAGATACGCTGAAGGCACAAGCTGAGGAAAAAGCGGTTGAAGGACTTGTGCCAGAGACCCCTCAGAGAAAAGATGCGAAACACGCAGAACAACAAGAAGTGTCTTTGCATGTTGCACGGTTGGGGCAGAATGAAGAGCGTGCGGCGGTGGCAGAAAATGTTGCTGTTTCCGATGTTACAGCTATCGAATCCGCTGTTACTAAATCAGCAACCATTGCGTCTGCAACTTTAGTAGAGCAGGAACAAAGCACAAAACCTTATTTTGAGAAGAAAAGAGAGCAAAAACCCTCAACTACTGCATCTCGTTTTAGCAAATCTTTTGATACAAGTAGTGGGAATGGTTCCATCAGTTCCGGTATTTTGGACAGCTCTTCTGAGTGGGTGGGTGAACCTATGCCTATTGGCACGCCTTCTTCCCATGAGAGCAGAGAAACTGCTCAGGTTATTTTGGATGAGCCTAGGGTGACATCTCCCCTTACAGATTATGCTGATATGCATAAAAATGGTGTGGATACTTCTGAAGCTGCTGAAAAACGTGGTCGTGAAGAGTTGGCACAGTTACGTGATTATTTAGATACGAAAGATGAGAGTTTTTCGGCTCACTCTCCTTTTGAATGGGTGGGCGAACCCATGCCCATGGATCCTAAAAGAAAGGAAGTGCAAGAACCGCAAGCGCAAGATCACATACAAGAGGCTAAACATGCGGAGCCTAGCATAACTTTTGC
>CAYJDE010000014.1:0-22514 GCA_964368805.1 uncultured Desulfovibrionaceae bacterium
GAGGGGAACTTTTTTTTCCTAAAAAAAGTTCCCCTCCCCAGTAAACCATAATTAATCAGCGTTTCCTTAAATACTTTTTTTAACTGACCTACCGTGAACCACATGATCCCTTACACTTACCCACCGCATTCTCACAAGGCACAGGATATTCTCCTGTAAAGCAGGCAGTACAGTAATGATGCTCATGATTCACAGAACGAAGCAATCCTTCTATAGTCAAATAGTGGATGGAGTCAACATCTAACATTTTTTGTATTTCTTCCAAGCTATGATTGGCCGCCACCAGCTCACCATTGGAGGCAAAGTCAATGCCATAAAAACACGGATATTTTACCGGCGGACACGAAATACGAATATGTACTTCCTTGGCCCCTAATTCTCGTAATTTTTTTACACGGGTTATCATGGTAGTGCCACGCACAATGGAATCATCCACAATACAGATTTTTTTGCCTTCAATCATTTCACGCACGGGGTTAATTTTAATACGCACCCCAAAATTGCGCATGGATTGGGTGGGTTGAATAAAAGTTCTGCCCACATAGTGATTACGTATCATGGCATGTTCGTATGGAATTTCAGCACATTGTGCAAAACCCACCGCAGAATAAACCCCAGAATCGGGGAAAGGCATAACAAAGTCCACATCGGGATGCGATTCATGGGCCAATTGCCAGCCCATGCGTTTACGGGCCAAATAAACATTCTCATCAAAAATGTTTGAATCAGGACGGGCAAAATACACCAATTCAAATATACATTGCTTCGGTGTATCTGGCTTTTGTAAATTTTCGCTAAATATCCATTCAGAGCGCATGCTATTACCGTCTACTATAAGCATTTCACCAGGTTCTACAGAACGAATAAAATCTGCTTCCATAAGGTCAAAAGCACAAGTTTCTGAAGCGAAAACCATACTATTATCTAGTTTAGCCATACTTAGAGGATGAAAACCATGAGGATCACGTAAGGCCACCATAGTGCCATTGACCAAAATAAGTAAACAGTATGCCCCTTTAAGTTTAGCACATACTTCACGTAACGCGTCTTCCAAATTGCGTTTACGCATGGCCCGCACAAGTAAATGCACTATGATTTCAGAATCACTATTGGTTTGAAAAATAGCACCTTTTTTTTCTAATTTAGCACGCAATGCTTCAGTGTTTACAAGATTACCATTATGCGCCAAGGCAATATGCAAGCCTTGAAAATGCACCACAAAGGGTTGGGCATTACGTACAAGGGAAGCACCGGTAGTACTATAACGCACATGCCCAATAGCAGTATTTCCCCGTAATTTTTCAAAATCATCTTCACAAAATACATCGGGAACTAAACCCATGCCTTTGTGCTCGTAAATGGCTTGGCCATCCCAAGTGACAATGCCGGCACTTTCCTGCCCACGATGTTGCTGTGCGTACAAGCCAAAGTACGTCAATTTCGCCGCTTCTTCGTGTTCGTAAATGCCCATAAGGCCACAATCGTGATGAATCATGAAAACTCTCCTGCCTCTTTAATCTTATTTAAACAGGTTATTTAATACGTAGTCTTTTTTTAAGACTATCTATGCGCCCTTGCACCACATCTACGTTACCATAATTTTTTAAGGCTATTTCAAAATAGGACAAGGCTGTTTTATACTGTTTTTGTTGTTCCAAAATATCCCCGTACAAAAAAGCAGCTTGGGCCTTATCGTAGTCGGAAATTTTCATAACTAAAACCAATTGAATCAATTCTGCCGCTGCATCCCATTGTTCTTTTCCGGCTTTTAAATCCGCCAAATTATACAAACAATAAGCTTTATCTTTGGTTCCAATATCAAGGGTCGTGCATGCATTTAGCACATCTTCCACAACATCAAAATCTCCTTTAAGAAAATTGAGCTGTATCAAACGCCGTTGTCCTTGAAAAGATTCATTGGGTGAAAGATTTGGTAAATCAATGTATCTATTCCATGCAATAATAGTATTTTCTATTTCACCTTTTTGATCTGTTGTTTGTGCAATTTTTAGTAAAATATATTTTCTCCGCTGGGGATTATCTTCATAATCTTGCAACATATCTCGCAAATATGATAAAATCACATCTTGCGGCGTATTGGCCTTTTCACTTACGTCAAGTAAAATAAGCCATGCTTGCCAGCTTTTATCCAAATCTATTTCTTTACGTAAATAACGCACCAAAAGACGTTCTGCGCCAATCCAATCTTTATGGGCATAGGCAGTACGAATTTTTGAAAAGTCATCTCCCTTATCCTTTGTATCAAACAGAGAAAAAAGAAGACAAAAACAACACAAAAAAACAAGTATTCTTACTATGTACAAGATTATTCCTCAGAAGTGTCATCACCCTTGGTAACACTACCCTCTTCTTGCTCATCTTCGCTTTCATGAGCATGGGTAAGTTCTGTATTTTCTATACCATCTTCCACGGCTGTGGCTGTTACTTCTATAGTACCAGTATCGTCAAGCAAAATATCTTCATCATCTTGTTTACGTGCGCCGCCTTCATCTACACGGTCAAAACCGACCACAGAGGCACCTTCATCTAAACGCACCAACATAACACCCATGGTGGCCCTTCCCTTGGAGCGCACATCTTCCACACCAATACGCACAATTTTATTGGCAGAGGTTAACAATACCAAGCCATCATCATCACGCACAGGCATGGCGCCCACCACTTGCCCTGTTTTGGAGGTAACCTTAAAGTTAATAATCCCTTTACCACCACGTGATTGGGCCCTATATAAATCAACTCTGGTGCGCTTACCAAAACCATTACTGGAAATGGACATAATTTCCGTAGTTTGATCTTCTGATTTTAAAATAACGCAGGCTACTACTGAGTCATCACGACGCAAAGCCACACCCTTTACCCCAGTAGCACCACGCCCCATGGGACGAATATCTCGGCAAGAGAAACGAATAGAAAATCCATTGGCTGTGGCCAAAACAATATGACTATCTTCCCGTATAGGACGCACAACCACCAATTCATCATCGTCACGCAGTCCCACAGCAATAAGGCCGGTCTTGCGGCATTTGGCGTATAAGGATGCAGAAGAACGTTTAACCATGCCTCGCTTGGTTACGAAGAGGAAATGTTTATTTTCGGCAAATTCACGTACAGCTAATACCGTCGTTACCCATTCATTTTCTTCCATGGGTAAAATATTGGCTATATGCATACCCTTGGCAGTACGGCTGCCTTCTGGCACTTGGTGTACTTTTATTTGATGCATGCGCCCTTTATTGGTAAAGAGCAAAAGGTATTGATGATTAGTGGTGGTTAAAAATTCCTGTACATAATCATCATCGGAAGTATGCAAGGCAGCAATACCCTTGCCGCCACGTTTTTGTTGTTGATAATTATCCAGCGTAGTGCGCTTCATATATCCACGGCGTGACAAGGTGAACACCACTTCTTCGTCGGGGATAAGATCTTCAATATCAATACCTACCAATTCTTCCACAAGCACTTCTGTGCGGCGTTTGGTAGCAAAAGTATCACGAATATATACTATTTCGTCATGAATAACACCACGAAGTACTTCTACATTACTCAAAATAGATTTAAAATATTCAATCTTTTGTAAAATATCTTTATATTCTGCCATAAGCTCATCACGTTGCAAGCCTGTTAATCTTTGCAAACGCATTTCCAAAATGGCTTTGGCTTGAATTTCCGATAAAGCAAAACGCTCCATCAATTTATGACGGGCTTCATCAGGCGTAGCACTACCACGAATTAAAGCCACAATTTCATCAATATTATCTAAAGCAATGCGCAACCCTTCTAAAATATGGGCTCGTGCTTCGGCTTTGGCCAAATCAAAACGGGTACGACGAATAATAACATCTCGTCTATGCTCAAGAAAGCAACGCAATGCGGATTTTAAATTAAGCAGTTGCGGTCTGTTGTCAACAACAGCCAACATATTTATACCAAAAGAATTTTCTAAAGGTGTAAATTTATATAAAGAATTAACGACTATTTCTGGTATGGTGCCACGCTTTAGCTCCACCACAATGCGAATACCCTTGCGGTCTGACTCATCACGTAAATCAGAAATACCGTCAATTTTGCGCTCATGAACCAAGGCCGCAATTTTTTCCACCAAGCTTGATTTATTCAAACCATAAGGAATTTCTTTAATAATGATGGATTGAAAGCCTTTTTTGCGTTCTTCGATTTCCACCCTGCCACGCATTTTTACTGTACCACGGCCGGTATGATATGCGTCATGTAATCCCTGTCCGGCATACACATAACCGTAAGTAGGAAAGTCCGGCCCCTTAACATATTCCATCAGGTCTTTCACAGTGCATTCAGGATTAGCCAACAAATGCAACAAAGCTTCAGATAATTCACCCAAGTTATGCGGAGGAATATTGGTCGCCATGCCCACCGCAATACCTGAAGAGCCATTTAAAAGCAGATTTGGTACTTTTGTGGGCAATACCGAAGGCTCTTGAAGGGTGTTGTCATAGTTAGGGCGAAAATCTACAGTATCTTTATCTAAATCATTTAAAAATTCACCAGCCAAACGTGACATACGGGCTTCGGTATAACGCATGGCTGCAGCGGCATCACCATCAATGGAGCCAAAGTTCCCTTGTCCATCCACTAAAGGATCACGCAAGGAAAATTCTTGAGCCATACGCACCAAGGCATCATAGACAGCTGAATCGCCATGAGGGTGATATTTACCAATAACATCACCCACAATACGCGCACTTTTCTTATGCGGGCGATTGTAGGTATTGGATAATTCCGATTGCGCAAACATGATGCGTCGATGCACTGGCTTTAAGCCGTCACGCGCATCAGGAATGGCACGACCTATAATAACAGAAAGAGAATATTCTAAATAGGATTTCCGTAATTCTTGTTCAATACTTATTTTATCTTGATCAGACATGCTGCCTCACTTCTCAATCTGTTATTTTATACTAAATTTTTTTGTTTTAGGAGATTTTTCTGGGGAAAACTTTTTTGAAAAAAGGTCCAGACCCCCTTTCCAAAAACTTTTACATCAAAAAATAAACCTGATGCAGTAGAAGTTACTTATTATAATACGTTTTGAAAGGGCGGGGGTGCAAGGGAGGGAAAAATTTTTGGCGTTAGCAAAAGTTTTCTCTCCCCCGCAAAATACTCCAATCAAATTCTTAAATATCTAAATCCTGTACACTTAACGCATTACGTTCGATAAATTCCCGTCGTGGTTCTACTCTATCACCCATGAGCTTTTCAAAAGTATCTGAGGCTTCTTCAGCATCATCCACCGTTACTTGTAATAAAACACGGTTTTCCGGATTCATGGTGGTCACCCACAACTGTTCGGGGTTCATTTCCCCTAAGCCTTTATAGCGTTGAATGTGTATTCCTTTACGGGCATTATCCAATGTGGCCTGAAAAAGAGAGAAAATGTCATTGTATTCTTCTTTTTCACCTTTCATTTCAATACTAAAATTGGATATTCCATAGTCGGCACGAATGGTACCAAAGGCATTGTAGGCTTGCTTATATAAGCGGGAAGAAAAGAATTCTGTACCACGACGCACTCTATGCTGCTTGCTATCTTCAAAGGTAATGAAGACACGTTCATCGCCATCCAATTGCAATTCTTTGTCCAGCGTAAGAGTATAGCCTTTTTCGGCAAACCAATCCAAAATGGTATTATCTATACCTTGATTAATTTCTTCAGCCACAAAAGCTTTTTCATACTCTAAAAGTGTCATGAATAAATCACGCCCTATGCCGCTGTTTTCTGCATCACGCACTTTACGTTGCACATTTTCAATGTCTTGCATAAGTACAATGAGTTCTTTTCCGCTTAAAGACGTTTGCAAAGGTGTAGTTATGCTGGCATCTTCAGAAATACGTTGCAGCAAAAAAGTGTTCAATTCTGCATCATCTTTGATAAATTTTTCCATGCGTGAATTATGTGCACGATATAAAGGCGGCTGAGCGATATAAAGGTAACCATTATCAATAAGTTCTTGGTATTGCCTAAAGAAAAAGGTTAAAAGCAAGGTGCGAATATGTGCTCCGTCCACGTCAGCGTCAGTCATGATAACAATTTTATGATAACGTAATTTATTTAAATCAATATCATCACGACCAATCCCCACGCCCATGGCTGTGATAAGAGCCTTTACTTCTTTATTGGCCAGCATCTTATCAAAACGAGTACGTTCTGTATTTAAAATTTTACCACGCAAGGGTAAAATAGCTTGATTGTTTGGGTTACGCCCTTGTTTTGCCGAACCTCCGGCCGAGTCACCTTCCACTATGAAAATTTCAGAAATAACCGGGTCTTTACTTTGGCAATCGGCCAATTTACCGGGAAGAGCATTGTCAGAAAGTACTCCTTTACGACGTACTAATTCTTTGGCTCGCCGTGCTGCATCACGGGCTCTAGCCGCATCCACCGCTTTATCGATGATAAGACGAATATCTTTAGGGTTTTCTTCAAAATATTCCGTTAATTTATCATAAACAAGCCCTGAAACAATACCAGCTACTTCACTGTTACCAAGTTTGGTTTTAGTTTGGCCTTCAAATTGTGGGTCTGGCAACTTTACACTGATAACAGCCGTCAACCCTTCACGCACATCATCACCAGAAAGACTAGTGCCTTTGAGTTTTTTTACAATATCGGCTTGATTTTTAATATATCCATTGATGGCACGCGTAAGAGCTGTGCGAAAACCCATAAGGTGGGTGCCGCCTTCTTTAGTACGGATATTATTGGCAAAAGTCAGCACATTTTCTTTATAGGTAGCATTGTACTGCATGGCTAATTCTACGGAAATAGTATTGTTTACACCTTCACAATCAATGATACTGTGAATACCATTTTCTCCGGAATTCAAATCTTTTACAAATTGTACAATACCACCATCGGCACGAAAAATGTGTTTTTCTTCAGTACGTTCGTCAATGCATTCTATTTCAAGACCTTTATTTAAATAGGTCAATTCTTCAAAGCGCTTGCGCAAAATATCATAAGAAAATTCTGAAACTTCAAAAATTTCTTCATCGGGCTTAAAGCGAATGGTAGTGCCACGTTGACTGGTAGTTCCCTCATTTTGCAATTCGTCCAAAGGGATGCCTCGACTATAATGCTGCTTATAACGAGCACCATCACGACACACAGTGACAGTTAAACTTTCGGATAAAGCATTAACACAAGATACACCAACGCCGTGTAAACCACCGGAAACTTTATAGGTATCATTGTCAAATTTACCACCGGCATGCAAAACAGTAAGTACCACTTGCACCGCTGGAATACCTTCTTCCGGATGTATGCCCACGGGAATGCCCCGTCCGTTATCACGCACCGAAACACTATTATCAATGTGTAAAATCACTTGAATATGTGTACAAAAGCCGGCCATGGCTTCGTCAATGGAGTTATCCACAACTTCGTATACTAAGTGATGCAAACCACGGGTATCGGTGGAACCAATATACATGGCAGGCCGTTTACGCACAGCCTCCAAACCCTTCATGATGGTGATGGAGTCTTCGGCGTAATTACTTTTGGGCGGATTGAGGCTTTCTGTACTCATACTTACACATTTTCCTCGCTATAATAAGCGGTATTCCCCACTTTCATAGGCATAATAATTATTAAATAATCCACATCGTCCTTGCCTTGAATAGCGCAAGGCCCTTCATCACTGGTAAAGCGCATGCTTAACTCATTAGATTGAAAATGCCCCATAATATCCATAAGCTCTTTACTGGGGAAAGCTATTTTCTTAATATTACCAGTATATTGCACTTCTAAATCTTCCACAGCAGAGCCCACATCTTGCCCATGCACAGACAAAATGGCTTCATTTTCAGTAATGTCAAAATTAGTGAAACGAATATTTTTTGTATTAAAAATACTTAAACGGCCTAAAGCTTCAGCGCATTCTTTACGCTTAATTTTCAATGTGTTAGCACTATCGCGAACCTTTTCTAAAAAAGTACTGTAGTCAGGGTAATTATACGTAACTCTTGGCAAACTTAAGGTTTCGCCTTTTAACGTGCGCACATAAAAACGTTTATCGGTAATATTAAATTCAATTTCGTCTACGCTGAGCCATTTTTTCAACTCTTGCAAATATTTCTTTTGCAACAAAATACCATCAGTAGGTAAAAGCTTAAATAAATCATCGTTATTAAAAGAAACTAAAGCAAATTGATGTCCATTAAGGCCACAAACTTCAATATGCTGATTACCGTTTTCCTTGGTAATAGGTTTCATATATAAGCAGGCAATGGCGTCCATGGTATCATCATCACTGATACAAAAAGTCACTTTTTCCAAAAGGTCTTGGAAAAAATCACCGGACCAAATAACGGCATTTTCTGCAGGAAAGGCAGAAAATTCTTGAAACCAAATGGGATCATTGGTGGGCAATTTATATTTTTTCTTTCCTTGCTCTATGCGTAGTACATTGGATTCTGTATCAAGGCTTAATTTAATTTTTCCATCAGGCAATTGACGCATTAAGTCTACAAATGCTTTTCCTTGTACACCCACAAGTCCTTCTTCTTCTACCAAGGCTGGATAGATGCCTTGAAACTCTAAATTTACATCGGTAGCTAAAAAAGAAACTTTATCGCCTGTGGCATTAATCCAAATGGAGCGTAAGTATGCAGCACCTGCTCTTTGAGGAAGAATGTTGGATGCCTTTTGTAATCCTTCGATGACATGTCCTTTTTCAATAATTATTTTCATAATAATCCTGTAGAAGAAAATAGAGGGTTGATTTTTGTAGCTAACAAGCCTATTAGGTTAATTTTATATACTTTTTTTTGCACATAGCTAAAAACATTTTATGAACATTTTTGGACAATGTGCACATATGTGCCTTTAAGAAAGCGCCATGCATTTTTTGCGTAAATCTGTCACCATCTGTTGCATATTTTTGTTCGTATCTGCTAATTTCTTAATCTTTTTAATAGCATATATTACTGTGCTATGGTCTTTTCCGCCAAAAACTTTACCTATGGCTGGGTAGGATAAACCCAAAAGATCACGACATAAATACATACTTACTTGCCGTGCATGGACAATATCCGGTTGACGTACATCACTTAAGATATGTTCTTCACTCATTTCAAAATACTGGGCAATGAAGGACAAGATATCTTGCGCCGTCAAATTTTTTTCTTCTTCACCAAAAGTGGCTAAAATATTTTTTATATCATTACGTTGTATATTTTCTGAAGAATACATGACATAGGCTTGGATTTTAAGCAAAATACCATTTAAAATAGCAATATTTGCGCAGTGCTGGGCCAAAAAAAGCATGTCTTCTCTTATTAATTTTATACCATGCTGGCGACAATATTTCACAATATAACGCATACGTACGTCGATATCAGAGTTTTTAATTTCCACCAATAGGCCGGCATGTACGCGTGAACGTAAAGCTTCGCTCCATAATTTTTGTTCATGGGGGTTCACAGTACTTGTAAAGATGAGTAACTTTTTGTGCAGTACACATAATTCAATAAAGTCAATAAGTTCATCTTGTATAGCCAAAACATCTTCTTGGCTTTGCAAATTGTCCCAAAGGTAAATATCTTTTTTCTCAAAAAATTTCTTGGCACCGTGTAAAGAAAGTTGCTTACAAAAATCTTCACTTTTTCCAAAGAAAATTTGACTTTCTTGCGAAAAATTTTGACAAATTGTTGCTTTAATACAGTGCAAAATTTGTGTTTTTCCTGTGCTGCTTTTGCCGTAGAAAAAGAGCGGCGTATATTTTCCTGAAAAAGGATTTTGAGCCACTTCTTTAGCTATGGATAAAGGAAACTCATTTTTGTTATTATAGACAAAATCTTCAAAAAAATCTTTTTTTTGAAGATTTTTATCAAAAAAAGATGTCAAAGATCCGTGTTGTTTTGGATTTTCATACAGTAGTTGAGGACACAAAATCTGATTCTTTTGAAAAACATTTTGTACAGCGCGTTCAAAAAAAACTTTATTTTTCTGCTCAAACCACGTTGCAAAAAATCTATGCGGAAAAATAACGTTTAGTATATTTTCTTGTGCATCATAGAGAAGAGAGAGTGATAAAAACCAACCATCTACAGAAGGTAGAGGACAAATTTTATAGAGTTCTTCTTGTATTAATGATGTAAAATAACTTGTTTTATCCATATCGCAGTAAAAATAATTTGGTACATATACTTTGCAAAGAAGCTATATATCAAAATATATGCTTTTTAACAAGTGTATTCTCTTATATTAAAATTCATTATTTTAATATGTTAGTACTACGATTTTGAAAAAAATACGAAGGGAATAAAGATTTTTTTTCTTTACAAAACTAGACAAGGTTACGCTCTGCCATTACAATGCCCGAAACAGTATTGGCATTAGCTAAAATAATTTTATCTAATGCTTAGGTATATTTCCATAAAATCACTTTTTTGTTGGAAATATGTACGCAGATTTCTATTTTTCTGCCCTTATTAGGTTGTTGCAAAAGTGCAATTTACTTTTTTGGACGTGTTTTTTTTATTACACTATGGTTCATAGAATAATATGCCATAAAAAATATTGTCTTTATGGTATGTTACATTTTTGAATACCTTGAAGGAAAACCATAGAAGTGACATTTTGGTGAACACTTTTTTAAAAACAGACTTTTCAAAAGCTGTTATTTTTCACCAAGTGTTGCATTGAATTTTTTTCAAACCCTTTAGGAAGTGAAATGCTACGTAATATACTTTTTGTTGTTGCAGGATTAATAATATTTGTTTGTGGTAGTATACTAGGCCCAAAAATGTGGGACTCCATGCAAAAAAGTACAAAACATGCAGAGGTAAAAACTGAGCAAGCATCTCAAAAGCCGTTAGACCAGCAAGATGAAAGTGTTGTTGCATCAAGCGAGCCTGTGCAAAAACCTTCTGAAGAGGAAAAGCCAAAGGTTGATTTGCCAAAAGATGATGAACAAAAGGCTGATGCACCTCAGGATGAAACTCTCAAACAAGATGAAGCTAAAATTGCTGAGGATAAACAGGAAGAGAAAGCTGCTGATGCGGATGCTGTAAAATCTACAAAAGAATCTGCGAAAGAAGAGGAAGTAGCCAAAGAAGATGCGCCGCAAAATGAAGATACTCTCCTTGCAGAACAAAAAAAAGAAGAGAAAGTTGGGCCCCAGCTAGAAGAAAGCTTACCTAAAAAAGATATTATAAAAGAAGCCATTCAAAAAGGGGATACTCTTTCAGATATTTTTAAAAAATATACTGACGAACAATCTGTGTATGAATTGGTAAATGTTATTACGAAACAACACAGTGCTTCTAAATTCATATTGGATCATCGTTACATTGTGGTGCATGATACAGAAAAAAATAAAATTGAACGCTTTGAATACGAAATTAACGATACTGATACGCTTATTCTCGACAATACCGGTGAAAAACCCGAAGTTTCCATTACAAAAATAGTTTTTGAAAAAAAACTCGCCTTCATTAAGGGCACCATCAAAGAAAACCCCTATAATACCATCAAAGAATTAAATGAAGACCCTGATAAGCTCTCTTATACGCTGATGAGCATGTTCAAGTGGGATATTGACTTTAACTCGGAAATACAAGTGGGTGACAGTTTTTCTGTGCTTGTGGAAAAATTGTATCATGAAGGAGAATTTAAAGGATACGGGCGTAGTATAGGTGGTACTTTCACTAATAAAAATAAGACCATCGAAAGTTTTCTTTACTATGATGCCAATAAAAACGAAAAGCATTACAATGCTAAGGGTGAAAATATGCAACGCTTTTTGTTGCGTACCCCCTTGGATGTCATTCGTGTAACTTCTGGTTTTTCCTATCGCCGTAGACACCCTGTATATGGTACTTACAGACCCCATTTAGGTCTGGACTATGGTGCTCCTTCAGGAACACGTATTTTTGCCATAGCGGATGGTGTAGTGACCTATGTGGGCTGGCGTGGCGGTTTTGGTAAACATATTACCATTAAGCATGCTACGGGTCTTGAATCCATGTATTCCCACTTACGGGGGTATGCTAGAGGTATACGCCGTGGGGCTAAGGTGAAACAAGGTAAGGTAATAGGCTATGTGGGTAGTACTGGTGTGTCTACCGGACCGCATTTGGATTTTCGTTTAAAGCAAAATGGTAAATATATTAACCCTCATGCCACAAAGATGAACAGGCGAGCTGCTTCGGTAAGTAAAGTGCATAAGCAGGGGTATGAAGAAAGGAAAAAACTCATCCGTGAATTTATGGATGGTACACGTTCTCTTGAAAGTTATGATCCTAAAATGGTAGATGTACCCGGTAAAAAATCATAAACTTCTTTTGTAAAGGAAACGCTGGTTAGTTTTTTTTCTATCAATTTGTTGTAATAAGCACCACTATGGTGTTTGTAAAAAAAGTTACGTTGCTTGTGTATATCTAATACATAGGCAACGTAACTTTTTTTGTATGGCTACTTTTTAAATGGCCTGTATAAAATGAAGTCTCTGCGAATTGTTTAGGATTCTTATATATTTTCTTCAGGACGTGCATTGAGTAATATTTGCAGCCTTGCGTGGGCTTGTGTTGCATCCATACCTTGCTTTTGAGCAATGGCATTTAGATTTTCCACAGCATCGCAAGGACGCACATACAGCGGCTCTAAATCGTGCTCATGGTAAGAAACGTTTTCAGCTAAAAGACATAGGGCTTTGGGGCTGGGTTGTTCTAAGGGGAGTGCGAAGTCTTGTGCTTGTAAGAGAGGACTAATAACTTCGTAATGGCGCATAAGACCAGAGCCTAATATAAAGAGAGGAGCCTTATGCGTATGTAAAGTTTGGGGCTTGTGCGCTAAAATATTTTCAGGGGCACATAAAAAAGCTGGCCCTTGAGATTGCGGTAAATATGGTGGTGTGCCAAAGGGATTGGGCATGCCTGTATGTGCATCGTGCATCACGTTTTCACAATATTCATGTGCCTCTTGTTGTGCAGATAAACTAAAATATTGGCAGTGTACCACATGGCGTTTGGCATGGGTGAGCACACAAAAATAGAGTTCTTTTTTTGCAAAAACAGGGGCTAGGTTTAGGGCTGCTGTGAGCGCAAGAGCCTGCATATAATCAATACTGGCGTTACTGGCACCGGTAATGCGTCGAATGGCTGCTACGGTGCTCATGGTAAGGCGTATACCTGTAAAACTGCCTGGACCATGTACGCAAGCGAAGTGAGTAATATCTTTAAGGGGAATTTTTTGTAATGTGCACAAAGATTGTAAAGCAGGGGTTAACAGTTCTGCCCCCTTGGTGGGGGCAAGCCAGCTTTGGGCACAAAGAATGCGTGGATTTTGTGGACACAGCATGCTGGGTCTTGAAGTAGCTAGTTGCGAAGATTCATAAAGAATAATATCAAGCTGGCCTTCTGCGGCGTTGAGTAAGCAGCGCAAAGTGTGGGAAGTGTTCATAGGGCCACCTTTTTATAAGAGAAAATCTTAAGGGGAATGGTAAGCCCCTTCGAGACTTCTGCACAATTATTTTCAAAAAAAGATTGGTTTGCTCTTCAGATGAATGAAAAGGTCTGCACAATTATTTTTTAGAATTGTCATTGAACTGTTATACTACATTCTCGATTTTTTATAAATGTATTCGTGCAAGACAAAAGGCACAAACGTTAATTGTTTAACAGCGAAAATGTACTGTACTTACTCTTGATTTTAGGTCGCATTGACAGTCGCTAATGTTTCAGAAGACTCCGTACAATGCATTGTGCAGAGTCTTCCTTGGGAAAAGTAAATGCAGTATGCGATGGCTTTATGTCCAAAAATCTTTTACGATGCGCCAAATATCATTAAAGGTAGCCAACAGCATAAGTCCAATGAGGAGCACAAAACCCACTTGGGCTAAGATGTTACGCACACGGGCAGGCACGGGACGGCGAAAAAGCATTTCAAAGGTATAAAAAACAATATGTCCGCCATCCAATACTGGTATGGGTAGCAAGTTTAAAATACCAAGATTGACGCTGATAAGAGCCGCCAAAGCCAGCACAGGAGCAAGACCACGTTCGGCTTGTTGTCCCACCATTTGAGCAATCATAATGGGGCCACCCACTTGGTCTAGGGGGACCACACGTTGAAAAAGCTTCACAAATCCCATCCACGTAAGTTCGACCATTTCCCAAGTACGCTTAGCACCTACAGAGGCACTGTCCCAAAAACTTACAGGGCTTAAATGTATTTCTCCGGCAGAACGTACCCCAATGGCATAGGTGTGCACGTCTTCACCAAAAATATTTTTGTGTACAGCAGCTTGCGCTTTTAGACTAATTTCTTCTTCTTTACCGGCACGTAGCAATTGCACCTGCATGAGAGCGCCTTTACTGGCACTTATGGCTTCGGACATGGCTGTCCAGTCTTTGATGGCATTGCCGTTAATGGCTAAAATTTTATCACTTTCTTGAATACCGGCTTGTGCTGCTGCACTGTTTTCCACCACTTTACCTATGACGGGTAAAACATGCTGTTGTCCATAACCAAAGGCAAGGCCCCAGCAGATAAACCATGCCAATAAAATATTGGCTAAGGGGCCGGCAATAACCACAAGTAAGCGTTGCCATGCCGGACGTAAAGCAAAACTTTCTTTTTCTGTAAAACCTTCAGGTAATTCCTCGGTACTGTCTTCAGCCACCAAGGCGCAATAACCACCAAGAGGGATTATTGAGAGACAATATTCTGTTTTACCATAGGTATATTTAAGTAACTTGGGGCCAAAACCCAAGGAGAAAGTGGTTACACCCATACCAAAGACACGAGCCATAAGAAAATGGCCCAATTCGTGGAAGAAGATAAGTCCTCCCAAAACTATAAGCACATATACTATTGATTCAATCATATTTTATCCTGTACGTTCACCACGCTGTACACATGGCGACGGGTTGCAGTGTCAAGAGAAAGAATATGTTGCAAAGTTTGCTTTTCTTTTTCTTGTGAAATATTCGAAGTATCCTGTGTTTGCTTCGAAGCATCTTTATTCTGGGCCTGCACAGATTTTATGTGCCAATGCAGGGCACTGTCTACCAAATCGGGAATATCTAAAAAGGCTATACGCCCTTCGAGGAACAATTCTACAGCCACTTCATTGGCCCCGTTAAGCACAATGCAGGCATCTTGCCCATGTTGTAAGGCTTTCATGGCTAAGGCCAAACATGGAAAAGCATGCGTGTTTGGCTTGGTAAAGGTTAAGGAACCCATGTCTGTAAGGTCAAGGGATTTTACCCCCACATCAAGGCAATGGGGCCAGGCTAGGCAATGCCCGATGGGCATACGCATGTCGGGACTGCCTAAATGCGCCATGAAAGAGTTATCTTGAAATTCCACCAAAGAATGAACAATGGATTGTGGATGTATTACCACGCCCAATTGGTCTGGCTGTAATCCGTAAAGCTGATGGGCTTCGATGACCTCAAGCCCTTTATTCATAAGGGTAGCTGAATCAATGCTGATTTTTGCCCCCATGGACCAATTTGGATGGGCCAAGGCTTGTTCTTTGGTGACAAAATGCAAAGCTTCTTTACTTTTTTCACGAAAAGGACCACCGGAAGCGGTGAGCACAAGTTTTTTTACATGATTGGCATGGCGTCCGGCAAGCATTTGGAAAAGGGCATTGTGTTCAGAATCTACTGGTAAAATGACAGCCCCACTTTGGGCGCATATTTGGCGCAAAAGTGTACCTGCCAGCACCAGTGATTCTTTGTTGGCAAGGCCGATAACCTTGCCGCTTTTGGCGGCGGCCACGGTGCCTCGAAGACCGGCAGCACCCACTTGGGCCGAAAGTACTGTATTGGCCTCTTCTAAAGCGGCCATATGTTCATAGCCTTCTTGGCCTAAAAGTATGGTGGGATTATAGCCACAATGCAAGGCAGACCGCAATAATTTGCGTAAAACATCAGCACCTGCTTGATCGTATACTGCCAAATAGGGTGGGCGAAAGTGCGCTGCTTGTTCTGCAAGACGTTGCACATTAAAGGCTGCAGCAAGACCTATAACCTCAAAAAGCTGATTTTGACGTAAAATGACTTTCAGGGCATTGACCCCAATGGAGCCTGTACTGCCAAGTAAAACAATTTTTCGCTTTTTTTCCACCCAATGTTGCGAAGGGGGGGAGGATATATAGTCTATGGTACCGTGTTGAGCCGGCCAAGAATACTGCATGGGATTCCTTATACTTTTCCGCTAAAAAAATTTAAACCACTGATCCACTACGGCAAAAGCTGGTAGGGCAAAGAGTACGCTGTCTATTCTGTCCAAAAAACCACCATGCCCAGGTAAGGAAGAGCCAGAGTCTTTTACATTGACGGCACGTTTTAGGGCAGATTCAAATAAATCTCCCAACTGTGCAAAAGCGTTGATGAAAACGCCTAAAATAGCAAAATGCCACCATGGGGCAGAGCCAAGCCACAGACCCAATAACACAGAACCTATAACGCAACCTACCAAAGACCCCATTGATCCTTCAGAGCTTTTGTTGGGGCTAACACGGGGCCAAAGCTTGTGTCTTCCATAGCGCACCCCCACATAATAGGCACTGGCATCGGAAATAATTACAAGGGTTAAGACAAAAAAAAGCTTTTCCGAAGTTAAATACGTGGTGGGTAATAAAAGCAAAGGCACATAGGCCAGACCTACCATGAATATGCTGCCGGGGGCAAAGTCATCATGTTCATCAATAATATCTAGCCGGAAAAGAAAGCTTAACGCCGTAAGCACAAAACCTGCTCCCAAACACACTAAAGCATCTTGTGGGCGTTCCATCCATGTAAGAATAAGCATGGCCCAGCCAAGGGCAATGCCACAAAGGCGGGTATTGGTACGTCCTTGTTTTCCCCAAAAGAGCGAATAAAATTCCCAAAGGGCCATGGCGCAGGTGATAAGTACCACACCTAACAGAAAAAAACCACGCAAATACAAAGCCATAACTACTATAAGGCCAAAAGCAAGGCCAGTAAACAAACGTGTTAAACTATAGCATTTTTTGCTCACGAGATTTGCTCCTGCGTTTTTCCATAACGACGCTGTCGTGTACCATACTCGTGCAAGGCTGTATGTAGCGCTTTTTCATCAAAATCAGGCCAAAGGGTTTGGGTAAAATAAAATTCACTGTACGCGCATTGAAAAAGCAAAAAATTACTCAGACGAATTTCGCCACTGGTGCGGATAAGTAAATCAGGGTCTGGCATATTTTGTGTGTACAAACGAGCTTTAATACTTTCTTCGGTAATGCTATCGATGGGCATTTTATCTTGTACCACTTGCTTGACAGCTCGTAAAATTTCACGTCGACTACCATAATTAAGGGCCAAATTTAAATGCATCTTCGTTGGATTATCTTTACTGCCTTTGGTGCGCTTAATGGCATGCTGTAAGGCAGTACGAGCCATAAGGGGAAGACCGTTCATCTCTCCAAAAATGTTTAAAGAAATAGAGTTTTTTACCATAAGCGGCACTTCTTCTTTCAAAAATTCCACAAGCAAAGAAAAGAGCATACTCACTTCCTCTTCTGGCCTTTTCCAGTTTTCATGGGAAAAAGTGTACAGAGTCAGATATGGTATACCCAATTTGCGACACTCGGTAACCACGCTGCGCACAGCTTGTGCGCCCGCCTTATGCCCTTCGGTGCGGTCAAGACCACGTGCTTGTGCCCAACGCCCATTGCCGTCCATGATGATGGCCAGGTGTTGTGGGAGTTTTTCAAACATACAAAGCCCTTTTCTGTAAAATCTTAGAGCAATAATTTTTATAATAAAGAAGCTTTACCAAACAAAATGGCACACTTTAAAGGAGCCTAGCAAAAATTGCTATCATTGTGGCCTAGCATAAAAAATTCACACATATACGTACGCCCATGTTGTGCTTACACTTATTAAACATGGGCTTCATACGCAATACACAGCATAGCTTAGCTATACTAAATGTCCATAATTTCTTTTTCTTTGGCCTGACATTTTTTATCGGTTTCAGCCACATATTTATCAGTCAGCTTTTGCACTTCTTCCGTGGCTTTTTTCAAATCGTCTTCAGAAATAGTTTTATCTTTTTCCAGCTTCTTAAGTTGGTCATTGGCATCGCGGCGCACATTACGCACGGCAATTTTGGCATCTTCACTATATTTGCGTGAAACTTTTACCAAATCTTTACGGCGTTCTTCTGTAAGGGGCGGAATGCCAATGCGAATAATTTTGCCATCATTGACCGGAGTTAGACCCAAATCAGATTTTAAAATGGCCTTTTCTACTGCACCAAAGCCGCCTTTATCCCAAGGTTGAATGGTAATGGTGCGACTGTCTGGCACAGCCACAGAAGCCAATTGGCTAATGGGGGTAGGGGTACCGTAATAATCTACTCTAATATCGTCCACAAGGCTAGAACTGGCACGACCTGTGCGTAATTTGGCAAAGTCTTTATCCATGGCGCTTACAGCCTTTTCCATGCGTTCTTCCGTATCCATAAGGATGGTATCTTTAGGCATAATATCCTCCAAATATATAAAAATAAAATTATTTTCTAACTTACAATGGTGCCCACATTTTCACCGCAGACAATGCGCTGAATATCGCCGCCAAACATTTTGCAAACCAAGATGGGCACACTATTTTCCTGAGCTAAAGCTAAAGCTGTGGCATCCATAACGCCTAAATGTTTGGCTAAAGCTTCGTCATAGCTTACTGTTTCATATTTAACGGCATCGTCAAATTTCATGGGGTCTTTATCATACACTCCGTCTACCTTGGTTGCTTTGATGATGGCATCGCATTGCAATTCCATGCCTCGCAAAGCAGCGGCAGTATCGGTGGTAAAGTACGGATTACCAGTACCAGCGGCACAAATCACCACACGCCCTTTTTCCAAATGACGTAAAGCACGGCGACGAATATAAGGCTCACATACTTCTTGCATGGTGATGGCTGAAAGTACTCGTGTAGGAAAGCCTTGTTTTTCAAGTACATCTTGCACGGCAAGGGCATTTAGTACTGTGGCCAGCATGCCCATATAATCGGCAGAAGAGCGTTCCATACCCTTGGCAGAAGAAGAAATACCACGGAAAATATTCCCGCCACCAATGACAAGTGCTACTTCAAGTCCCATGGAGACAACAGTCCCCACTTCTTTGCAGATTTTTGACACCGTTTCAGGTTGAATACCTGTTTTTTGTTCTCCGGCGAGGGCTTCGCCACTCAATTTTAATAAAACCCGCTTATATTTGAGCGCTGCCATGATTTTCTCCCTTGCTAGAGTGTCGTTATTATACATAAAGCTGTTAGTATATATTAATAATAACAGCATATTACCATTATTGCTGCACCTTTTACATCGAAGGGCAACACCATAAACACCACAACATACCAAAAAAATACGTCTTTGTCACTAGTGATAAAAGGGACAAAATAGAGATTTCTGCACAATTCTTTTACATATAAAATCTCATACACAAAGAAGAATCTGTTTTTAGATATTTTACCTTTTTTGATGTAAAATTATATAAACAAACAAGTTAATGATGAAGTTAAGCTCTCATCTATTCTTGATTTTTGGTGCGTTGACTATTGCCAACGCTTCATGAGCTTTTACGTAATGAATTACGCCAAGATTTCAAATAAGCATTTCCTTCTGAAAAATCTTTCTGAAAAGTTTCACTCTTACGTCCCTAGCCATTTTTGGCATTGTGCCCCTGCACGACAACGCAAGATTTTTGCTAGCGCGTGTTCGCATAACGCTTTTTTGGTTATCTCTGCGTCAAATTTCATGCGCTTTTTTGGTCAAATACCAGAAAAGTCTGACCCAAAGGGCTTGTAGCCGCCAGCAGGCCGTTGAAAAAGTGCAATCTGTTTCGTCAGACGTGTTTTTTTGTTACGGCATGGATCATAAAAGTCCTATGCCATAATAAAAAAAGTATGTTTTCCTCATATTTTACACTTTTTGAACAGTTTGCAGGAAAACAATGAAAAGGACATTTCATCAGGTATTTTTTTAACTGACTTTTCAACAGGCTATTAGGTGAAACTTACGCACATCGTACAAAAAAGTTATGCTCTTTCGTAACCAACAACACAAGTAGGAGGCCCTATGGGATTTTCTTCTGGAGGCTATAGCACACCACCAGCACCTACCTATGCTGCTCCGGAAAAAGCCGAAGTGGTAAAACCTGTCACTGAAGCTGCCACGGCAGCACGACAAAGCCAAAAAGACAAGGCAGCCAGGGCCTCTGGCATTCAGGGTTCCGTATTGACCAGCCCTTTGCAAAGCTCTGCCAATAGCGAAAGCAGCGCAGCGCAGGGAAATACCCTTTTAGGCCAATAAGGACCATGCTTATGCATACTGAAAAAATACAGCATTTGCAGCAACGCTTTTCTGCCCTACTCGAAGCAAGGCAAAGCTATGAAGGGGCTTGGGAAGACTTGGCCGACCATTTTTTACCCACACGCTATCGTAATGTGGGTAAGAACCCCGATGTATGGCGGAAAATGCCCATGCTCAATGATAAGTTGGTGGACGCTACCGGAATTTTAGCCATGCGCACTCTGGCGGCAGGCTTGCAAGGTGGTATGACCAGTCCGGCACGGCCTTGGTTTCAGCTCAGTTTAGAAGACAGTGAACTGGCTGCCCATGCGCCCATGCGTCATTGGCTTATGGATGTAAGCAAACGCATGGCAAAAATCTTTAGCGGTTCCAATTTTTATAGCGCCGTGCACACGTTATACGGTGAATTGGGCACCTTTGGTACAGCCTTTATGCTGGAATTAGCCGATTTTGAACACGGTTTTCGCTTTTTACCCTTTTGTGCCGGAGAATATTGCCTAGATGTTAACGCAAGGCAAAAGGTTGATGTGGTGTTTCGCCGCTTTCGTATGAGTGCACGTCAGCTCAAAATGCACTTTGGCACTAGACGCTTACCTGATTTTATTTTGAAAGATAGTCATCATGGTCAGGAAAATAGTCATACCGTAGTGCATGCCATTTTTCCACGTAAAGAAACGACTTTTGCAAGCTGTGAAGATACCACGCTTTATAAAACTATGTCTGCGCATAATGGAAAAAATAAGCAAAAGGTATTGCCCAAACATATGCCCTTTGCCTCCATTTATTGGCTAGAAGGGCACAAGGGACCGCACAGCATTTTGTCTGAATCGGGCTTTGAAGAATTTCCGGGCTTTGGTGTGCGCTGGGACGTGGCAGGCAATGATGTCTACGGTCGTTCACCCGCCATGGATGTATTGCCAGATTGTCGCATGCTGCAACAAATGGGCATTACCATGCTTAAAGCTATACATAAAGCTGTAGATCCGCCCACCGCCGTGTCTGCCTCATTAAAATCTGTAGGCTTAGATCTTACCCCCGGCGGGGTGAACTATGTGGAAGCAGCCCCAGGGCAAAGTCCGCAAGCAGCCACACCCATTTTAGATGTACGTCCGGAAATTCAAGGAACACGTCTTGCCATACAAGATGTACAAAAACAGATTCAACAAGGCCTGTATAACGATTTATTTCGCTTGTTGCTTAACGAATCTAAACGGCAAAACATCACAGCCAAAGAAGTGGCCGTGCGTGAAGAAGAAAAACTTATTTTATTGGGGCCGGCCCTTGAACGCCTCCATTTTGAATTGTTCACCCCCCTCATTGAGCGCACCTTTCAACTTATGCTACGCCAAAATATGGCACCGCCCATGCCCAAAGCATTCCAAGGGCAAAAAGTGAAGGTGGAATTTGTCAGCTTGCTTGCTCAAGCCCAAAAAATGGTCAGCACCTCGGCAGTGGATAGACTGGTGGCCTTTGTAAAAAACCTTTCCAGCAGCAAACCGGAAGTGGCAGATATGCTCAATGCCGACAAAGCCGTGGAAGAATATGCTGAATATTTAGGCGTAGCCCCTGCCCTGCTGCATTCCGTCGAAGAGCGTGAAGCCTTACGCAACACACGCCAAGAACAACAACAAGCCATAACACAACAAAACTTACAACAAGCGCAACAGCAACAAAGCCTTGAAGCGTTGGAAACCATTTCTAAAGTGGCAAGTAATTTAGGCAATGTCTCCTTGGAAGAAGAAACATTAGCCAGCAAGGGCATAGAGTTGTTATTGTGAAGTTAGCTACAACTTTTTTGGGAGGGGAAACTTTTTTTAGGGAAAAAAAGTTTCCCCTCCCAAACCCTCCCTTTCAAAAAAACCAATTATAATACTTTGTTGAAAATTAGAGGGCAGGTTTTTTACATGTGTTTTTTGTCCCATCAAGTACGTAAATATCGACATTTTTTAACATAAACCATTAGGCTGATAGTTCCCCATAAAAGCTATTTTAAAACTCATACACTGTCATTTCAAAAGAATTTATAAAACGCATTTTGAAAGGAGAGGGGTGGGGTTTGGGGAGGGGAGAGGAAAAGCTTTTTGGCGCTAGGAAAATTTTTGTGCGACCCCCCCCCGAAAAAAAAAAATGGGGCCCACGGTAAAAATTTTTGAAGGTTAAAAAGGCG
>CAYJDE010000015.1:0-6091 GCA_964368805.1 uncultured Desulfovibrionaceae bacterium
AAAGGGGTATTGTTTGTTGTAATAGCCTTTAAACAAAGCATCATAGACAGTATAAGAGTCCTGCACAATTATTTTTTAGAGTTGCCTTTGTGCTGTCATGCTATTTTTTCGATTTTTTATAAATAAATGTATCTGTGCAGGGCAAAAGGCGCAAAAATCCATAGTTTAACAGCGCAAAGTGAATTGCACTGTTAAACGGAGATTTCTGCGCAATTCATAGCGTAGGGTCTCATGGAGCGTTGACGACAGTCAATGCGATCAAAAATCAAGGATAGGCGTAGCTTTGCTTTGTAGTTAAATTGTTGATTTTTATGTCTTTACCTCTGCGCACGTTGTTTTGCATTTCGAGCAAATTTTCAATTTTTAGACACAAAACTATATTTAAAAATAATTGTGCAGAGGTCTCCTTTAAGAAAACGCTTACAACAACATTTTCTTACATATTTATTTTTTATGAAGCCAATGATGTAAAGTTTTATACAATAATTCCGGATTGATGGGCTTGGTGAGATGATCGTTCATGCCATGCTCAAGGCTTTTTTCTTTGTCACCAACCATGGCATGGGCAGACATGGCAATAATAGGTAAATCCGCAAATTTTTCTTGTTGGCGTATGGTTTTTGCGGCAGTAAGGCCATCCATTACAGGCATTTGTATATCCATGAGTACTAGGTCATAGGATGTTTTTCCTAGCAGATTTAAGGCTTCTTGCCCATCATTGGCAATGTCTACAGTATAACCGCCTTTGATTAAAAGCTCTTCGGCAATAAATTGATTTATTTCATTATCTTCAACAAGTAACAAGTGCCCGTGTCCTTGGGGAATTTCCTTGGTGATGCCTTCGTCATTGGGGGATTCCACAATCTGTTGCTTGGGGCTAATGGCAAATACGGCAGAACAATAAAAGGTGCTGCCTTGTTCAAGGGCGCTTTTAACCCAAATATCTCCCTGCATCATTTGCGCAATACTGCGAGAAATGGCAAGCCCAAGTCCTGTACCACCGTATTCACGGGTAACGGAAGTGTCGGCTTGCATAAAGGCGGAAAAAAGTTTGCCTTGCTGGGCTTCGCTAAGACCAATGCCCGTATCTTGCACCGAGAAGAGGCAATGCATTTTGCCGTCTTTCTTCTTAGTTTCTTCCACACGTAATGTTACTGTCCCTTGTGCGGTAAATTTAATGGCATTGCTTACAAGATTGTAAAGAATTTGCTTAAGGCGTAAGGCATCACCCAGCAAAACATCTTTGGCATGATTTCCTTTTTCTATGAGAAGTTTAATGCCTTTTTTATTGCTCACCGGTTCGTACAATTCGTAAATTTCTGTGCATAATTCACGTAAAGTGAAAGGGGCCATTTCCATTTCAAGCTTTTTTGCCTCTATTTTTGAGAAATCTAAAATGTCGTTGATGATACGCATGAGATTGTTGGCAGAAAGCAAGGATTTTTGTACATAAAAAAGCTGATTTGTTTTAAGTTCCGTATGTTCAAGCAAGTGTAAAAGCCCTAAAATGCCATTCATGGGGGTGCGAATTTCGTGGCTCATATTGGCAAGAAATTCTCCTTTGGCTTGGGCACTTTTTTCTGCTAAATCTTTGGCTTTACGCAATTCTTCTGCACTTTCATAGATTTCTTTAAGCATGAGCTTGTGTTCGCGTAAATCACGCAAATAGGCAACAAGGGCTTTTTTGCCTTGGTACGTGACACGACGGATACAAATTTCTAAAGGTAGATTTTCATTGGTAATAGGGTTAACACATTCAAATTCTATTTCCGTATGCCCATCTACATGGCCATTGGTGAAGCCTTTTTCCATAATGTCTTGTGATAATTGGCCATCAGGTTGTTTTTCAGGTATAGTGAGATGAAAATTTTGTAAGTATGTTGGGGCGTCATCGTAGCCAAAAAGTTTGATGCAGGCTGTATTGCAATAAATAAGCTGAAAGTTTTCGTCCCAAAAATGTACGCCCATGGGCATGGAGTCCAGTATGGCTCTATTACGCTGTTCTGCTTCTTCAGCTAAGGCTTGAGAGGCTTTAAGTTCACGTAAATCACGAACATAGGCCAATATGATATGGGTATTCTTATAAAAACTGCGTACCAAGGTGACTTCGCACGGAATAGGCTGTTTGTTCTTATCACAATGCATCCATTCAAACTTACAGTATCCTGTGGAAAAACATTGTTTCAAATATGCGTGTGAGCGTTCTTGGCTGAGGCTTCCATCAGGTTGTTTATGCGGAGAAGATTCGTAAAAATGCTGGAGGTAATTTTGTTTATCTGTATACCCAAAAAGATGCAAAGCAGCTAGATTACAATCGATGGGGGTGAGGTCTTCATTAAAAATGAAGGAGCACAAGGGCATACTGTCTAGCATAAGCTTAACACGTTCTTCTGCTTCATGCGCCTCTTTTTCCTTAGCCCGTAATTCACGCAAATCATACACGTATTCCGCAACAAATTGCGCATCACCGTAGGTAAATCGGCGTAAAATTACTTGCGTAGGTATTGGGGTGCCATCTGCATTTAGCCAAAGCCATTGTACTTTTCTTTGACCTTCTTGGAAAGCTTTTTGAATTTCTTCCATGCTATACGTTACGGATTCACGACCATTTTCTTGTATGGGGGAAAAGTAAAGTGCTGCATTATCACGGTAGTCATCAATGGTTTCCATACCAAAAAGTTCTAAGAAACTCTCATTGCAGTCTATGGGGACGCCTGTCTCATTCCACAAACACACAGCAGTAGGGGAGGCATTCAGAAGCGTTTTTACATTGTGGTCGGTGGTATATTGGTATTCGCTGGCTTTGGCATTATGCATAAAGCCCACTAAAATAATAAGCCCTTTATAATGTAGGGTGGTGATGGTATATTCCACTAATTTTTCGCCGGACCAAGGCAAGGTATGCATCCAAAAAAAACGTACATAGTGGTCTTGCGCCGCTATGGATAAAAATTCTTCTTTGGCAATTTTTGAATGTTTTCCACTTGGTTGAATAGCAGGGCTAAAGGTGGAAAAGTTTTTTTGCATTTCTTCTTCAGAATGGACGCGAAAAATTTCAAGGAAGCTTTGCGAACTGTAAAGAATATCACCTGTTAAATTCCAGCAACATATGGGGCTTTTATGCTCTTTAAAAGTGTGCTGTAAAAAAATTCTGGCCAGACGGTCTCTTTCTAATGGGGAGTCTTGCATGCTCATCCTTATACTGCGAAAAATGAATACTGTTTGTCATTTAACTGTGGAAACAGTAGAAACAGTTTGCACCTAGCATATTCTTTTCTACTGTGCAATATATTAAATATCTGTGCAATATCTTTAACGCTGAGGTGGAAGTGCTTGCCGTGTATAAGCATTTTATGTTGACTTTGTTTGTTTAATCTATACAATAAAAAGATAATTTGTGCGTTGTCATGACGATGTGTCAGTATGAATAAATAGTATTAGCATGGCAACAGATAGTAAAGGTTTTTATAAAAATAAAGGTAGATAGTTATGACCATACAAACAAAAGATTCTTTTGGCGATATTCCCCATGAAGAAAGCTATTGTAAAGAGTTGACCCCTAATTTTTTAGAATCTCTACTACTTTTACAAGGGCTTGAATTGCCTTGTCGTGAAAATGGAGAGCCTTTACAGTATTTAGAACTTGGCTATGGGCAAGGCATGTCGCTTAATGTGCATGCTGCTGCCAATGAAGGAGAATTTTGGGGCACAGATATTAACCCCAATTCTTGCAACTATGCTTGCTCTGTCATGCGTCATGCGGGGACAGTAGGGCATATGCTCAACGATTCTTTTGAAGAGCTGGCCCAAAAATCGCAACAAGGGCTTTTGCCGCAATTTGATATGATTGTTTTGCACGGGGTGTGGTCTTGGATAACTGCACAAGACCGTGAATATATTTTGCAAATTATTTCTCGTAATGTAAAAGTGGGCGGCCTTGTGTATGTAAGTTATAATTGCATGCCCGGCTGGGCAGATTTTATGCCTTTACGTGAATTACTCACTTCTCATGCACAAATGCAAGACAGTATGCGTGGCTCTGTATCAAAAGTGCAAGACGCCTATGGCTTTCTTGCTAGACTTGAGCAAGCCGGAGCCATGATTTTTGCACGTAATCCTTCCGTAACGCAAAAGTTTAAAAATTTGGCTTCCCAAAGTATTTCTTATGTGGCCCATGAGTATTTTAGTGAAAATTGGTATGCGCCGTACTTTAAAAACGTGGCCGCTGATTTTGAAAGTGCCAAATGCTCCTTTGTTACCAGCACTCGCTTGCTTGATCAACGCAATTTTGCTTTACCTCCTGATACTGTGCCCCTCTTACAAGATATTGAAGACGTGAAATTGCGTGAAACTGTGCGTGATTATATTTTGAATACTCAATATCGTAGCGATATTTTTGTAAAAGGTACTGCTAATGTGGTGAGTAATGAATATCAACTGCTCAGTAAATCTTTTGCGCTATGCATGCTAGAATCTTCCATTTCTTATACTGTGGATGTGCCAAGCGGGCAATTGGCTTTAAAAGAAGAGTTGTATGGCCCCTTGGTGGCTTTTTTGGCAAGTGATGGTTATAGCCCCAAAAGTATTTTGCAAATACGTAATCTTGAAGCGTATACCGAGTTGGAATTTCCTGCTATTTTAGAAATTATTTCTGTACTTTTGGGGGCCGGCTATATTCACCCTACCCAGACAGTAACCCCCGAAACTCTTTTACGTAGCAAACGGCTCAATGCTTATATTTGCAGTAAAACGCTCAGCGGGCTTTCGCCCATGATGCTTGTTTCTCCGGTATTTGGTGGTGGCGTTATGGTAAGCCCCTTTGAACAGCTTTTTCTTTATGCCATGAAAAATGGACATAAAAGTATGAAAGCGCAGGCGCAATTTGCCCAAAGTGTATTGCAAAATCAAGGACGCCGAGTGAAAAAAGACGAAATGGAGCTTTCTGATAAGGAAATGTTAGCTGTTATTATGGAAAATGCTACGGAGTTTAATAAAAAACGCTTGCCGCTTTTACAAGCTTTACAGGTAGATGTGGAGAAAAACAGCTAGAACGTGGTCACATAAAACGGCCTTTCGGTTATCTTGGCGGCAGATTTTGTGCGCTTTTTCGGTCACGTATCAGAAGAATCCGACCCGAAGGGCATGCAGCCGCTGGGTGAGGAACGAAAGCATTTTCTTACGTCTTGCGTTTTTTACATAGCTTATTGATAAAACATAAAATGAACTTTTTTAAGAAATTTCCTACGTGTCGGCTTTGACGACACCTAGGAAATATAGCCAATGTGTCATGAGTGGGGAGAGCGTATGTCGGCCATACAAAGCATTGTAGAAAAAGCCAAACCTGATGTGTCTTTAAAAACCAAAGCCGTGGAGCTTATCCGCTCCCGTATTATGGACGGGCAATACGCATTGGGGCAGCGTCTTTCACAAAATCAGTTGGCAAAAGAAATGCAGACAAGTCGGGCACCGGTACAAGATGCTTTTGTAACCTTGTGCCATGAAGGTATTGTGCAAGTAATTCCACAAAAAGGCTCTTTTGTTTTTAATCCCACACAGGAAGAAATCAACGACTTATACGAAGTAAATACGGTATATGAAGCCGGAGCTATGAAACTGGCCATGGAAAAAAATAGCGATATGCTTATGGCACGTCTCGAAGAAACCCTTGTGCTTATGAAAAATGCAGAGCATAGCCCTCAAGATTGGGTGAAAGCCGAACGCTCTTTTCACGCCACATTTATTCAGCTTGCCGGCAATCCGTATTTGGTAGAAAATTATCGTAAAGCCATTATTCGCACCACACCGCTTGTCTTTACACATACCATGAACCTTGAACGCATGCAAAAATCTTTTCAGGAACATGCGCAAATCATCTCACATTTACAAGAAAGAAAGATAGAAAAAGCGTCTGTTATATTGCGTAATAATAATAGCATTGCTCGCCCAAATACATAGCAGGCGACCAAGCTTCATCTGGTAAAATGTTGAAAAAGCATTAATCAGTATTTCCTTATGTGGTTATTGCCTTGAATCAGCATGAGAGAGATACTTGTTTTATGGTTACTCTCGCTTTTACTGGCGAATATAAAAA
>CAYJDE010000015.1:6191-22443 GCA_964368805.1 uncultured Desulfovibrionaceae bacterium
AAAATACTGGCATCAATGTCATCGATGCCAGTATTTTTATATTCGTCGGTAGAAGCTTCGCATTAGGCACCTAACTAAGCTAACGCCAGAGCCCATGCCTATTTGTGCGATAAAAGTGCTTTTGCTGAGTTAAGGCAATAGGCTATTTCCTTATTTTTTTGTAATCCAAAAGTGCAATGTTTTATATAGTATCGCTGCGTCAATGGGCTTGGTAATATGATCATTCATGCCATGGGAAAGACTTATTTCTTTATCGCCCTTCATGGCATGGGCAGACATGGCAATAATGGGCAGGTCAGCGTATTTTTCTTGCTTACGTATTTTTTGTGTTGCGGTATAGCCATCCATAACAGGCATTTGAATATCCATAAGTACGGCAGCATATCTCTTTTTTTCAAGCATTTCTAATGCTTCTTGCCCGTTTTCGGCTATATCTAAAGTGTAGCCCACAACCTGCAATATTTCTTGGGCAACCATTTGATTTATCTCGTTATCTTCTACAAGTAGTAGGTGGCCTGTCATAGAAGTATCGGCAGAACCTTGAGCATCAAGGGGCGCATCGTGTTCTTGCGGTACAGAAGAGATGGGGGCTAAGGGAAATGCCACGGTAAAGGTAAAGCTTGTTCCCTTCTTTGGTTCACTAGTTACGCAAATATCGCCGCCCATGAGGTTGATAATACTTTTAGAAATGGCTAACCCAAGTCCTGTTCCACCGTATTTACGCGTGACGGAAGTATCAGCCTGTGAAAAGGCAGAAAAAAGTTTTTTTACTTGGTCTTGAGATAAACCAATGCCGGTATCACTTATAGTAAATTCACAATGCAATTTTTCATTTTGTAAAGTGCTTATGGAATCAAGAAGGACTTTACCTCCTGAATCGGTAAATTTAATGGCATTACTTATAAGATTAAATATAACTTGTTTTAAGCGCAAGGAATCGCCAAGAATATACATTTCTCCATGTTCACCGCAGGATATATCTAAAGTTAATCCTTTATCGATGCAAGTGTGTCCGTATAGATCTACCACATCTTGGCCCACACTACGTAGTAAGAAGGGGTGCTTTTCCATCTCCATTTTGCCGGCTTCAATTTTAGAAAAATCTAAAATATCATTGATGATGCGCATGAGATTTTTGGCAGACGTTGAAATTTTCTCCACATAGTTTTTTTGTGTATTATCAAGGGGTGTTGCATGTAAAAGATGGAGTAAGCCCAAAATGCCGTTCATGGGGGTGCGAATTTCATGGCTCATGTTGGCCAAAAATTCTCCCTTGGCCTTGGTGCTTTGTTCTGCAAGTTCTTTGGCTTCCAGTAAGGCTTGCTCATTTTCTTCAATTTCTTGCAGCATGGCTTTTTGTTGGCGCAAATCTTTTACATAAGCAATGATGCCACGCTTGCCGCCATAGGAAGTACGTATCAGCAAGACATCTACGGGAATGGGGGCGCATGTTACCGAGTGCTGGCAAACAAACTCTGCTTTGGCAATGCCATTACTAAATGCTTCATCAAGTATTTGAAACATAATTTCTTCGGTTTTTCTGCCATCAGGTTGCAATAAAGGTGAGATTTTATAAAAATTTTCTATAAAGTCTTCTTTGTCTTTAAAACCGAAAATATTAACCCCTTCTAAATTTGTGTAGATAACCTGATAATTTTCGTCCCAAAAATTCACGTTCATGGGGAGAGAATCTAGCATAATGGTATTGCGTAATTCAGCTTCTTTGAGCAATTCTTGTGAAGCCTTTAGGTCTCGCAAATCTTTAGCGTAGGAAACCACTACGTCTTCTCCGTCTAGGCTTGAACGAACAAGGAAAATTTCCATGGGGATAAGCTCCCCATCAAGAGTGCAGTGTAACCATTCAAAGTGCAGAAAACCTTTTTCAAGTACTTCTAAATGATTTTTCCATACGGTATCTTTAGAATGCCTACCATCGGGTTGATAGGTGGGGGAAGTTTTATACAGGTTTTTAAAATATTCTTCTTTTGTGTCAAACTTGAAAACACGCAAAGCCTCTTGGTTGCAGTCAACCATTTGGCCTTCTTTATTCCAAAACATGAAACTTAAAGGGATGTTTTGTGCTATAAGCGTGTTGAGTTCTTCGGCATAAGAAGCCTTTTTTTCCATGATTTTAATGTCACGTAAATCCCTTGTATATCCCATGACGTGATCTTCATTTTGGTAAAGAACTCGGCTTAGGGTGATTTCTGTGGGAATGGGGTCTCCATCAAGGCTTTGATGCATCCATTCAAATTGATGATAGCCTTTTTCAAAAGCGATATTCATATATTCAAAGACGCAATCGCTGCTTTTCCTGCCATCGGGTTGAAATTCCGGTGAAAGTTCCATAAATCTGTCAAGATATTCTTGCTTGTCTTTTAGGTTAAACAGCTTAGGAGCCGTCATGTTACAGTCTATGTTTTTTAAATCCTTACCCCAAAAATTTGCACAAAGGGGCATGGAATCAAACATAACTCGCATGCGTTCTTCTGCTTCTTGGGCCAGCGCTTCTGATTTTTTTATATCGCGCAAATCTCTTGTGTATTCGATGATGACATCGTTATCATCAAGCTTCACTTTAGTTAAAATTACATCTGCAGGTATCTTTTCGCCGTCTAAGGTAACAAATTCCCATTCAAAGCAGCATTGCCCTTCTTTAAAAGCTTTTTTTAAATACTCAAGGCTAAATTCTTCGGAGCTTCTTCCATTGGGTTGATAGGGGGGATTAATTTCCAATGCATTTTGTTTGAAACTCTCTTTGCTAGGGAAATTATACAAGGCAAGGGTGGCTAAATTACAATCAAGTACTTCGTTGTCTTTAGTCCAAATATTAATGCTCATGGGGGCAGCATCAAGGATAGCCTCAAAGCGTTCTTGCGTTTTTATTTTTTGGTGCAAATAATCGAAGGAATTTTGCAAGTTTGTGCAATAGGAAATAACAAAATCTTGGCCTTCGTGGGTCATACGTACTAAGTTATATTCCACAAGGTAGGTTTCTCCAACAGCATCGATATGCGTCCAAAGGAAATTACAGCTACCGTCACGGAAAGCTTGCTCTAGATAGGAAATTTGTAATACGCGTGATTTTCCCCCACAAGGCTGCAGAGGCGGTGAGAAGTTGTGCTGTTTTTGTATATATTCTTCCATATCTTGTACGGCAAAATGTGTCAAAAAAGGTTCTGTACAAAAAACAGCTTTTCTTTCCTTTGTCCAGCAACTAAGAGGTATAGGCAAAGAATTTAAGACTTGTGTACAAAAATTTTCAAGAGAATGATTTTTAAAATTTAACAACATATCAATGCTCCACAATGTACTACAGGATTCTTAAATTACTAAAAACAATGCATTTTACTCGCCATACTTTTCTTAAACCAAAGATACCACATATGCCATGTTTAGCATGGATGCTAGCATTGTTTATAATGAGAAACTAGTTAACCCCATTGCTATATATTTGTACTTTTGTCAAGGTCTAATTCTGTAAAACATAGGGGGGAAGTAGGTTTGCTGGAGCATGCAAAACCTCTTAAATTAGCCTGCATTGTGCTGTTCTTTACTGGCTTGAAATGTTAGATAAAGAGTTTGAAGTTCTTGCGAAGAGAGCGTTTTATAGTATGCAATTTCCTTTTGCCAATGGCCTTGTTTGGCTTTGGTAAGGCTGTTGCAAAAAACGCTGGTGGGGGCATAGTGGTTAATGGCATAGAGTCGGCGGGCCGTAAGCGCCATGGCAAAAGGGGATACGTTCGCCGGACAGCGTATGGCACATAAGCCGCATTGTATGCACTCTTGGGAAAGGGCCTGTAGTTTTGTAAAATTTCCTTGGCGTAGGGCAGTAATATAGCCCAATACTTTTAGGCCCATGGGACAAGACTTAGTGCAAGTATTGCATTGTATACAGTGGTTAAGTTGGGGATGAATTTTCTCTATGGCTTCTACGGTGCATGGGGTAGTGCTTATATCGTATACAGCTTCTTGTCCGGATGTATAGGGTAGAAAAAGAAAATGCATATGATTTTGCGTTAAGGTTTGACAGGCTAAACCCACCTGCCAACGAGGGGCGTGGCCTACCCTATAGACCACAGCGCAGGCACCGCACACGGCCCCCCGACAGCCACAACCTCGAGTAAGGCGAAAGCCCACATGCTCCATGCAAGTCATGATGGTAAAACCTGCCGGCACTTCATAGGCGTTGCCGTAAATATATAAAGTGTGGGTGTCCTTGGTATGCATAACTTCCCCCATATAGCTACACTTTAGTAGGTAGAGTAAACGCTTTTTCAAAGCGATAGTCGGGTAAAAGCAGAGGGCTGCGCATAGCATCTTGGTCTATTTTTGTATATTGACTAAGCTCTGCTTCAAAGGCGTGGACATGGGCAAGGCTAAGCTGTTTTTGAGAAGGGCTGCCGTAGATGTTTTCCATGGCCGTCGCAGCATGTTGTGCCGCCACATGCCCAAAAACAAAGATATCTAAGAGGGCATTACCTCCCAGCCTATTTTTTCCGTGCACGCCACCGGCCACTTCTCCTGCCGCATACAGGCCAGGCACGGTGGTACGTCCTTTGCTGTCAATGGCAAGGCCGCCGTTTTGATAGTGTTGGGTAGGGTAGACTAAGATAGGTTCTTGGGCAGCATCAATGTCGCAATCTTTAAACCGCTTATAAATATTAGCAAAGCGATGGGCAAAAGTGCCTTGACCGTGTTGCATGTCAATAAGCGGAGTATCAAGCCATACCCCACGATTGTGGGTGGGCGTCAGTACATGCTGACCTTTGCCAATGCTTTCTTGAATGATGGCGGCAGCTAGCGCATCACGGGTTTCCAGATTGCCAATGAACATGTGCCCTGCGCTGTTAAGCAATTGAGCCCCTTGGGCACGTACTGCTTCAGAGATAAGTAGCCCCAATAGATGATGCGGCCAAGCTGTGCCTGTGGGATGGTATTGTACCGAGTCCATATGCACGATTTGGGCACCGGCCCTGTAGCCTAATACTAATCCATCGGCAGTAGCCCCATAAAAATTGGAAGTGGGAAAGCCCAGCGGATGCAAACGGCCCATGCCACCACTAGCCATAATGACAGCTTTGGCTTGTACTGTAAAATAGTGCTGAGTATCAAGATTTTGCAGGACGGCTCCGGCGCAGGCACCGTCTTGGTCAAGTAAAAGCTCCACGGCGGGGCAAAATTCCATACTGTCAAGGCCCGCAAGGCGAGCTTCGTGGCAGAGAATGCGTATCATTTCAAGGCCGGTAATATCTTGAATGGAGTGAGAACGGGTGCGTGAGTGGCCGCCGGGGCGATGGGTGAAGTATTCATTGTCTTTGCGGCGGTCAAAGTTTACCCCAAGCTGCGCTAGCCAATCAATGATAAGGGGGCCTTGGCTAACCATAGTTTCCACAAGGTCGGCATCATTGGCAAAACGGCCGCCCACCATGGTATCCACAAAATGTATGGCAGCATTGTCATTGGCGGCGGTGGCGGCACACATGCCCCCTTCGGCCATGACGGTGTTGGAGTCAAAGGTGCGTAACTTGGTGCACATAAGCACCTTGAGTTTGGTATGCTTTTTCAGCCATAAACCTGCAGCCAAGCCGGCACCGCCACTGCCTATAATAAGCACATCTACCTGTGTATCTGCTGGGTGTAAGCAAATATTTTTGATGGCATTGTGTCGTGTTATGTGGGCAGGGCTTTCTAGAAGGGTGGCTATTTCTTGGGCAACGCTTGCGCCTTTATTGACGCCTACACGCAAAGGCCGGCGAATTTTTGGGTTAAAATCTGGATGAAAATTTTGTAAGAGCGTGGCTTTGGCTTGTACGCTTAGTTCTGGATAGCGAGCATGGAGTCGTGCAGGGCGGCTTTGGGCCAAAGCCTCGAGGGAAGGGCGCATATTTTCAGGATATGCCATAGGGGCCTCTTGGCGGGTTTGTTTACTAAAATCCCCCATGGCTACAGATCCATGGGGGATTTTATTTTTAATGTGTTTCGCTTTCGTCGGCGCGGTATTGCTCTTGTGCATTACGCACCAAGGCAAAGTAACGGTAGAGCATGTGCAGCATCTTACCATACGGGGCCAGTACAAAGAAGGCCAACACAAAACCAAGGTGTATGGTGAGCATAAAGCCCATGACACCGGTGCTTCTGAAGAAGAGGAGTAATAAGCCGGAGAAAGATACCCAGAAAACCAAGCTTACAAAGGAACGATCCATACCTGTGGTGAAAGGAGACGTGGGCGCAGCGTCCATTTTTCCCTTAAGCCACCAAAGGCCTATGGCACCTACGCAAATGGAAATACCACCTAGTGTACCAAAGATAACAGGCAGGCTGAAGGCACTAAAGGGGTGAGGCCAGTTAAAGGCATGCTCGAAAGCAAAGGCAAAAATGGTGGCAGCAAAGCAAGATAAAAAGCCATAGAATACTGCATGGTGGAAGTAACGACGCCCATTGCTGAAGGCTTCATCAGGGTAGTTACAACCATGACCACCACCGCCAAGATAGCGCAAAGTAAAGGCATCTTTCATAGCTTGCACATGGGCGCGTTTATCCCAAATATCGCCAAAAGGTGCGCCAATGGACTTCCAGAAGCTATACACGCCCTTGGTCCATAGCAAAACAATGCCTAAGGCAATGGCTGAAAAGGATACCATAAGCCATTTATACGGCGTTACATTATAGAAAATCTTTTCACCGCTATGAGTAGCAAACATGGCTTCAGGGCCGGAGCCAAAAAGAGTCATGAAAAAGACCAACAAGAGACAGAAGGCAGTAACTATGGGAGCCTTGGTTTCTTGCGCATCAAGGAATTTACCCATAAAGCTTGGCCACGTGTATTCTTTGTAGGTTTGTACACGTAACTCGGCAAAGGTTTTGGGGATATTTAAGTCAAATTCGTGAGGCGGTGCGTATTGGCAAGCATAGTAACACCCACGGCAATTGTGGCAAAGGTTTGCAAAATAGCGCATATCGCCTTCGGTGAAGGTACGCCGTAACTCCATGGCGGGGAATACGGCACAAAAGCCTTCACAATAACGACACGCATTACACACCGTCATGACATGATTTGCTTCTTTGAGCAATACTTCTTTATCTCTTGACATACTTACCTGCCTCTGTGCCGGCAATGCGGCCAAAAACTGTTCCAATGGTCATACCAAAGCCTGCCATATATCCTTTGCCCAAGATGTTACCGGACATGATTTCACCGCAGGCAAAAACGTTGGGGGATTCATTGCCATCTTGCATGATAACATGCGCATTTTCATTTACCTTAGTCCCTTGGTAGGTGAAGGTGATACCTGGCGCCAAAGCATACCCGTAGAAGGGGGCCTTATCTAAAGGACGTGCCCAGTTGGTTTTGGCAATGGCAATGCCTTCGGTGGCGTTGCCGTCCAGTTCGTCAGGGTTAAAGGGTTTATCCATTTTACAGGATGCATTAAATTCTTTCACCGTCTTCATGAAGGTGTCCACGTCAAGGTCTAGTTTGCGGGCCATTTCTTCCAAGGTATTGGCTTCCACAGGTGGGAATACCGAAGGCATGAAAAGGTCTATGGATTTGGAGTCGATGATGGAGTGGGCAATTTGGTCGTCTTGTCCTGCCACAAGGCGTCCCCAAATGGCGTAACGCTTGGGCCAAAACTCTTCGCCTTCGTCGTAAAAACGCTCAGCATGTTTGTTGACCACCACTGAGAAAGGTACACAGTCAAGGCGGGTTACAATGCCGCCGTCCACCTTGGGGGCACGGGCATCAATGGCCACCATATGGCCTTGGGTGGGGTCACCAATGGATTCAACACCGTTGGCTAAAAGCATCTCAAGCACTTCGCCGGTATCAAAAGGACAGCCACGTACACGGAAATTATACGCTGCTTTACCCCAGTGTTTAGCAAGAAATTCGGGGTTGGCTTGCGAGCCGCCGGCAGCTACCACAACGGCTCTGCCGTAAATTTGTTTGTAGCCTTCAGGATTGCTCACAATAACGCTTTTAAAAATAGGGCCGTCCATATGAATTTCTGTCACGGGAGATTCGTACATGACGTCTACGCCATTTTTCTCGGCATAGGCATAGTAGCCATTCATAAGACCACGCCCGCCGCCAAGGAAGAAAGAGTTGGTACGCCCAAGGTGCAAAGTACCACGCATGGAAGGTTGAAACATGGCGCCATGTTCAATCATCCAGTTACCCACATTAAGGGAATTACGAATACATAAGCGAGCTAGGTTTTCTGTGGTATTCCCGCCCGTTACACGCATTAGGTCGTTAAAACATTCTTCTTCAAGATACGGGCCGGTAAGCCAGTCATTGGCAGATTCGTGAATATAGCGAATGTTTCTGGTGTGACGGCTATTGCCCCCACGAAACACTCGATTGGATTTCTCTAATACCAAAACAGAAGCACCAAGCTCTCTGGCTGAAATAGCCGCACATAGAGCTGCGTTTCCGCCCCCTATGACTATAACGTCATAGTTTTTGGGATGAATGGAAACATTTTCAAGCATTTTACTCCTCCTTTTACATGGCACGGGACGCATTTTGAGTAAGCGCCAAGCACAGACCATAAAATACCGTGCACAATACTTGCCCCTTAACAAATACCGTGCCAATGTATGCATTTTAAAAATAATGCATTATATTAATATTTTAAAAGTGTGCATCGGGAAGCGTTTGCTTTGAGAATGTTGCAATGTTTCATTGTAAAAAATAATGTTTCAAAATGAAACATTATGAAGCATTATTGGGAATATGTGCTAGAGTATATGATATTGCTTCAGCTTGCGCCATAGTGTACTGCGACTTATACCAAGCAGTTTAGCTGCTTCTTGTTTTGAATAATGGGTTTTTTCCAAAGCTTCTTGAATGATTTCCAGCTCATTTTTATCTTGCAAAGGGCGAGAGGAAGAAAGGGGCAGAGCGTCGTTCCCGCTTATGCTTGATCCCATGGGCGTGCTGGGCATGGTTGGCATGGTCGCAGAAGGGAGCACATTCATGGAATCCAATAGAGAAGTCCTATCAGATACATGGGGGCCATTGTGTAAGATGGAGCGTCCTCCAATATCATGATGGTTATGAGGGGTAATACGGTGTAATTCATGGTATAAATGAGCAAAGGGGTCTTCCATGAAAGAAGTATACAAGACAAAACGCTCGGCAAAGTGACGTAGTTGGCGCACATTTCCCGGCCAAGAATATTTTTTAAGTAATTGTATTTGCTCGTGACGTATTACGGGTTTAGCGGTGTTTTCACGCTGGGAAAAATAATGCAGAAAATGAGGAAGAAGAGCTTCAATGTCATCTAAGCGATCGCGCAGAGGAGGAATATACACAGACATAACATTGAGGCGAAAGAATAAATCCTTACGAAAAGCCCCTTGGCACACAATTTCCCAAAGGTCGCGTCCTGATGTGGCAATGACACGTACATCCACAGGAATTTTTCTTTTGCCCCCTATGCGCATGATTTCTTTTTCTTGTAAAACCCGTAGAAGCTTGCCCTGTACCAAAAGAGAGGCAGAGTCAATTTCATCTAAAAGTAGGGTGCCACCGTGGGCCAATTCAAAAAAACCTGCTTTCCCGCCTTTACGTGAGCCGGTAAAAGCCCCTTCATCATAACCAAAAAGCTCACTCTCTAATAAATGTTCCGGTAATTCTGCGCAGTTTATGGATACAAAAGGTTTTTTCTTGCGTTTACTGCTATTGTGTATGCCTTGAGAAAGGATTTCTTTACCTGTGCCGGTTTCACCACCAATAAGCACGGAAGAGTTGGTTTTGGCATAGATGCGACATAAATTGATAATGTTATGTACGTCAGGGCTTTTATAAATCATATTACTGAGGCGATAGTGGGTTTCAAAACCCCGAGAGATGGCAGAACGAATGGATCCACTTTGGCGAATGACATCGTGCACCTTACGCAAGGAAAATAAAACTTTTTCTGTAATATTACGGCTTTTTACAACTGTAGCGTGTACTACCAATTGTGTGTCCCGTACATTGATAACTTTTTCCTGTTGGCTTTGCTCTTCTTGAAGAATTTCTTGGAAGATGCTTTCGCTTATATATTCTATAATAGAAGTGCCTATGATGTCCTCACGTCTTTGGGCGCCTAATAGGTCACGGGCCACAGTATTACAGGCTATAATGATACCTTGCGCATCTAGTGAAAGAAAACCGTCGGTCATGGAATCCATCATGCCTTGCATTTCATTAATCATAGATTCTTTTTCACGGTAAAAGCTGGCCACGTTGGCGGCACTGTCTAAAATGCTTAAGAATTGTTCGCGCGAAGGGGCCAAGGACACAAAGGAAATGCCGTATTTTTGCGCTAGTCTTTGGGTGGAGCCGCCGCCGGCTACAAAGTCCACATTCCAATGAATACCCCGCTGAACAATGGTTTCAAGCTCAGAAAAATTGGTATACACATGCTGTAAAATGCGTACGCCAATGAGCTCTTCCACCTGCGATAAACCAGAATATTCCTCCCCAAAAATGGGAATGAGCACAAGACTTCCCCTTGGACACGAAGAACGCAAACAGTGAATGATTTCCATTTCCGACATGGGTAAGGTCAGTACTGGTGTGGAAAATTTTTGGCGCAATAAATCCCCCGTGCCACGACGGCTTACAAAAACATCTACGCCTTGGGCTTCCCATTCCTTGGCCTGTTCTACGGCATCGTCAAAATTTGCGGGGGAGGTAAGGATTTTATACCGAGGATTTTTTTGAAATTCGGTAACATACTGCTCAACAACAGGAATAGAGAGAAACACCCCAATGGTGTAAATATCTTGATATAATGTATCTGAATTTGTGGTGTTTAGAAAACTTCTGTGCGGCATGGATGGCCTCCTTCATGGATATTATGCTTTGTGATGGCAGTAAATATATCGAAAACGTGTTGCATGTGCAACATATTGTTTCTTTATTTTGTGTTTTGTTTCAAGGTGTACGTAAAATGTGGGAAAATGTTTCATATGTTATTTTATTTTGTAATACTACTATCTTAGCAATGTAACTGTACAGGTAATTCCTTATTGTATTGTGAAAAGATATTGTACACAAAATACAATAGATGTAGTTTTTTGAAGAAGGAGATTTTTTTTCATTAAACGCAAAGGGGAAGTTTTTTTAACTATTTTTAGTTCGTGAAAAAAGTCTTTTATTCCAAGGGCCGAAAAGACGAAAAATGCGGATAAAAAAATATTCCGTGGCATGTTTTTTGTAGAATCACCCTCGTGCAACTGTATAAGCTTTTTCTTAAACATACATACAGGGCGCATATAAGGTTTTCGTTTAGGAGCAAAAACCTCAGTTCTAACCCTCAATGTTTTGAAGTCAGGAGTTAAGGAATGATTGAATCTGTATTGGCTGGTTTTGAAAACCTGATGACTATTTACAATATGATCGCCATTGTTGTGGGCTTAGTCTGTGGCGTATTTATTGGCTGTCTTCCCGGTTTGTCTCCCTCCATGGCCATTGCGCTTGCCACCCCTTTTACCATTGGCTTGCACCCCATCACAGGCCTTTCTTTTTTACTTGGGGTATATAAAGGTGGTGTGTACGGAGGCTCCATCAGTGCCATTTTAATCGCTACACCAGGCACACCGGAAGCAGCGGCAACCTTACTGGACGGGTATCCGTTGGCTAAATCGGGTAAAGCGCGCATTGCCCTTGATGCCGCTCTTATTGCTTCGGTCTGTGGCGACTTAATAGGAACGGTGCTTCTTGTGCTTTTCACCCCCATGGTGGCCGCTTTAGCTTTGAAAATTGGCCCCACAGAAATGGTTCCCTTGGTGGTATTGGCGCTTTCGGTCATTGTGTTTTCTCTTGGTAAAAATAAGGTAAAGGGTTTTATTGCCGCCTGTATTGGTGCGGCTCTTACTTATGTTGGCCTTGACCCCCAAGAAGGCACCAATCGCCTGATTTTTAATTTTAGTCAGCTCATCGACGGTCTTTCACTTATTCCTTTCTTGGTGGGGCTTTTTGCTTTACCAGAAATTGTCTTTTCCATCATTCGTTCTCGTGCTGAGTACATCAAGAAAAGCTTGCAAGATAAACAAGATGCTCTTGAAGATGAAAAAGAGGAATTTGCTTTAAATAATGAAGGATTAGGTCTTATAAAAGGTCTTAAACATTGGCGTATTATCACCCAATCTGCTGTCATCGGTGGCCTTATTGGGGCTTTACCGGGCCTTGGTTCCACGGCGGCGGCCTTTACCTGCTATGGTTTGGCCAAACGTACCTCTAAACACCCAGAAGAATATGGCAAGGGAAGCATTGAAGGTATCATGGCCTGTGAAACAGGCAACAACGGCACCTGCGGCCCAGCCCTTATCCCCATGCTTACCTTGGGTATTCCAGGTAGTTCTACGGCGGCTATTTTGTACGGTACCTTGCTCATGCACGGTATTGTGCCGGGACCACAAATTTTTAATGAGCACGGCCCCATTATTTATGCGGTGTTTATTGGTTTAATTATTTCTGCCTTCTTGCTGTATCCCATTGGAAAGTTCTGTATTAAGTATTTTTCTGCAGCTTTGTATAAAATTGATAGTGGCATTCTTTTTGGTGCCATATTCTTATTGTGTTTCACCGGCACCTACGCCATTCATCATAGTTTCTTCGATGTTATTGTTATGCTGGGTGCAGGGCTTTTGGCCTTCATGATGCGTCTTTTCGGTTTTCCCGTCAGTCCTGTGCTTATCGCGTTTATCCTTACGCCTATCTTGGAAAATAACTTCCGTCAGGCCTTGCAATTGGAAGGCGGCAATATTGCGCCGCTCTTTACTTCGCCCATTGCCGCCGGCATTTGGTGTGTGCTTGGCATCTTACTGTTATGGGGTCCCATCATGCAGTTACTCAAACCAAAAATAGAAAAAGATGATGCGGAAGTACTTGTTAAACAAATGGACAATGTGGAAGTTGCCAATATTGAAAAAAATATTTTAACTGAAGAAGAAATGCTTAAAAAAGAGCATATTTTGGACGATGACGACCCAGCCAATACGCTTATTAAAAAGAAATTGAAATTTTAAACCCTATATTTGGAGGAGCATCTCATGTTCAACTGTAAAAAAATCTTTGGTGCAGCCACTCTTGGCATTGGCCTTCTTTTAAGTGCAGGCATGGCGCAGGCAGAAACCGACTTCCCTAAAGGCCCTATTAAGTTGATTTATGGCTATAAGTCAGGCGGTACGGCCTATATTTCCTCGCAAGCTCTGGCTACGGCTGCAGAAAAGATATTTAAGCAATCCATTGTGCTGGAAGAACGCCCCGGAGCCACCGCTACTGTGGCGGCTAATATGGTAAGCCGTGCTAAAAAAGATGGCTATACTCTTGGGGTTATTAAGTCCACCACAGCCATCAATGCTCCCATGCAATTTAAATTACCATATGATACTTTTAAAGATTTGGAATTTATTTTAGCCTTTGGTTCACCTACGGCGGCCCTTGTGGTGCGTAAAGACCACCCTGCCAATACGTGGCAAGAGTTTGTGGCCATGGTGAAAGAAAAGCCAGGTAAGGTGAAGATTGCCACTTCCGGCCGCATGAGTAATACCACTCTTGTTATGGATTATATTGGCATGAAAGAAAATCTTAAATGGAATCTCATTGGCACCGCTGGCGGTGCTGAGGCCATGAAGCTGCTTATCGGTGGTCAAATTGATGCCTATGCCGGCTCCGGCAGTCAGGCCATTCATGTGGATCAAGGTACATGTAAGGTCTTGCTTGATTATATGAAAACGCCTACCTACAAAGGCATTCCTACCCTTACAGACATTGGTTACCCTGAATTACAAATCGGTGAGGCCCCCTATATTGTGGTGGCCCCTAAAGGCATTCCCAATGATGTGCGTGATAAATTGGTGAAAGTATTTACCGAAGCGGCGAAATCTAAAGATTTCCGTGATGCTGTAGCCAAAATTTATCTTACCGACTATACCAAATCTGGCGAAGACCTTGTGGCAGATTTAAAGAAAGAAGATGCTACTTTCCGTAAAATTTTGATGGATTTGGGCCGCATTGATGCTCAAGGTAATATGATTAAGAAATAATTGTCCTTCATTTTTTAAGTGGAGTTTTCAACAGGCTGCTAGGCATAGCGACAAGATATGTCCTACGGTGTTGCTAAGCCTAGTAAAGCCTTTGCGGAGAGAATATATGAGCACTACTACCGTTGAAACCCAAGCCAAATCTTTTAAGGATCATGACCTTGGCTATCTTGAAGTCATGTTGGCGGCCTTTTCTTTGTTGGCTTGCCTTGTGACCATATTCTATATCATTCCCAATTGGATTGATATGTATTCAGACCAATGGCCCACGCCACGCACCTTTCCTTACACCACGTGTACCATTCATGCTATTTTGTGTACTATTTGGCTCGTAAATGCCCTTTTTGGGCGCAATGTTAAAGCACTCAGTGGCGATGTCATTAAATTAGGTATTACGCTTAATGCCGTTATTATGATTTTATGTGGCCTTATCTCTTTTGTGGGCTATCTTGCCGGCGGTTTTGTGTCGGTGGCCTTTATCATTACCTTGGTAAAAGGACCGGCATATTGGTTGAAATCGCTTATTGCTGCTGCCATCATCACCGGCGTTTATTTTGTCTTTTTCAAATATGTCATGAAAGTGGGCTTACCTGACGGTATGCTTTTTTAGGAAAACGGTAACTAAAATTTTTAAAACACATTCTTTGCGAAATAAAAAGGAGTTCTAGACATGGGTGAGGCCATTACACTAAATAAAGACGGAAGCTTACATACCCCAGATACCCCCATCATACCGTATTTTCCCGGCGATGGCATTGGCCCAGATATTTGGTTTGCTGCGCAAATGGTTTTAGATGCGGCTGTGGAAAAAGCCTATGGCGGTAAGCGTAAAATTGAATGGCTTGAAGTGCTTGCCGGAGAAAAAGCCTATGAAGCTACGGGTGAATACCTTCCTGAAGCCAGCCTTGAGGCCATTAAAAAATACCGTGTGGCCATCAAAGGCCCCCTTACCACGCCGGTAGGCAAGGGCATTCGTAGTGTTAACGTGGCCTTACGTCTTTTACTGGATTTATACGCTTGTGTGCGCCCTGTGCAGTATTTTTCACCTGTGCCTTCGCCTGTTAAAGCGCCGGAAAAGGTAGACATGGTTATTTTCCGTGAAAATACCGAAGATGTGTATTGCGGTATTGAATGGGAAGCAGGCAGTTCTGAAGCCGCCGAAGTTATGGCTCTGATTAAAAAACTCAGCGGTCGTGATGTGCGTCCTGATTCTGGCATAGGCATTAAACCCATAAGTAAAACAGGAACCCAACGCTTGGTGCGTCAAGCTATTCAATATGCCCTAAAAAATAAGCGTGATAGTGTTACCTTGGTACATAAAGGCAACATTATGAAATTTACCGAAGGGGCTTTCCGCATCTGGGGGTATGAACTTGCCGCCGCTGAATTTGGCGATGTGACCATTACCGAAGATGAAGTATGGGCAAAGTATGATGGCAAAGTGCCTGCTGGTAAACTGCTTATTAAAGACCGCATCGCTGACGCTATGTTTCAACAAATTCTTTTGCGTCCCGATGAATACAGTGTGTTAGCCATGCCAAACCTTAACGGCGACTATATGTCTGATGCCCTTGCTGCCATGGTGGGTGGTCTTGGCCTTGCCCCCGGTGCCAACATTGGCGATGGTATCGCCGTCTTTGAAGCCACCCATGGTACTGCCCCCAAATATGCCGGACAAGATAAAGTAAATCCCGGTTCTGTCATCCTTTCCGGTGCCATGATGCTGGAATACATGGGCTGGAAAGAAGCCGATGATCTTGTGCGCTCTGCCATGGCTAAAGCTATTCAAGCAGGGCAAGTAACCTATGATTTGGCTCGCCAAATGGAAGGTGCCACTAAAGTTTCTTGCTCTGACTTTGGTCGTGCCATGGTGGCTCATATGTAGTTTATTGTATAGCTGGTGTTGACTGGGGGGAAACCTTTTCTGAAGAAAAGGTTTCCCCCCAAACCCCCCTTCCAAAAAACTTTCATGGCGATAACATTCTTTTTTTCCATGAGCATTGTGGCGCAGCATCACACAGGTTTTTTTTGCGACAAAATATGTATCAAGGAAATAGTGGCTTTCTGCATTATTGCGTGTAGCATATTTTCTTATAGCAATCCCACGTGGAATTTTCATAAAAAATTCCCATGCGCCACAATTTCCTTTTTAAAAACGACATACTGACGCAATGGGTTTTTTTGAAGGGGAGAGTCTGAGAGGGGAAAC
>CAYJDE010000016.1:0-21892 GCA_964368805.1 uncultured Desulfovibrionaceae bacterium
TGCAGGGCTCTTGCCCTTTGGAAAACGCTGTTTTCAAAAAAGCATGAATCAAATGTGACTTTCATCATTGTCCTTCAGACCGTTATAGAGATTAATGCAAGCACTTCGAAAAATTTTGCTCAATAAGTCTACATAGATACTTTATACATATATTTATATAGACAAAACTATGTAAATATTAATAAAAATAGTAACTTATATCAAAAAAAAATTAAAAAAGTCTCTTGCAAAACTTACCTTGCACGGAGGCTTTTTTTTATAAAAAACATGCAAATTCAATATATTATTTAAAATGAAAAAAATCAGAGTAAAAATAGTTTTTATTACCATTGTGCTTATAACTGCGCTTTATTATAAATAAAACTCCTTTCTTTGTGCATAAAATTTCAAGGTTGTTGACACAACTTTATACACGTGTCACAGTACTTGTAAAGCCTATGTGAGGGCTTACTTGAGTATATAACCTTTTTGGCTTAATGTTCTTACCCTTTTTATGCATAAAGGAGCTGGCAAAAAGTTACTTACTTTCTTGTAATGGTGTCATTGGTTTTATTCTTTTTTAAAATATTTTAACAGTTAGGAAAATTGTTTTTGCATTTTTAGATAATTTGCCTTAGGAGCCTCAGATGAAAGTTTCAGAACAGTTTTTTTGTTGGTTAAGTGTATGTAAAATTCGTTTACTTTTGTTTTTGTTTCTCACTTTCTTTTTACACTTTTGCCCACCATCCCTGTATTTTGCCCACGCTGCTACTACCTCACCTCCTCCATCAGCGCTTCAAAAACCTCAACCATCCCTTCAAGAATCTTTAGATTCCTCCCTTAATTTACGTATTGGTTATATACCAAATAATGGAAACTTTGACTCAAATTACAATGCTTCACTCTATTTACAACAACTCTTCCACATCCTATCTAAATATATTCCCACTACCCCAGAACTTGTGCCTGTTAACATCGGTCGCCATTCCAACATGCGTGTGTTTAACGAATATAACATAAATGTTGTATCTTTGTTTGGAAAAACACCAGAACGTATGATGAATTTGAAGTATTCTAAAAACCCCATAACCAGTTCTGATGTTTATTTGGTAACGCATAAGGATAATAAAGTTTTTTATAATGACATCCATACCTTAAATGGTAAAACTGTAGCTGTATACCTAGGTAATAACCAATCGGTAAATTTGTTAGATGAATATCTTGTCAAAAATAATATTAGTATGAAATATCAAATTTATAATGAATATTCAGAATTTATCAAACACAAGGCAGAATATTCCATTGTAAATTCTTTTTACTTCCTTAAGGATATGCAAATTGCCGCCACTCTTGGCACACAGGATTTATTTTTTGCAACGGTTCCTCAATTTGCCCCCTTGCTTGATACCCTTGATAAAGCTTTAGAACAAGCCCAAAAAAACGATAAAAAAGCTTTAAATGCTTTGTACCTTGAGCACGTTAGTAAAAGTGCCAACTTAGTGAAGCAGAACTATGGAGATGTTGAACAAAAAATGCTAAATAAGCCACGTAAAGTGGCTGAAGTAGCCTATCTTTCTAATCATTATCCCATACAATACAAGAATCAATATAAAGCCCCTTCCGGTATTACCCTTGAAGTGCTTCGCCTCTTTCAACAAATGCATAACAACCCCACTACCCTTGTGCCTTATACTTCTTCTAAAGATATAGACCTTACACATTTTGATATGCTTTTTTCTATAGTGGGTGATAAAGCATTACGTGAAAAATATTTTTATCGCTCTGACGCCTACGTACAATTGCCTATGGTGTTTTTCCGGAAAAAACAACTCAGCAATACTATAGAAAAACACCATTTTGGCATGTTGGATTATGCGGTTCTTGACCATGCCCAAGTACAAAAAACCTTCCCTCATTGGAATATGGATATTTTTGCCGATTTTGATAGTATGTTTACTGCTTATGATAAAGGAGAAATCGAGGCCATTTTCCTTTCTAGTACTGAAGCAGAATATGCCATGGCCCATCTTGGCATTGACCAAAGTGAAGTATTGCCCACTTCTTTTATGTTGCCTTTACATTTCTACCTTTCAAAAAAATACCCTGAAGCAGCTCTCAATGTACTGAACAAACTTATTGCAAAGCTTGACCCTATTGCCGTTCAAGGCGCTGTTATTAAATCAGAAAATGCTATACGTGCTCCCATTACTATCTGGGAGTTTATGTACGAATACAGACTGAAACTTGTAGGCTTACTTGCTCTTGCTATTTTCTGTTTCTCCATTTTTTATACGTTAAAAATGCGTCACGAAAGACATAAATTGCGCAAAAAACTTAATACCGATGCTCTTACTGGCCTTAGCAGTACAGAACATCTATATGAAATAATGGAGACGGTATTAAAAAATGCTGCCCCCAACGAATATGCCATTTTATCTTTAGATATAGATAAGTTTAGCTTACTTACACAAGTATATGGCAAAGAAAAAGCCAATGCTATTTTGTGCCTTATGGCTGATATAACAAAAAGTAAGTTTGCAGACCTTGCAGAAACACAATGCATGGCGAGACTAAGAGATGATATTTTTATGGTATTCATTAAAAATAATAATGTCTTAGAAATGGCTGAGCCCCCTGACCATGTATTACAATTAATTTGTGGTGCCAAAGAAATTTTAGAAAGCAATTTTGCCATGAGCATTTCTCGAAGTTGTTATATTATTGATGATGCATCGCTACCCATTGAAACCATTATGGGCTATGCGCATATGGCTAGGCGTCAAGGTAAAGCTATACATGGGCTTTCTTTCGTAGAATTTAATGAGGAAATGAAGTATAAAATTCAATCTCAAAAGAAAATTCTTTATCGCATGGAACAAGCCTTAGAAAATGAAGAATTTGTTTTGCATTTCCAACCAAAGGTAGACTTACATGCGCATAAAGTATGCGGTGCAGAAGTGTTGGTACGCTGGCACCCTCCCAATCAAGCCCCTATTTTACCCAACGATTTTATTGAAGTATTTGAAGATAATGCCTTTATAACGCAACTTGATATGTATGTTATAGAAAATACTTGTAAAATCATCAGTCAGTATAGAGATACGTATGCTTTGCCACCGTTGGCTGTAAATCTTTCAGGATTAACAGCTTTACATGCTGACACGCATAACTACATTAAGATGCTTTTACGTCGCTATAACATTGCTTCCCACGAATTGGAATTTGAAATTACCGAAAGCGCGCTGGTAAAAGAATCACCAGCCTTGTCTGAAACCATTCATTCCTTAAATAAGCTTGGCTTTAAAGTGGCTATAGATGACTTTGGCACCGGCGTATCTTCCTTACATCGCTTAAGCTCTTTACAAGTAGATGTAGTGAAGTTGGATAAATCTTTCCTTGACGATAAGCTTGTACAAAAGCGTGGTATCATACTGGTAGCAAGTCTTATTTCCATGTTGCAACGGTTAAATATAGAAGTGGTGGCTGAAGGTGTAGAAACAAAGAAACATGCGCTTATTCTCAAAAAGATGCGTTGCAATGTTGCTCAAGGCTACTATTTCTCTCGCCCCATGAGCGAAATGGACTTTATAAGCAAAGTATTGCAAGCAAGTACTACTGCGCCCAGTAAGAAAGGCGGAGAATTACAGCAAAGCCTAGAGCCTATGCTGGGCACTTTTGCTTCTATGCAATAGGAGGCTGTGGAAAAAGTGTAGTTTGTTTTACCCGCTTTGATAGACTCGTTCTTTATTATGGCATGGACCATAAAACTCCATGCCATAATAAAAAAAATGGGCTTCCCTATATCCTACATTTTTTTAACAACCAAAAAATATGGGTAAAAGAGACATTTTATCCATGATTGTTAAAAAACCTTTCAACACTTTGTTAAACAATTTTTCGAGTCTTACAGCTACAAAGAGTACACAATACAAACAGTTATGGCAGAAAACACTCGTAACACCTGACGCAAAGACAATCGGAAAACACATTTAGGACATTATCTAAAATATAACATTAACTAGTTACAAGCACATGCAACAAAAAGAGAAAGATATGAACAGTCCTTTAAAAAAATATGTCATTATGGCAAGTATCCTTATTCTGCTTTGGCTAGGTTTTTTCTTCTATATTTATGCAAACTTTACCGTACATGAAGAGGTGGTGCATACTGAAATTTTAGCAAATTCTCGCGAAATTGGGCAACAATCAGAAAAAATCTTCACATGGTTTAATAACAGACAAGAAGTTTATGTAAAAAGCCCTAAAAGTGATGCATATGCATTGCCTGCAAAAGCAAAAATACAAACCTTAGATGGACGTATTTTAACCATGCCTGTGCCCATAGAAGTGGTTAAAAAGCTTGAAAATGAATTTGAAAATGGCGTATCCATTCGTTTTATAAGCAATTTCCCTAAAAACGCCACGCATATTCCTACTGCAGATGATAATACAGCCATGCTAAAGATGATTAGCGAACAACAAAAAGAAAAATTTTCTTTTCTAGAAAAAGAGAATCGCTTTCACTATATTCGCCCTATTTTAGCGCAAGAAAGCTGTATTACTTGCCACACTAATTTGCAGGTTAATGAACTTATAGGAGGCTTGGTTGTAGAAACAAACCCTGAAGAATTTATTTTCTATGCCCGTTATGAACGTGTGAAGCTGTTTATACTAGGTCTTATAGGTTCTTCATTGGCCATTTTTCTTTTATACCTTCTTATTATCCATATTTGGCGAAAATATAAAGCACAAGGTGAAAACCTTGAATACGCTAGATCCATGGCAGAAAGCATGAGCCATGGTACAGAAGTTATTATTAGTAATGTGGAGCGCATTATTAAAGAATTGGCTCGTAAAACAGACGACCCTACTAAAGCAGAACTTTTACGTACGTTGCAATACATGAATGAAGATTTACGTCAATCTTCGCAAAACCTTGCCATAGGAGGACAAGTACAAAGAAACAGCAAAGAAGAACTTATCCATGTGGACACCTTCTTTCGTCAATGCGTACAAATTTTTCACGCCAAGTGTCTAGAGAAAGAGCTTGATTTAACGCTGAGTATTGATGCAGCGGTACCCATTCACGTACTGGGAGATGCCTTTCATTTACGCCAAGTTATATCTATGCTCTTAAAAAATGCTGTAGATAACACGCAGTCTGGTGGTATTCGTGTGCGCATCGATTCTGCCATAGATATTGCTTCACGCTTTAGTACCAAGGATTTACAGCATACTCCCATTCACCTACTTGTAGAAGTAAGCGACACCAGTAAAGGGTATGTTATTACCGATCAACAACAAATGTTACAAAATTTCGCAGCTAAAAAAAGTAGTGGTACTTTCAATGATCGTGCTGTTATCGATTTGCGCCCTGTCTCTGAAATGGCTACCATGCTTAATGGTTCCATAACAGTACCCCAAAATAGCAAAACCGGCGCTACCTTCTTAGCTACAGTACAAGTAAAAATGGTTGAAGAGGAAGAAGTTAGCCAACGTCATATGCAAGATAGCGTGCAATATGCTGCTACAACCATAGATACGGCTCCTCTTGGGGGAAGGCAAAGTGCGGCGCAATCTGTAACAACGTCGCAGCGCTCTGGCACACAACCTTTACATGTTGAAAAAAATACGCAAACAACACCCGCACAACAGCGAGTACCGAAAATAATCAACCCAGCAACACCAAAGCCAAAAATAACGGCGACTGTAGCGTCTGTACCAAAGCCAGATTCAACGAGTGCAAACATATCATCACCGCCAAAAGCGACAGCAAGCCCTCGCCCCGAACCTCCTATAAACGCCACTCCAGCTACGTTACTTGCATCGTCTATATCAACAGCATCAACGGCATCGGGCGCCTCCACTACACCTCCCGTAGCAACAGATGCCGCCGATATGTCCAAACCACAAAATATACCAGAATTACCGCATGATGTGCGTACTGAAGGGGTGAGCACCTCTCAAGATAGTGCACAAACAGAACATCAAGGCCCCATTCATGTTATTATTGGGGATTGTAATGTACAAAAACTAACCCAAGAAGAAAATGACATTCTTGCCAAGGCCAATATCCAAATTACCTTAGTAAGTACTGGCACTGACATGTTTGAAATTTTGGATGACGCCAAACACGGATATTCTGTGGTCTTATTACGTGAACTTGCAGACATGGACATTACATACTCCGCCACCCGTATTCGCTATTTAGAAAAATTGGGGTCAAGCCCTGTGGCTATCGTAATTATAGCAGAGGATATGGTACAAGGAGACATGGATGTTTTACGGTACTTTAATGTTTCTACCGTGGATAATTTCCCCCGTGATGCACATATTGCCGCTAAAGTTATACACCTTGCTTTACAAACCAAGAATAACCAAATTTTCTTAGGAGGACAGTTCTACAACAAAACTACTGTGGCAGACAATACCACCCAGCTTTTTGATTTGGAAGCTTCCCTAGAAAATTCTAAAAAAGATGTACAGTTTATTCACTCCATGTGTACCATGTGGATACGCTTTTACCCTGAACAGATTAAGCGCTTACGTGAGGTGACAAAACACGGTACGCAAGAAGAAAAATTACGTGTACTGCGAGCTATCCGCAACTCTGCCAGCACCGTTTCTCTACCTATGCTCTGGGCAGAAGCTACCCGACTAGAAGAAAAAATTGCGAAAAATGATGAAGATATACGCTATGAAAAGCTCTTTTCAGTATATGAACAAACCTTTGAGCATTTGAAAGAATATATTGGCAAGATTAAATAATTGTCACTAATATAGAGACCTCTGCTAAAAAAAGGTATCTTTCTCATAAAAGAAAGATACCTTTTTCTAAATAAATCTCAACGAGTTGTAATTAGAAATCTTACTTTGAGACCTCTGCACAATTATTTTTTAGAATTGCCTTTGTGCTATTATATTAAAGAAAATGCATGCGCTTTGAAGGAAGAGCCACTTCTGGTATTTAACCAAAAAAGCGCATAACATTTGACGCACAAAAAATCAAAAAGGCCTTTATGTAAACACGCTCTAATTACTAACCCCCTTAGTAAAAGCATCGGGGGCTTGCAATTGCACAAGAGCTCTTTCAATGTCATCACCGCCAAGGGAAGCCATAGCCGCTACAAGAGCCCCTTCAATAAAAGGCGCATCCACGATTTTTATACGCCTATCTGGCATGGCTTCCAATACCATTTCACTGGTCATGATGGCACTGCCCATATCGCAAAAAATCAGTACCCCTTCTTCAGCATAGACGCTATCCACAGCTTGCGTAATTTTTTCAAAGCTGGTGCCTAAACTTCCATCTTCCAAACCTCCGGCGGCGGCTACGGGCACATCTGCAGCCAACATTTTCACCACCTCAAGGGCACCTAGGGCCAATTGTGCACTATGCGACACAAGAACAATACCAAGCATATTATTCTCCTTTCAGCACTGTGGCAATGACTTGTAAAATCAAAACACTCGACGTAGCACCTGGGTCTTGATGCCCAAGACTGCGCTCTCCAAGATAAGAAGCACGTCCCTTGGTGGCTATAATAGTCTTAGTATATTCTACCCCCTGCTCTGCTGCATGTACAGCGGCATCAAAAGCTGTAGCCACTTGATCAGCAGGCGTATTTTTTAACACATCCAAAGCGGGAATAAGTGCATCTAGCATGGTTTTTTCGCCAGCGGTAGATTTTCCACGCATTTTAATACCTTCAATGGCGGCATCTAACATGGCTATACCGTCAGTAGCATCAATAGTCTTTTTATCAGCCACCACAGCGGCAGCTTTCATAAGAGCTGTGCCATATAAAGGGCCGGAAGCACCGCCCACAGTACTTACTAGGGTCATGCCTACGCTTTTAATAATGCTTCCCGCATCTTTATCCACAAGGCTTTCCAATTTTTTTTGTACTTCTTCGGCACCGCGAGCCATATTAATGCCATGATCGCCATCACCAATGGCAATATCTAAATCCGTAAGCATTTCCTTATGCTCGATAATACTACTAAGGCTTTTTTCAATGACTTCAATGATTTTTGCAGTTGTAAACATACATTCCTCATTACTATTTTACGTAAAAGTATTCAAAAAGGCTTACCCATAAAAAGCTTTTTATGGCATAGGACTCTTATGGTTCATGCCGTAACAAAAAGCACGTCTGATGAAGTAGAGTACACTTTTTCAACGGCCTGTTAAGCTACAAAAGCAGGCGTATCAGCCTTAGCTTCAAGTAAAGCTTTAAGTTCTACATCTAGGCGCAATAAGGTAATGGAAAAACCTTCCATATCAATGGAGGTCATATAGTTGCCCACAAAAGTTTTATAAATGCTGATACCTTTTTGGGTAAGTACATCATGCACCCTATTATTAATGATATACAATTCCATGGGAGGCGTAGAACCGGCACTATTAATCATAACAGCCACTTCACTTTTACTATAATCAATATCTACCAAGATTTTTTCAAGAAGCATATCTACAATGGCATTGGCAGATTGCAAAGATTCCCGATGTGTCCCAGGTTCGCCGTGAATACCAATGCCAATTTCCATTTCATTGTCAGCCAGTTCAAAACCGGGCTTTCCAGCGGCGGGAACGGTGCAAGGCGTAATAGCCATGCCCATGGTGCGCACATTGTCAATAACTTTTTGAGCAACGCACTTTACTTCTTCAAGGCTAGCACCGCTTTCAGCTTTAGCACCGGCAATTTTATGTACGAAAACCGTACCTGCAACGCCACGACGTCCCGTGGTATAAAGACTATCTTCTACAGCCACATCATCGTTAACCACCACATAATCTACACTATGTCCTTCATCGCGCGCCATGTCAGCAGCCATTTCAAAATTCATAATGTCGCCGGAATAGTTTTTTACCACCATAAGCACGCCTTGCTCTGTGGCAATGGCTTTAATGCCTTCATACACTTGATCTGGCGTTGGCGAAGTAAATACGGCACCGGCTACAGCACAATCAAGCATGCCTTCTCCTACAAAACCGCCGTGGGCCGGCTCATGCCCGCTACCACCGCCGCTGATAAGAGCCACCTTGCCTTGCTTTGCTTTGGCACGCACCACAATGGTTCCAGCATCAAGTTTACGTAAATGTTGTGGATGAGCTTTCACAAGACCTTCAATCATCTCTTTTTCTACATCTGCCACATTATTAATAATTTTCTTCATGAAAAACTCCTTCAAAAAATAAATAACTCTATACTTACCAAGAATAAAGTATACGGAAAAGCTTTTTTTGTCCATACGAAGGCTGTACAACTGCTAGTCAAAAATAAATGCTGACTTTTTTCACAAGCCATGCTAGGTGTACTGATATGTTTTCTAGTATGTTAAAGGAAACATTGCTTAAACATCTTTTTTTCTCTCGTTGCAAACCTGTCTTTAGCTATGTAGGCTTGATGGCTAAAAAACTGTAATGGTATCTTTTTTTAACGACATCATTATGTGTAATTTACAAAATTTGGAAGTATAATGAAAAATACTATGCGAAACGGATATGACGAACAAACAGTTCTATTAAAAAACGTAGTGGTAAAAGAAATCCGCAATCGCATTATTACAGGACACTATAAACCGGGGCAAAGATTATCACAAAACCAGTTAGCGCAAGAACTTAACACCAGTCGAGCACCAGTACACGATGCGCTTTTAACCTTACGTAATGAAGGGCTTGTGCAAATTATCCCTCAGCGAGGTACCTTTGTATTTAACCCTGATCAACAAGAAATTATTGCTCTTTTTGAAGCTAGCTCTGCTTACGAACAAGGGGCACTTTTTTCCATTATTCACGCCCCAAAGCAAGAAATACTTGAAAATCTTGAACGCCATTTAGATGACATGCAAAACGCTTGTGATACGCCACAGGCATGGGTAGAAGCCGATAGGCATTTTCACGCTACCATTGTTCATGCTACTAAAAATATTCATCTTATCAAATCTTATACCAGTATTAATGATCGTCTTACTGTACTCATTTATCATAGACACCTTACACCAGAACGCGTAAAAAAATCGTATGTAGACCATCGTAATATTATAGATGGTATACGAAATAATGAATTAGAAAGAGTTGCCAAGCTTATACAAAGTAATAACCTTGGTGAAAAAGGCGATGCCTACACCGCCCCAGAATAAACTATAATAAGTACATTTAAAAAGTGTGCTTACAAGTGCATACTTTATGCTTAAGCCCTTTGGTATAAAGTATCTAAATTTTCAAAATAAATCCCAAGCACATATTTTTACAAGGAATAAAGACATGGCAAAAAAAATTCTTTGTGCTGATATTGGGGGAACATATAGCCGCTTTGCACTATTTGTTTTAGAAAACGATACGCTACACCAACAAGAGCAATATATTTGCGCCACATCTTCTCTTCATAACACGCAAGATATTTTGCAATGCACCACGAGCATGGGATTGCACGCAGAAAAGGCCGACTTTTTTTGCATTGGTGTGGCTGGCCCCATAGATAGTACAGAGGACAAAGCGCAGCTTACCAATGCTGCATTATCGATAGATTTCTCTTCGTGTACATGGGCACAAAAGGGGAAAAATTTCTTACTGGTTAATGACTTTGCCTTACAAGCTTGGGCCTCTCTAGCTAATGATATACAATTACAACCTATTCTTCCCTGTTTTTCCTTCGCATCACATATGCCTACATCTGCATCTCTTGTGGGGGGTACTCGTGCCATCTTAGGCGCTGGTACAGGCCTTGGTACAGCAGCTTTGATTCCTTTAAGCCGAGGGAAAAACTGGACTTTCCTAGCAGCAGAAGGTGGACATGTAGATATGCCCTTTTATGGTGAAGAAGAACAAGACTTTGCCCATTTTGCTCAAAAATATCTTAAGCAGTCTCGCATTAGTGCCGAAGATGTGCTTTCAGCTCGAGGGCTTAGCCTTGTGCATGCCTACGTATCGGGTGAAACGCTCTCCCCCCAAGAAGCCGCACGATATTTAGAGGAAGAACAGCCACAAAAAACAACAGAAGAACAAAAAGCAAAAATACATTCCCCTACGGAAAGCATACAATTACGTTTATACGCACGCTTTTTAGGGAGATTTTGTCGAAATTGGGCTGTAAGTACCCTATGTAAAGGGGGGCTTTATCTTGGCGGCGGCGTACTACAAAAAAACAAGCATATTTTACAAAATATCCATTTTCAAGATGAATTTTATACAGCACCAAGGGCACAACGTTCTTTCTTAAAAGAACTCCCCGTACTTCTTATGCACCATGCACAGGCTGGACTTTTAGGGGCTGCGCATCTTGCCAAAGTACATCTCATTTAGAACGTATTCACATGCCAGACTGAAAATACGGAAAATTATTTTATAGGAACATGTACGAGTGCAAATATATTTTTCTATATGACATACTGTTCTTTTCTTTATGTTTTATTTTAATCCTAGAAAAACACTAAGGAATGAATATGACATTTATATATCATATTCATTCCTTTCTTGCGCTTTTTTTTGAAGTCTGCTATCACTATTTTCAGAAAATTATTTTTTCGCGGTACGTTTTTATAATGTAGCCCTATTCCTCAATGCCTTTTTTAGGCATTTTTGAGTTTTTCATCTTGGATTTGTAAATTTTAGAGAAGGAATATGTATGGAATTTGTGTTCAATAAAAATGTGTGTAAGAATTTGCGTAAATCATTACGCAAAGAATGGCTTGAAACCAATGGTCTTGGCAGCTATGCCTCAAGCTCTCTCGTATGTTGCAATACACGCAAATATCATGGCTTACTTGTAGCAAAGCTCGACAATCCTGCGGGGCGTTATGTGTTGCTTTCTGCCCTTGAAGAATCTTTACTTATTGCAGGAAAAGAAGCAGCCATTTCGTGCCGCAAACACCCTGATGTCTACTACCCTTGTGGGCATGAATTGTTACAAGAAGTCACTCTAGGGAATATTCCTACTTTTGTTTATCGTTTCGGCGACTTACATATTATACGGCAAATTATGATGTTACATAAACAAAATGTAACACTTATTCGTTATAGCATGCAAAGTGGTACTGCTGTAAACCAAGACCAACACATGCCCCAGCAGGACATTCCACATTCAGCTACCTTACGAGTAAAGCCACTCTTAGCCTACCGCAATATGCATGCCTTAAATGCTGCTAATATTGATTTGCAAGTGAAGACATGGCCTGCCAAAGAAGGTTTTTGTATTCGCCCCTATAATGCTTTGCCTCCTTTATTTATGCAATCAAGTGCTTCCTTTAGTTTTCATCCCTCACCTGACTGGTACCATAATATTGAATATATGATTGAAGCCACACGCGGTTTTTCCAATCATGAAGATTTATTCCAACCTGGCATTATGGATATTGAATTACATAAAGATACGCCTGTTATCATCAGTGCAGCCATGGAAGATGTCTTAGAAAACCTTGGGCCTTTAGATGCACTTTGGGAAGCAGAGGTGACACGTCGTGCTGCAGTCAACACAACAATGGAACATGTACCTGCACTTGATGCGCATTTGCAAAGAGAAGGCCAGCGCTTCATTATGACGGAGCAAACGCCTCAAGGAGAAGAGCAAGCCATTGTTGCTGGCTATCACTGGTTTGAAGCTTGGGGACGAGACACTTGCATTGCTCTATCTGGCCTTACCTTTGGTTCAAATCAAGAAGAAGAAGGCTGGAATATTTTAAATCGCTTGGCAAAAGGCGCAGTCAACGGACGCATTCCCAATATGTTTTCTTCCGATGGCAATCATGCTTTTAATTGCATTGATGCGTCCTTATGGTTTGGTTGGGCAGCGCAAACAGCTTATGCTTCTTCCCCAGACGCACCCAAGCGTTTTCGTGAACATTGCTGGCCTTTTATAAAGTCAGTTATTGAAAATTATGCCTCTAATACTGTGCCCCATGTACATTGTGACGCCGAAGGTTTTTTACATGTGGGCTCTCCCGATACCCAGCTTACCTGGATGGACGCTAGTGTTCATGGTAAGGCGGTAACACCACGCCACGGTTGTCCAGTAGAAATTAATGCTCTATGGTATAATTTACTCAACTTTGCTCGGGTTGTGGCCAAAAGTTATGGTGAAAAATATCCACACATGCTCTGCCATCAACGTTCCTTAGATAAAATGCCTGCCATTTTTAAAGAACGCTTTTGGATAGAAAAACCACAAAACAGCCATCTTGCTGATTGTTGGCGCCCTGAAGGTGTAGACGCATCTTTACGTCCCAACCAACTTTTTGCTGTGGGCTTACCCTACCCTATTTTAGAAGAAGAATATTGGGGAGATGTGGTGCAAAGTTGCCGAAATGCTTTGCTTACCCCCTTTGGCATGCGCACTTTGGCCCCCAGTGATCATCGCTATCACACTTTATATAAAGGAACTCCTGAAGAGCGCGATGGTGCTTATCACCAAGGAACCGTTTGGCCATGGCCACTAGGTATTTATGCCGATGCCTTATTACGTGTCGCCTGGGATACAGAAAGTGCCGCGCAAGAATTGTTAGAAATGCTTACGCCGCTACTCACAACGCATCTTGTAGAAGCCGGTGTAGGCACCCTCTCTGAAATTTTTATGGCAGACCCGCCGCATCTTCCCGATGGTTGTGTGGCTCAAGCTTGGAGCGTTGCAGAGCTTATTCGTCTTTTAGCTCTTTTACGTGAAAAAGCCCCACAAGCCATGAGCAATTGGGAGAAAGCTTCAGTACAACCCATAGTACATATTAACTTTTAAAATTATTAAACAATATGGGCTTGATAATTAAGGACAGAGAAGGGATAGTATGCGAGTTTTGATGTTTGGATGGGAATTTCCCCCTTATAAAAGCGGCGGCTTAGGGACAGCATGTTACGGCATGACTAAAGCCCTTGCTGAAAAAGGTACAGAAGTACTTTTTGTGCTTCCACGTATGGAAGGACAAGAAAAAATCACTCTTTCTCAAGGTTTATCATTACGGCAAGCTTCGGGTACACGCATTGCTTGGGAGGAAACAACGTGCGATAAAAGCACATCTACCACCATGCTTGAAACGAAACAAGATAGTACCCATCATGCTCATGAACAGTCTAAAGATGCTGTACGCACCACAGAGCGTACCATGGCCATTACAGGCCGCCAACCTTCAGATGTTGTAAAAGAAGTTTGGAAGCAAAACTTACGCATGTATCCCATTCATTCCTTGTTGCATGCCTATGCAACCCCTGAAAGTTATGCAGAAATGCAAGCAGCTTGGCACACAGGGCAAGGGTCCTATGTGGGGAGTGCTGCCACACATATGTATGACCCCTGCACCACGCCCATGACCTTTATGCAACAAGCGGCAAGTATGCTTTCTAAAGAAACCACTCAACGCCTTTTGCATGTAGTTGAAGAAACACAGCGCACAGTTAATAAAGGGGAAACGGTGCTTTCATTACAAGGCGGTTATGGCCAAGATTTAATGGGCGAAGTATTTCGTTATAGTCAAAGTGTGCTTAGCCTTAAAGATGAAAATTTTGATGTTATTCATGCCCATGAATGGATGACATGCCCTGCCGGTATTGTGGCCAAGCATCTTAGTGGAAAACCCCTTATTGTACATATTCACGCCTTGGAAAGCGATCGCAGTGGGGTTAACCTTAATGCCGAGGTGGCTACCATTGAACGGGCCGGCCTAGAAGCAGCAGACCTTATTGTAACGGTTAGCCATTATACCAAGATGCGCATTACAGATTTATATGGTATCGATCCGGCTAAAATTGCCGTGGTGCACAATGCCGTAACGCAAGAAGAATCTCGCTCGCATTTAAATATTCCCTTGCATAATGACAATGAAAAATATGTATTGTTCATGGGTCGCATAACCTTTCAAAAAGGGCCTGAATATTTCATTCAAGCGGCAAAGCTTGTTTTGGAAAAAATGCCTAATGTACGTTTTATTATGGCTGGAAGCGGCGATATGTTGCCACGCATGGTACGTATGGTGGCGCAAATGCGCATGGGTAGTAGATTCCACTTTACAGGCTTTTTACAAGGCAAAGATGTGGACCGCATGTATGCCATGAGTGATTTATATGTGATGCCAAGTGTTTCTGAACCTTTTGGCATTGCGCCCCTTGAAGCTATGTCCTATGATACACCAGTATTAATTTCACGGCAGTCCGGTGTGGCAGAAGTGGTACAAAATGCGTTGAAAGTAAATTTTTGGGATGTAGAAGCTATGGCCGATAAAATTTGCGCAGTATTAAAATATCCTCGACTTGCCGGAGAAATGACAAAACAGTGTCGTGAAGAGTTACAACATATACGATGGGAAAATGCTGCCACTAAACTTATTGATGTTTATGAACAAGTAACGCAATAACAGCAAAACTCTATATTTTACAGGCCTTACGCAAAGATAATTTTTTACACAGTATGGAAGATTAGTATGTCAGCAGTATGTTTTTATTTTCAAGTGCATCAGCCGTATCGTTTACGCCACTACACCGTTTTTGATTTAGGACAAAACCATTTTTATGAAGATGATAAAGCCAATAAAGAAATTTTGGCAAAAGTTGCTCATAAATGCTATTTACCCATGAATAAAGTGCTTTTAGATTTAATTCATAAGCATGAGGGCAAGTTTAAAATTTGTTTTTCGCTTTCAGGTGTGGTTATGGACCAATATGCCCAATGGGCCCCTGAAGTTATGCATTCTTTCCAAGAGCTTGTTAAAACAGGTTGCGTGGAAATTCTTTCAGAAACCTACGCACACTCTTTGGCTGCTTTATATTCTCCGGAAGATTTTAAGCAGCAAGTACAATTGCATACACAAATGGTAGATAAATATTTTGGCGTAAAACCCCAAGTTTTTCGTAATACAGAACTGATTTATAGCAATCGTGTAGCTAAAATGGTGGAAGATATGGGCTATAAAGCTATTTTAGCTGAAGGTGCAGATCATGTGCTTGGCTGGCGTAGTCCTAACATGATATACCAACCGGCCAATTGTCTTTCATTAAAACTCCTTTTAAAAAACTATCAACTTTCTGACGATATTGCTTTTCGTTTTTCCAATCGTGGCTGGCCGGAATTTCCCCTTACTGCAGAAAAATTTACTAAGTGGATGCATACTGCCGGACTACAAGGAGAAATCATCAATCTTTTCATGGACTATGAAACCTTTGGCGAACATCAATGGGAAGAAACAGGCATTTTTGAATTCATGAAAGTATTACCCCAGCAAATATTAGCCAATCCGCATTTTCGTTTTATCACACCTACGGAAGCAGCAGAAAGCATTGCTCCCATAGCACGCTTAGATGTGCAGCATGAAATTTCTTGGGCTGATGTGGAAAGAGACCTTACCGCTTGGCTTGGTAATGATATGCAACGTGATGCCATTGAAGCTGCCTACAGTTTAGAAGAACGTGTTCGCGCCACCAATAATGATGATTTTTTACGCACATGGCGCCGACTGCAAACCTCTGACCATTTTTATTATATGTGCACCAAATGGTTTGCCGATGGCGATGTGCATAAATATTTTAATCCATACGGTTCTCCTTATGATGCCTATATCAATTATATGAATGTATTGGCAGATTTTGAACAAACGCTGGCAGCTCAGGTATAGCAACCTCATACTAGAGCATGTTTACTATGTACGGCCTCAATTTTTCATTGACAAAGTACTTGTAGCATTTTACTTGTAATTATGTCTTATACAACATAAAAATAAGACTTCTGCGCTTTTTTTGCGCAGAAGTCTTATTGCCTCAATGATTTACTCATTTTCTTTCACAAGTTTATTGTGCCTTTTCTTGATTTTTAGACGTTTTTTATAAGCATTATTGGTGCAAAAGGTCTTGTAAAGCCCTTTACGTAACCGTTTTATGGCTATTATCAACGCTTCATGAGTCCCTATGCACTGTGCAGAGGCCTCTTTACTATGTACGAAAAGCCTTGTGCATATTTTGCTACTTTTTTGTTGCCTAATACAATTACGTGATTTTTGGTGCACAATATAATCATATAACCCGGAGGACATTATGTCAGAGTCATTGGATAATGTTACTGCTTTTGAAGTAAGCTGGGAAGTTTGCAATAAAGTAGGCGGTATTTATACTGTTGTTAGCAGTAAAGCTCTACACGCTGTAGAGTTTTTTGACGACAAATACATCATGTTGGGCCCAGATATGGGCAATAATCCTGAATTTGAAGAAAGCGACGAACCATACTGGGATACTATACGCCCTATCTTGGCAAAAAATAATTTTAAATGCCGTTTAGGTCGTTGGAAAATTCCGGGTACGCCCAAAACTATTCTCGTAGATTTTAAAGATAGCATTAATATAAATCAGCTTTTATATGAATTGTGGAATCGCTATGGCGTAGATTCCATGACCGGCAGTTGGGATTATGCCGAACCTGTTCTGTTTAGTACCGTATGCGGAGAAATTATTTCCGCCATTTACAATACAACCGTGGCCCCCACTGGCCATAACGCTGTGGCCCATTTCCATGAGTGGATGTGCGGTGCTGGCTTGCTTGCAGTTAAACGTCAGGCCCCACAAATTGGTACGCTTTTCACCACACATGCTACCATGCTTGGGCGTGCTTTGGCTGGTACAGGTTGCGACATTTATAAACAAATGTATCAAATTAATCCCATTCGTGAAGCTGCTAATCATAATATTACTGCCAAATGCTCCATGGAAAGAGTGGCAGCCCGTGAAGCAGATTGCTTTACTACCGTAAGTCGCATCACGGCCATTGAGGCTTCAGTATTTTTGGCCCGCCCTCCAGATGTTTTGACCTTAAACGGCTTAGACATGCGTGTTATCCCTGATTACTCCAAAGATCGTAGCCCAGTACAAGGCTATAGAAATCAGATGATACATGCCTTTCAAAAATTGTTACGCCGTGAATTATCTAAAAACGTTCGCTTCATAATGATTTCGGGACGTTATGAATTTCGCAATAAGGGGCTTGATGTTTTCCTTGAAGCTTTGGTACGGGTCAATGAGGCCTTGCGCGGCAGTAATACGCAAGTGGTAGCTTTATTTGCTGTTATGGGGGGACATACCGGCGTAAATCCCGATGCTGTAAGTGGCGATATACGTAGAAAGCCACCACGTAATGAACATTGGATTACCTCTCACCATGTGTATGATAGTCCTAACGATCCTATTTTAAATACCTGCATGCATCTGGGATTAAATAATGATCCTGAAAATAATGTGCAAGTGGTTTTTGTACCGGCACAGCTTAATGGCAAAGATGGTTTCCTTAATTTGACGTATGAGCAAACATTATCTGCATGTGATTTAGGCATGTTCCCTTCATGGTACGAACCTTGGGGCTATACACCGCAAGAAAGTGCCGCATGGTCAGTGCCTACAGTTACTACAGATCTTTCTGGTTTTGGCTTATGGACACGCCAAATTCAAGCAGAAAAAAATATTTCTGGCGGCGTATATGTGGTTCCGCGCCAGCATAGATCCTATGATCAAGTGCTACAAGATTTATGCGATGTCACCTTAAAAAATATCACTTTGTCTGATGTAAATTTACAAACATCACGTAAAGAAGCTCGTGAAATATCTAACTATTTTACTTGGAAGAACTTCTTCCCTTACTACCAAGAGGCTTTCATTCATGCCTTAAGTAGCGCAAGCGAAAGAACAAAGCAAAGTACAGGCTTTATGGATGACATTAAGCAAGTGCTCAAAGCTTCTTCATCGGCAACGCCCATCCTGCGCAGCTTTACGGCCATTTCCGTATTGCCACCACGTTTAAAACGCTTGCGTGAGCTGGCTGAAAATCTTTGGTGGTATTGGCAAGCTGAAGGCTGGGAACTTTTCAGCAGCATTGATTCTGAAATGTGGGCAGAAAGTGAAAGTAATCCCATTACACTCTTGTCTCATGTTCCTAGCGAACGTTTAGAAGCCCTGAGCAATGATGTGGAATTCCTTAAAAAAATGGATACCTTACTAGAAAAGTTTGATGCTTATATGGCACAACCTCTTAAAGTTGTAGATGATATTGTTACAGAAAAAACTCCTGTAGCCTATTTTTCTACAGAGTATGGCATTTGTGAAAGCTTACCCATTTATTCCGGCGGCCTTGGTGTACTTTCCGGCGATCATCTAAAATCTGCCAGCGATTTAAATATTCCTTTGGTGGCTGTGGGACTTTTGTATAGAAATGGTTATTTCAAACAAAAACTTACCCCTGAAGGTTCGCAATTAGCCATTTACAATGAAAATGATTTTTCTTCCATGGCCGTGGAACGTGTATATAAAGATGATGGCGAGCTTATGGACGTGGTTATTGATCTTCCAGGCCGTAAATTACATGCACAAGTCTGGTTAGTGCGTGTTGGGCGCATTAAGCTGTATTTAATGGATACCGATTTGCCCAGCAATACTTCCGATGATCGGAAAACCACAGCGCAATTGTATATTAGCGATCGTGACTGCCGTTTACGTCAAGAAATTTTGCTTGGTATGGGTGGTGTAAAGCTTTTACATCAATTGGGCTTAGAACCTGCCGTGTACCATATGAATGAAGGGCACTCCGCCTTCTTAATTCTTGAGCGCATTAAAGATATTATGCATGAGGGGCATAGCTTTGAAGTGGCATGCGAAGCTGTGCGTGCTTCTTGTGTCTTCACCACGCATACGCCCGTTGACGCCGGTAATGAGCGTTTTAATGCAGATCTTGTGGAGCGATATTTTGCAGAATATGCACATAGTGTGGGCATAAGCATGCAACGCTTCTTGAATATGGGTCGCATTATTGGTAGCAACCGCAATATGTTTGAAATGACAGTTCTTGCTTTAAATTTCTCATTTAAAGCCAATGGTGTAAGCCGTCTACATGGCGATGTTTCACGAAGCATGTGGCAAGGGGCATGGAAAGGTTATTCTCGTGAAGAAGTACCTATTGGCGCTGTAACCAATGGTATTCACGTCTCATCCTATGTATCACGCCCCATGCGTACATTGCTCAATGAAGTTTTAGGACCAGACTGGGCAGATTTACCCCCTTCTGCAGAGGTTTTAGATAAAATTTATGACATCCCTGCGCAAAAAATTTGGGATATACGCAAAACCACCAAACAAAGACTTTTGGATGCCGTTGATAAGGGACTAACATCATTCTTTAAAACTTTAGATGTTCCCAACGCAACACAGAAAGTCATGCGTAAAGGCCTCACTAATCCAGATGCCTTGGTCATTGGCTTTGCTCGACGTTTTGCCCCCTATAAAAGGGCTAATTTGCTCTTTGCAGAACCAGAAAGATTAGAACGTCTCCTTAAGGATCCTAAGCGCCCTGTAATCTTTATCTTTGCCGGTAAAGCTCACCCTGCTGACCAACATGGCATAGATATTATGAAAGAAATTGTAAAATATACCACTGATGAACGTTTTGTAGGCCATATTTACTTTATGGAAGACTACAGCCTTGCCGTCTCTCGCTTGCTTACCCGTGGTTGCGACGTATGGTTAAATACACCGTGCCGCCCCAATGAAGCTAGTGGCACAAGTGGCATGAAACTGTCTGTCAATGGCGGTATTAACTTAAGTATTTCTGACGGTTGGTGGTGCGAAGGCTATGATGGAAATAATGGTTGGACCATTGGCCCTGTGGTAAAAAGCCTTGAGGGACTCGAAGAACAACCCGGATATGCCGATGCAGAATCGCTGTATACACAATTAGAAGAATCGGTGGTACCTCTTTATTTTAATCGAGATAATCACGGTGTGCCTCTTGGTTGGATTGATGTATCACGTAATGCTATGCGTACCCTTACAGCTGAATTTAGCTCTCATCGTATGGTCAACGATTATATGGAAAAATACTATGTACCTACGGCCACACGTCGCAAATCTCTCTTTAATGATGACTTAGCGCATATTAAGCATATTACTCAATGGAAGCATACTGTGGCACACACCTTCCCCGGTGTTTCCATAGAAGAAGTCGTTTTTGAAGGCGTGGGTAGTGATATTTTATACGTAGGACAAGTAGTACGTATTTTAGTCACAGTAAATCCCGGTGAAATGAATCATGATTCTTTGCGAGTGGAATTAGTCCTTGGTCGTAGTGATGCTCAAGATTTTGCAGAAAAACCAAGAATTATGCCTCTTGCTTTTAAGGACTTCCTTGAAACAGGACGCATTGTCTATCATGGTGAATTTGTAGTAAAAGAAAATGGCCACCACACTTACGGTGTACGCGCAGTACCCTATTGTTGCGACTTAGAATCAACCCTTGATACTCGATTGGTATTGTGGGCATAACAATTCATTAAAGTAAAAAATATTTGGGGGAAGAACGCATATTCTTCCCCCAAACTTTTTACTATAATGAGACTCTACGCAATGAATCGCGCAGAGGTCTCAACTCAGCTAAAACTGTTTTACATTTCAAGTACACAAGAGCTCTGGGATTACTGCAAAATGCTGGCGTCAATTTCATCGACACCAATTGCATTTTGCAGTAATCCCAGAGCTTCTTTCGTTAGGCGTGCAATGCGGAGCTTCTATGTTGAGACCTCTGCACAATTATTTTCAAATATAGCTTTGTGTCTAAAATTTAAAAATTTGTTCGGAAGGTCAAATAAAGTGTGCAGAGGTAAAGGCACAAAAATCAGTCACTTAACGGCGAAGCAAAGCTACGCCTATTCTTGATTTTTGGTCGCATTGACTGTCGTCAACGCTCCATGAAACCCTACGCAATGAATTGCGCAGAGGTCTCATGTTAGTAAAATATTTTTAAACCATATCGAATGCGCCACAATTTTTCTTTTCAAAGACAAAGTGCTGACGCAATTGGTTTTTTTGAAGGGGAGAGTCTGAGAGGGGAAGCTTTTTTTCCCTAAAAAAAGCTTCCCCTCTCAGGAAAAAGAAGTAATCAGCGTTACCTTAAGTTAAGGTAATAACCAC
>CAYJDE010000017.1:0-21675 GCA_964368805.1 uncultured Desulfovibrionaceae bacterium
TTTTTTATGTGTTTATAATAAAATGCCTGTTTAGAGACCTCTGCACAATGCATTGTGCGAAGTCTTATTTACTATTTCGCACGCATTTGTTTTTTTTTGAGGGGGAGAGTTTGAGAGGGGGAACTTTTTGTTGTTTAAAAAAAATTTCCCCTCTCAAAAAAAAGAAATAATCTGTGTTTCCTTCACAAATGATGTCTTTTCATTAGAAAGAACTCTGAAAAAATCTTGCTTTATGCCTTTTAATAAGATATTTTTTTGGCCTTAGAGATATGAGGATAAATGCTGTCAAATACGCTTTTTTTGCTATAATTATTTGAACTATTTGTGTTTTGGCAACATTTTTTGCTTTTGTATTTTCTGTAGGAAGTTTTGTCGCTCTTTCTTGTTCTTTGTGCTTATCACAGGGGATTATACTTTTTCGAGGACAAAAGTTTTAAGTAAACAGAAGCATTGTTTAACAATTTAGTGAACCATCGAGGTCGTTATGGCAAAGTCTATTTTTGCATGTTTGGCTGTGTTTTTTATGGTGGTGGCAAGCATGCTATGCGCGCCTGCTGCCATGGCTGAGGCACGAAAACCAGTACCCATTGAAGAGGGATCTCCTCTTCCTTTACGTGTGCTTACACGCCCCAAAGCTGTGCTGTATGGCGATGCTTCTGAGGCAAAGCCCATTGAAGGACAGCTTCCTGTTTTTAAGCCTTTCTTTGTGTATACACGTCCTGGTGGTGAGTCGAGAGCTACCGGTGATGGCTGGTACGAAGTGGGCACCGATGAAAAAGGCACCATTGCCGGCTGGATTAAAACATCCGACGTTTTTGAATGGAAACAAACCATGTGCTTGACCTTTAGCCATCCACAAGGTCGTAAGCCTGTGTTGATGTTTGAAGAAGAAGAAACATTGGATGCTTTGCTTAAAGAAATGCCCGATAAGCGTGATGGAGATGTGGCAAAATTATATACCGATATTGACGGCGCAGCCACCACGCCATTACCTGAAGATTTTCCTGTTATTTCTGTGGAACCCAAGTTGGCTGTTGACATAACAAAACAGTTTTACTTGTTACCTATTCTTGAGCATAAAACCATTACCATGGAAAGCTATGAAGGGCGTATGTTGCGCCTTGCCGCTGTCAGTGGCAAAGCCGACGAAAAGCGTGAAAAACCTGCTGATATTCGTGTGAACCAAGAAGCTTTAAAAGCCGCTACTGTTACTGAGCAAGACGCCGCTGTCACCCAAAAGGACGCAACGTTTGATATTGTTTGGGTTATGGATACCACACGTAGTATGCAGCCTTATATTGAAGAAGTGCGTAATACCTTACAAACCATGAGTAAAAACTTGGCTGCCAAGCCTGAAATGGCCGAACGCATTAAATTTGGCCTTATTGCCTATCGTGACTCAGAAGAAATTAAAGATATTGGTTATTTGACCAAGAACTTTACCCCTGAATTGCAAGATGTAAACGCCTTTGTAACCACGCTTGGTGGCGTAAAAGAAACCAAAACAGACTCGGTAGACTTAAATGAAGATATGTTTGCTGGTGTAAAAACGGCCATTGAAAGTGCCCCTTGGCGTGCTAATTCTATGCGTTATGTCATTGTGGTAGGCGATGCGCCTTCCCATGAGCCTGGCCATAAGTGGAACAGCACCAAACTTGATGAAAAAAGCTTGCGTGAACTGGCTACGCAAAATAACGTGACCATTCTTGGTATTCATGTGGCTCCTAAGGTGAAGAAAAAATACAATCGCCTTGCTCTTAAGCAATTTACAGCGCTTACCGCCAATGAAGGCGCATTAGAAGCCGGTTTTTGGACTATCTCCTCAAAAGATAAAAATATTTTTGTAGAGAAATCTAAGCAGTTTACCGATTCTCTGTCTGGAGCTTTGGAAAACATGGTGGCACAAGCTGCTGCAGCAGCAACGCCCACACCAAAACCTGCAGCTGCAACAGAAGAAAAAGCCGCTGAAGCAGTCGCTCCTAAACCTCCTGTGGCTAAGCCTGGCGAGCTAACTCAAGAAGGCCTTGATAATATTATTAAAGCCGCTACTGTAAAATGGCTAGGTCGTGCTGCTGAAGCCCAAGCACCCAACGATATTGAAGCATGGGTCACCGATAAAGATTTGGAAGACCCTTCCATTCAAGCTTTGGAAGTAAACTTACTGGTGACTAAACGCCAGTTGGACAGTCTTGCGGTGATGCTTAACGATATTATTACCGCCGGTGCTGAAGCACAAATGGGCAGTGCCGACTTCTTTACTTCTTTGCAGGCTGTATCAGCCACGGCTTCCCGTAATGCCGATCAATTGGCAAAAGCCAAGAGCTTGCAAGAATCTGGTTTTGTGCCTGCTTTCTTAAAAGGCTTGCCTTATGAAAGCCAAATCATGACCATGTCTTCAGAGCTATGGGAAAGCCTTGGTCCTGACGAACAAGATCAATTTATTGAAGGCTTGCGGGCTAAAGTGGCGGCTTATCAGAGTATTCATGGTACTCCAGACCTTTGGTATGCACTCAATCAAGGTGATGCCCCCGATGACTATGTAACCGCTGTGAAATTAGAGTTATTGCCATAATGCTATTATCTGCACGAGATGTACGCTTAACGCGTGAAAAAAATGAGGCCGTTTTTAACCTCTTTGTGCCCATGCTGTATTTGCAAAGCGGTGATATTATTGCCGTGGTGGGACAAAGTGGCTGCGGGAAATCTACATTACTTGATATTCTCGCTTTAATACTACGACCTCAAGAAGGCGAAATGTACTTGCAAAGTGCAGATAGTAAAAAAGTTTCGCTGATGCAGGCCAGTGCTCCGGTGCTGGCCCGCATTCGGCGACAAAGTTTGGGCTATGTATTGCAATCAGGCGGTTTACTTCCCTTTTTAAGTGTTCGGGAAAATATTTTACTGCCCGCCCGCTTATTGGGGCTTAACGAAAAAGAAACCACCGTCTGGATGCACGACCTTTTGGATGCTTTGGGCATTGCTAATCAAATTTCTAAAAAGCCACAACATCTTTCCGGTGGGCAAAGGCAAAGGGTTGCCATTGCTCGTGCCCTCATTCATAAACCTGCCGTGGTGCTGGCCGATGAACCTACGGCCGCTGTGGATAGCGATGCTGCTGAAAATATTTGTACTATTTTTCGTGAGGTGGTGCGCTATAGCGGGGCAGGGGCCATTATTGTAAGTCATGATAGAGAGCTTATGGCTCGCCATGCCGATGCCTGGGCTGAATTTACTTTAAAAACCGACACGCAAGGGCATGTGCATTCAACGTTAGTGTGGCCTGCTTCGCATGTTCCATCGGTACAGGGGCGTATTTATGCGTGAGTTTTCCTCTGTCATATGGATGGCCTGTAAAGATTTACGCCACGATGCCCGCATGACCACATGTCTTGTATTGACGGTAGCTGCCATAGCCTTGCCTTTGTTGCTCTTTTTTGGGCTTAAAAATGGCGTGGTAGAAGTGATGCGGCAACGCATGATTAATGATCCGGGATTTATGGAAGTTATCCCGCAAGGTACATCCACCTTTGATGCTGCATGGTTTAGCACATGGGCGCAGAATCCTCATGTGGGCTTTGTGGTGCCTAAAACACGAGAATTAGGCGTGGCAGGATTGTTTAGCAATGAAGCCACCAAGAAGAAAGTACGTGCAGACATGCAACCCACCGGCGCCGGCGACTGGTTATTACAATCCTATCATATTTCCATACCCCAAGAAGGGGCCTGTGTGCTGACAGCAAGTCTTGCACATAAATTGGGCCTTAAAAAAGGGGACAGTGTGCATGTCACCATTTCTCGGCAAAAGAAAGGCGGTGGTTTGCAATCGGCATCACGTACCTTGCACGTACATGATGTATTGCCGCAGCAGGCTTCCGGACGTGATATGGTTTTTGTTCCGCTTATTCAGTTAGAACGTATGGAAGCTTATCGTGATGGTTTTGGCGTGGAAGCATATGGTTGGCCCGGAGAAAAGCCACTAGCCTATCCTGTGTTTTATGCGGCCTTGTTATATACAAAAGACAATATTGACCCCATAACCTTGGCACAAATTCGTCAGCGTACGGGCTTTGTGCGTTTGGAAACAACCACGGACTATGCCATTTCCGGTTGGCAAGCCATGGTGCTTGAAGCTGGCAATCTGCCGCTGAGCCTTTTTAAATTACAAGAGTTGCGCAATATTATGCGTGGCAAGGAATACGCCATCATACCTATGGGCGGTAGGCCTTCTGCTCCTTTGGAATTTTCCTTGCAAAACAGTACCGGCCCTGCCAAAGACACCATGTCTTTGCAGTTACATTCTTCTGCTTTATGGGCCTCTGATACATGGAAAGCGCTCTATCCTAGCACTTCTCAGGGCAAGAAGGTGTCGCCAAAGTATTGGCAAAATGTACAACACAGCCCTTCTGTGCTTTTGGTGGCTCCAAGTCTTGTAGCGCATTTTCCGCAAGGGCAAGCCGTGGTGCATATACAAGCTCCAGCTGCTCAGGCAGAACAAGGCGAAAGTGTACAATTTTTAATGCAACTGCAAGGGCATGAAGGTGTTGCCGAAGGCACTGCCGTGGCGGCACCAGGCTTGGTGGCACGGTTAAATCTTCTTTTTACACGCCCTTTGCAAGCACAAGTGCAGCACAATGCTCTGGCACAAGGCGCAGGTCAGGGGGGAAGTCCAAAACAAGGACAGGCAGTAACACAAGCAACAAATGCCCCGCAAGACATATCTTTATTGTTAGGGCGACAAAATTATTCGCGTTTTCGTATGTATGCGCGTACCTTGGATGATGTGGCCCCTCTTGCGGCGCAATTGGAAAAAGAAGGGGTTATTGTAAAAACTCGTGTGGCCGACATTGAACGTGTGCGCCAAATGGACCAATATCTATCTTTGATTTTAGGACTCATTGCCGGTGCTGCTGTGGCTGGCGGTGCCATTTGCTTGCTTGCATCTTTGTATGCCAGCGTGGAGCGCAAACGACGCTCCTTGGCTGTGTTACGCTTGCTTGGCATCCATGGGTCTTCCTTATGTGCTTTTCCTTTAACGGCAGGTTTGGTTATGACAGGGCTTGGTATGTTGCTTTCTTTGGGGCTTTTTCATGCTATTTCATACTATATGAATACCTTAGCTCAAGATTTTACTCTGCCTGGCGAAGTGTTGTGTAAACTAGGTGTGGAACATCAACTTTGGGCTATCATGTGGGCTTTGTTGGCAGCCATGTTGGCAGGTATTGCTGCAGCCTTGCGTTTGTTAAAAATTGAGGCGGCAGAAAGTTTGCGTGATGAATAATGGAGGGGGCTATGAGTAAACACTATTCTTTTATGTTGGTAGTATGCTGCTTGTGGGGGCTATTCCCATGCTTTGGCAATGCTGCAGAAGTAAAACCTTGTAATCCTAAACCATTGGCAGATGATTTGATTATCCCTGGGCCGGAAGGCGTCTGCTTTGCTTTTCGCCCCATACTGGTGGAAGGCGATAGCCCCATGGATGGCGAAGTATTTTATATGGGTGATGCAGAAAGCGAAGATTTTCGTACCCGTGTTACTCAAGTGATGGTGGGCGGCACTTTCGCCAGTGAAGATAAAGAGAACCATTGGATATATTATTTAGGGAAATACGAAGTTACACGTCAACAATATAAAGCTGTTATGGGCACTTTGCCGGCTAATTTAAAAGATAAAGAACTCACTGCCGAAAAACAAGCCTTGCCGGTGACCGATGTGTCGTATTTTGAAGCTATGCAATTTATGGATACTCTCAACCAATGGCTGTATGCTAATGCTGTAAACGCTGTGCCCAAAGCAGGAAGATTTCCGGGCTTTGTACGCCTACCTTCCGAAATGGAATGGGAATTTGCTGCCCGTGGCGGTAAAAATGTGGAAAAAACTGTTTTTGAAGCAGCCATTGTATATGGAGACAAATTGGGGGCTTTTGAATGGTTTGGAGGCCCTAAGTCTTCCCATGGAAAACTTAAAGAAGTGGGTAAATTGAAAGCCAACCCTCTGGGATTGCACGATATGCTGGGTAATGTGCAGGAAATGACTTCTAATCAGTACCAAGTGCGCTATTATCAAGGCCGTAGTGGCGGATTTACCAGTCGAGGCGGTTCGTATATCATGAATGCAGATGATTTACGCTCTGCCAAAAGGCAAGAAGAGCCCTTTTACTTAGTGCGTGGCGGTAACAAAATTACGCCCAATACAAAACCAACTTTAGGCATGCGCTTGGCTCTATCTGCCCCTTTATTGACAGGGCGTGATGCCATTGAAGAGCATGAAGATGCCTATGAAGAAGAAATGGCCCGTGAAGAGCAAGCCAATGCTGAAAAAGCCCATAGGCCCATGAGTCCTGCCCAGCGTTCCATGGCTCCCATCAGTGACCAAGCCGATGCAAGTGTACGTGAAGCCATAATGCGTTTACAAAAATTACGTAATGCACCGCCACAAGAGGCTGTTAAAATTTTAGGTCAAGAGCTTGCTTATGCAGATAAAGCTTTACGTGAAACAGTAGAAATTCGCCGTAAAGCCGACGCCGATAATGCCATGGGGTGGTTACGTCAGGCACACTTTATAGGGCAAGAGTTTAGAAAATCTTTGCAAAATTTGCATTTTACTGCAGCACGTATCGAAGAAAATAAAGCAGAGAACCTTCCTACTGCCAATTGGGAAAAACGGTATACTGTGCAAAATTACAATGCACAAAGATTTTTAGAGCGCTACAAAGAAAGCATTGAAGAACTGTCTAACCTGCCTGCAAAAACGGTTAGCGATGCCTTTGTCTTGCGCAAGAAAGATACGGAAAAAGATGCAGAAAAAGGTATGACTGCCGCCGAAGTAGCCTTGGCTCTGAATATATTACATTTTGTGGAACAGCATTATAAAGAATTTGCTAAGGTTAAAAAGGCCGATGCTAAAAAATGGCAAGAACATTTTGACAGTTTGGTGAAGAAGGAAAAAAAGCAAGACGCCCTCAGTAAAAAGTAAGCAAGACGGGGCAAGGTTGCAATTTGTTACGGCTCATAGTATTAAAAAAATCTCTGCATAAGGACCTTATAAGAGCTTTTCTTGGCCTTGTTATGCTTTAGATTTTTGAGATAAAAAACTTTTACTCAGCAATCGCTAAAAGATTTGCTTGTTATTAGAGCGTGTTCGCATAAAATGTTTTTCGTGCAAAAGAAGAAAGATGAGTGCGTTTTAAGAGAGTATTCTCTTCTAGTTTATGACCGGAAAAGCGCATAAAATCTGACAAAGTGATAAGCGAAAAGGCGTGCATGGTCTAAAAGAGTGTATGTTGGTATCCGAATAAAGGTGCAATGTATACGGTGTCATCAACACATAGGGGTACAGGATTTGTGTTGGTATGCAGAGGGTAAAAGTAGTGTTTTGGGGTGTACATACTTTTAAAACCAAAAAACGGGAGGGTTTATGAAAAAATTAATTCCATTTTTATTGTGCTTTGCCATGATATTACCCATGGGTTGTGCCACTAAAACCGATGACGGTACACGTACTGTAGCTGAAGGCGCAGGTGCAGGTGCTGTGGCTGGTGCTGTGCTTGGTGGCATTGTGGCTTTGGCTACCGGTGATGCAAAATGGGTAGCTATTGGTGCTGGCGTTGGTGGTGTTGTAGGTCTTGGTGCTGGAGTATATGTTGCTAAAAAGAAAGAAGAATATGCCACCAAAGAACAATGGCTAGATGCGTGTATTAAAGAAGCGCAGTCCTCCAACAAGGCCATTGCCTCTTACAATGCGCAATTGCGTAAACGTATGGTAGAACTTAATAAAAAATCTATGCAATTGGCGTCTGCTTATAGAAATCAATCTGCCAAAGCTTCTGATTTGCAAAATATGAAAAATACCATTGAGCAACAAGCTAAAGCCAATGATGAATATATTGCCAAGGCAGAAGAACAAATTTCTAGACAAAGAGGCTATGCTCAAGAGGCTCGTGCCGAACAAAAGAATAATGAAGCTGCCATCATAGAAGAAGAAATTAGAAAAATGGAAATACAGGTAGCTAGCGCACGTAAGCAATCTAGTAACCTTGCATCTTATGCCACGCGTGTTTCCATCTAAACGGTGCCACAAAGGAATTTAGCTATGTTACATAAAAAATATTGTCTTCCTGCGGTATTGTGCGCTTTCTTACTTGGTGGTTGTGGCGTTGGTACTACTGACCCAAGTCAAGGTGGTTTTTTCTCCTATAATCCTTCGGCCTATGAAGAAAGGCTAAAACAAAGGGAGACACACCTTGCCAGTACTGAGGCGCAACGCAACCGTAGTGCCGCACACAGCGCTGCTTTAGAAAAAGAAGTGGGCAGAAAAACCATCAGTGTAGCGCAACAAGAAAAAGAATTGCGTAATATGCGTGCCAGAGTTTCTAGCATGCAAGCACGCCTTAATAGTAGCACCGGTGTACAGAATCAGCGTCTTGCCGAGCTGAGATCTCGTGCTGACATATTACAAAAAAGCACACAAGCATCCCCTTCGGGACAATCTGTAGGTGAACGTAAGGCGTATTTGGAAAAGTTGCAAAGAGAGTATGCTAGCCTAGAAAAAGATATAGATGCTTTGCTCATGGAGTAATTTGTGCGTAATTGCTTTATTCTTTTTTTCTTTCTTTTGGGGGTTACGTGTCCGCTATTGGCGGATGCGTACCCCACAAAACCCCTTGCGGATATGATACGCGAAAAATCTTTATCGCCACCTTCGCCTGAACGCTTGGCCAAGTTCCAAGCTCAAGGAAAGCTGAGTGATGCAAATATTCGTGAATTTCTTGAGTCTTTTGACCCTTGGGCCAATTGGACTTCCAAAGCAGAATTTACCAAGCAACAACGTGCTGCCAAAGAAAATAATGGAAGCATTGGCATGGATGTGGTGCGCAATAAGGCCGGAGAGTTAGTCTGTGTGCCTTATCCCAATGGGGCGGCACATAGGGCCAAAGTGCAAGAAGGGGACATTTTAGTGGGCATATTCAGCATGGAGGATGTGCGCCAATTGTCTGGCCCTGTGGGCAGTACAGCCAGCTTTACGGTAAAACGTCAGTTTAATAGCCACTCTTTTACGGTGCGCCGTGAAAAATTTACTCCACCCCATGTGCAATTAATACAGCACGATGGTTTTGCACGTATTCGTATTTGGCGTTTTAATAAAAAAACACCGCAACTGTTTGCAGATGCATTATTGCAAGCAGGATTGCAGCCTTTGGTTTTTGATGTGCGTTCCAATTCCGGTGGAAATATTGTGGCTGCATTAACCTGCGCCGCCGAATTGTTGCCACAGGGTACCATTTTAGGCAAAGCCCAATTACGCACTAACGCACGTTCTCGGGCTTTGGTAACAAAAAATAGAAAAGCTGCAAAATTAGGTCTTTATGCGGATATAGCACCAATTTTTATTTGGCAAGATACGCTTACGGCCAGTGCTGCTGAAGCCTTTGTGGTGGCTTTGGTGGATAATGGGCATGCCAAAAGTATGGGAGAAACCTCTTTTGGCAAGGGGCAAGTGCAAAGTGTTTTTCCTTTCAAAGGTAATCAGCTTATTCTTACCACAGAAAATTTACTCAGCCCACAAGGGCTTAGTTGGAATGATGTGGGCCTTCGTCCTCAAGTGGTCACCAGGGCTTCATTGCATAATTTGATACAAGAAACCCGGAAACTGTTACTTCCCTACTAATATTTTTTAGAACATGTACGTATTTTTTAGGCATGGATAATATATTGTTTCTATTTTATCCATGCCTTATAAAACCTGTTGGAACGTAGAAAATAGTATGGTTTTTCATGAACTGCCCTTGATGGTCATGAAGAAAAAAGCATTACCATGCTGGATAACAGTATTTCATAGAAAAGTCCTTCACCTTGCCTAGGGAAGGTCTTATGATACCCTTATTAAAGCTTACGGTTTTTTTGTGGGTAAAAAGGCAAGGATATAGATTTTTCATGCTACGTAATAAAAAGAATTTTTCTCTACGTTTATTAAGCGTTTCTTTGTTGCTAAGTCTTGCTTATCTTATGACTTTTGCAGATAAAAGCTGTGCTGCTACCCCTGATGCGACACGTTCTCAGCTGGGCGAAACAGCCGGTAAAGCGTCCGATACAAGCCATTCCCAAGCGTTGTTCCAAAAAGCTCTTAGTGCTTATCCTTTATTAAATGATGATATTCCAATCAAAGATTATGCAAAAGTTTTGCAACTATATGGGCCGGCAGCCAAGGCTGGTAATGTTGTTGCCATGGGTATTTGTGCCGCTATTTTGTTGAAAGAAAAAAAATGGGGTCAGTTATATGCCTATTTGGCCCCTCTTGATACCATGGATGCGGCTGCAACGGCCATGACAGAAAGTGATGCAGCCATTGTGCGTAAGCAACTGCGTCTTTCTTCACCGGAGTTGTTGCTGGGCAGTATGTATAAGCTTTTAAGTCAGTTGCATCTGGTGGGCCTTGGCACGGCGCAAGATTATACCAAAGCTCGGCAGGCTTTTTTACATGCCAAGCGTATCCGTCAATTTGCAGTACGCCATGCCCCTAAAGATCAAGATTTTATGAAGCCACAAAACCCTGCGTCTCAAAAAGCCTTTTGGGAGTACACACGCACGGTGCCTGGTGCAGAGAAATTTTTGCTGAGGCGATTAGCTTTGGGGGAAAAGGGGTATGACATTGAAAAGGACTTAAAACGCTTTGTGCGCTATAAAAATGCCAAGCAAGAATTGGAATTTTATGAGCAGTACATGAGTGATAGTTTACTCAAAGTCTTTGGGCATAGAATTGCAGTACTTATGTTGCAACTAAAAGAATTTTCCCCCGAAAATTTGCAAAAAATACGTGCTGTCTTAGAAGCGGTAGCCAAGGAAGATACCAAAGCCCGAGACTTATTGGAATGTTTGCCTAAAGATTTGCAAGATAAAGATAACATTGCAAAACTTATAGCTTTTTATGCGCAGCATGGCATGGCCTCTAAAATGCCACGTTGGTTTTTTGCTTATTTTACTAATCAAATTGATGCGGGTATTTTGGATAAGCCTTTGTCACAAGAGTTTTCGTATATACTGCAGCCTCAGGAGCAAAAGCTTATAGCAGAATATGATGCTGTTACTGATAAAGCTGCTTTTGTGAAAGCGCTTCCCAAAACTTTTTTGCGTGAAAAGCTTTTTGCCTATAAATTCCACATTTACCAAGATCTAGCTGAAAATCATCCCGAATTATTAGCGGCGTACAAGCAGCATATGGGAACTTTTGCCTTAGGTTATGCGCCTTTACGTTTTTATGAAGGACAAAGAGCGCAGCAAAAAAGCCTTGGGCCTGTGACGCCTGCCGAGAGATCGCAGTTACAATTACAAATGCAAAAAGATTTTAAAATTGCTTCTGATGCTGGCTATGCGCCGGCCATGGAGCGTTATGGGCATACTTTAATACTTTCAGAAGATCCCGCAGACAAATTTAAAGGCTTTGAATTGGTGATGCAAGCAGCACGTATGCAAAATCCCAAAGCTTTACAAACGCTTATGCTTTTGCCCAATAATGGCGGTGATGCCAAGGCACGGGAAAAGAATTTGCTTACCAAGGCGGCAGCTTTAGGCAGTGCTGAGGCTGTACGTCGATTAAAAGCGCATTACAATACGGATATTTCCATGGATACTACATTGTATCTGGCTGACTTAGTAAAAAATGCACGAGAAAGTATTGTTGCCAATGAAGCGAAGAAATTACTTATGGATAGCAGCCGTAAAGACGATGTTCTTCTTGGCTTTGCTGTGTTGCAGTATTTGGCGAAGAAAAAACAAGATTCTTTGTTTTTTCTGGCACCGCTCATGGGCTCTCTTTTTTATTCAGGCACCCTTGTGCCGCAAAATTTCGATACTGCTTTTGCCTACTATTCCGAAGCCTTTGATACAGCGCCGCCTAAATATAAGGGGCAATGTACTACCTTGCTTCCCTTGGCAGAAATGTACGCCTTGGGCCTTGGCACCCAGCAAGATAAAAATAAGGTGCAACAGCTTTTGCACCTAAACCCACAATGTAAAGGAGGATGGGCGCAAAAAACTCTACCCACGTTACAAAAATCTGCTACGGCAGAGGCCGCCACAGCAGCAGGTTTTGCCCCACGCTTTATCCCAAATTTCACTGGTTGGAAAAGTCTTTCTATTGACTTTACCGCTGAAGAAATGGAAAAAATACGTCAGTATAGTCAGTCAAAGCAGACGCTACTCGCTTTTTTAGAACAAAAACCCTCTGCCTATATCGCTGCCACAGATGCTAAAAAAGCTTCACCGCAAAGGGCCTCGGACATAAGTGCTACCATACCCGTAGCGGGAGAGGCTAAGGCCTCTCAAGGTGACCAAGACCCTAAAACAGCGCAAGAGGCTATGGCTTTGCCTGCGCAGCAGAAGAAAAGCCCCGTGGCACCGCAGCATAAAAAACCTGGCCTTGCTGTACTGCAAGACAATAGCTACAGTGCGCAAGATCGTATGGGGCTTGGAACCTTTATTCCTGACCAAAGACCTGACTCCTGTTTGGATGCTGTGGCTCATGCGCCAAGTCCGTTGATAGCTGTACGTCTTGAAAGCTTAAGTGGCATGATGGTTAGTTGGAAAACGGCAGATGTAAAAACCAGTGCTTTGGGGACCTTGGCTGTATATCATAATGATGCTTTACTTAATGCCGGACACGCTTCTTTTGCGCTTCCTGTGGGGAATCCCACAGCGTTGACCTTATGTGTGCAAGATACACAAGGGGCATTGGCCGATGCCAAAACACGTATGCGAGTAATTTTTTATCATGAGGACGGTTCACGTTCTTATGCTTGGGTGCACGCTAGCAAGTAGCGAAACCCTTGCTTATATGGGCATTACTTACGTAAATGTTGCAATTTTTGCCATAAATCTTCCGCCTTTTTTTTGCCTATACCTTTGATGGTGCTAAGTTCTTCTTGGCTTGCGCCAATCATGGCGTCGGTATTGGAAAAATGATCCCAAAGTAATCTGGCTGTGTGCGGGCCAATACCGGGAATGCGCATAAGTTCCCCCGAGAGGGCAGCGTTATTGCGGGCTTGTCGATGCTTACCGATGGCATAGCGATGGGTACAATCACGAATATGCTGTAAAAAAAGTAACTCTGGGGAACCTTCTCGCAATGGCAAAGGATTGCTACGATTGGGTAGGAAGATTCTATCGCTCACATTGCCTGCTCTGCGGTCGGCATGACCTTGTTCGTCTCTGGCCTTGGCAATGGCGGCCAAGGCAAAAAGCTCGCCTCCTTGCTCCAGCTCGTGTGCCGGTACGTGCTTTTGTACGTGCCCCTGTCCTTGGTCCGGCTCCTGTTTTTGCAGAGCTTTTTGACTCTGTGCCAGTATTTGTCCTTGCGTATCCTCATGCGCTTGTGTTGGGCTTTGTTCTGCCACATATTCTTGCCCATACTTGGGGCCATGCTCTTGTAAAGCTCGTTGCACCGCCGATAACTGTCCCTTTCCCCCATCAATAAGCAACACATCAGGCCAAGGCGGGCCAGACTGTAGGCGACGCTGCACCCACAAGGCCAAGGTGGCGTAATCATCACTGGTGCCGTCGGGCATGATATATTGCCTGTAGGCAGAGGGCAGAGGCTTACCACCTTCAAAAACCACCATACCCACACGGGTTTGTTGGCCTCCTGTATGAGAAACGTCCACACATTCAATACGATGGGGTGGCGTACTTAAATGCAAAGCTTTAGCCAGGCGTTCTTCAAGGGGCTGTTCCTTATGCTTGCGCCCTTCTTCTTTGGCATTGGTGGCAGCCATATCCACCAAGGCGTGCTCTTCTGGGCTGCGTGGCGCAATAATGCGCACGGGCGCCTGTCGTAGGTCTGACAAGCTTTGTTCCAAGGCAGTAAACATACTGTTTTCTTGCTTTTCTTCAAAACTTTCCCTAGTGGTAAATTGTGTTTCGTCAGAGTCTTGACAGGTGTCTTGTACTTGTATTTCATCGTAGTGTGGCGTAGCCTGTGGTACTTCTTCCTGAGGCAACCAAGGTAAAATAATATGCGGTGGCGGTGTGATGGGCCCATAAAATTGTGCTAGAAATGACAATAGCAGCTCCGGCGTGTCTTCAAAATCCAGCGCAGGCCAAAAATAGTTGCGCCCGTCCATAAGGACACCGCTGCGCACAAATAAAATTCCCAAGGCCATGCCTTTTTCCACGCAGCTAAGCCCAATAATATCAAGATCTTTTCCGCCCGGAAGCACCACCACTTGTTTTTCTACTGTACGCTGTACAGCATGCCATTGATCACGCAAAGTCGCCGCTTTTTCAAATTCCAACGCTTCTGAAGCGGCGAGCATTTCTTGCTGTAAGCTTTCTAGTAATGCTGCAGAACGCCCCGAAAGTAACTCTTGAACCTTTTGCACGCCTTCATAATAGTGCAGTGAGGTGATTTTTTCCATACATGGTGCCGGACATTGACCCATGAAATGGTATAAGCATGGTCGCACTCTGTTGCGCATGGCTCTATCTGTGCAGCGGCGTAATGGGAAAGCTTTGTGGATAATTTTCCACGTTTCCCGTGCTGCCAAAGCCGAAGTGAAGGGGCCAAAATAACGGGCCTTTTCACGCCCTTTTTTGGGGGTACTGCGTACAATTTCTAGACGTGGAAAAGGGTGATTGATGGATATTTTAAATAATATATACTGCTTATCGTCACGCAAAACAATATTGTAGTGGGGACGATGCTTTTTAATAAGACTTGCCTCCAGTAGTAAGGCTTCTTTTTCGGTGGTGGTAGAAATGGTATCAAGGCTAGCAGCATGACGCATAAGGGCTTGCGTTTTGACGGGCAGTCCTTCTTCTCGAAAATAAGAAAGGATGCGCTTACGCAAAACTCGGGCCTTTCCTACATAAATAATGCGGCCTTGGGCATTTTTATAAATATAGATGCCGGGAGTGAGGGGGAGGGTGGAAGGAAGCGGTTTTTGCATGAAGAAAATATATAGCCGAAGATATGAGAAGTCAAAGGGCGGCAAGCTTTGCCTTTATGGTTTCTTTGGCTGTTTTTTGACAGTTTTAGAACGTCAAAAAAATGCCTAGCTCACTTTTCAAGTGTATTAACGCTCTTGTTTTATTATGTAAAAAAAAATTGGCAAAACTTTTGCAATAAGGGATATACAATTGGAAAGCCATCAAGGAGGTTGCCATGCTTTTTCTGCTCGGTGATAGTTCAAAGAAAAAAAAGAAGACGGAAACACGTCCTACAAATAATAGTGCCAATGATAAGGTAAAAGAAATATTTCTTTCCGGACGTTTTCCTGTGGTCACCACCCATCAAGTGGAAGGGCGTAACATCATAAAAGTGCTGGGTCTTGTGTGTTGCCGTGGTTACGACTCTGACGAAGCCTTTTTTGGTATGGCTGGTAGAGCCATCAGTAAAGGCGCACAGGCCATTGTGGGCTACTCTGAAAATGTGGCTTTTCACCCTGATGGAAGTAAGTATTTTTCTTGTTTTGGTACGGCGGTTATGTTTGAATACTGTGCTGAAGAACGTATCCCTCTAATGATGCAACAAGAAATGCGTTCTTTCCCTTCTGACAGTATTTAGTATCATCATATAAAAAACACATAAGGGCGCCGTATAGGTGCTCTTTTTTTTGAAGGAGGCCTTTTCTTATGATTAAGACGCTGATGCAAAAAGTATTGTTGCAACCCGTTATGCAGTATACATCTTTATTTTTTATGGTGCTTTGTTTTCTTTGCTTACAAACCCCTCTTCATGCTGCAAGCCTCACAGACCTTGCTAAGCAGGTGGAAGAATCTAGCAGTCCAAAAGAGGAACCAAAGAAAAAAGGTCTGGCACCGCTTGTTAAAAAGAAAAACTCTACTTCTTCTGATATGGAAAAACTTTTAGACGAAGCAGATAAACTTTTTGACAATGAGCAATATGTAGAAGCGACAAAGCTTTATCTACAAGCCGCAGAAAAGGGTGATGCCTATGCACAAACCAATGCGGGCTATATGTATGAATTTGGCTTAGGTGTAAAAGAAGATATAAAACAAGCTGTTTCGTGGTACAAAAAAGCTGTAGATCAAGGTGAACCAACCGCTCAGTCAAATTTAGCCTATCTCTATGAGGAAGGTAATGGTGTGCCGCAAGATTTTAAAAAAGCTTACGAGTTATATATTAAAGCTGCGGAACAAGATGAGGCTGTGGCTAAAAACTCTTTAGGCAGACTGTATGAAAACGGTAACGGTGTGTCCCAAGATTATGCGCAAGCTCTTGCATGGTATAATAAAGCAGCAAGTGATAATTATGATGATGCGCAGTACAATTTGTCCTTGATGTACTATCACGGAAGAGGTGTTAAGCAAGATAAGGCAGAAGCTGCCAAATGGACGCAAAAAGCCGCTGAACAAGGGCATATCGACGCTATGCACGATCTTTCCACCTTGTATCAGGAAGGGAAGTATGTTGAGAAAGATTTGAAAAAAGCTTTTGAATTGTGTCAAAAAGCTGCCGAAGCAGGCCATGCCAGAGCGCTTAATGATATGGGGCAATTTTATTCCCAAGGCGAAGCTGTAGAAAAAGACATGAAAAAAGCCGTAGAATATTTTCGTGCCGCTGCCGAGCTAGGCTTACCCGTGGCCCAGTCTAACCTTGGCATTCACTACTATACAGGGGAAGGCATTACTAAGGACCTTGAACTTGCTTTTCAATGGATAAAAAAGGCTGCTGAACAAGGATACCCCAAGGCAATGCATAATGTGGGTACTTTTTACCAAAATGGCATTGGCGTAAAAGCTGATGATAAGAAAGCTATTGAGTGGTTTAAAAAAGCGGCAAGGGCAGGCCATGCTTCGGCGCAAAAACTATTGAAAGATAGCGGGATGTCTTGGTAAAGCACATTTGTAATACAAAAGTATTTTAGCTAAGTTAAGGTAATAGCCCCATTTTTATATGTGAAATGTATATAAAAATGGGGCTTTGCTGTTTTATATAGTTTTATATGTGCAGAGGTCTCTAAGCAGGGGTAATATTTAAAATATCCAAAGAGGCAATTTCTTCTCCGGCCACTCTGGCAGCTTCTGCCATAATATGTCCTTCGCTTTCTTTCCAGGAATGTAAAATTTGCTTTTTAAATTCTGCCCCAAAGGATTTTAATTGCTCGTGGCATAACTTTTCCAAGCGTGCTTCACTAAAAATGCGTCGGCGTAAAAGACCGGGCACAGGTACATACAGCACTTTACCTACCACCCACTTATCCAAATTAAAAACCTTCATAAGCACCAGTCCGCTGACCCCAAGTAAGGTGGCGGTGATGGGAGCCCCAGAAGCAGCCAAGGCGGCAAGGCCAGGGGCTGCCACCATGGTGGCCATTTCGGCGGCATTGCGGTCTTGACTTAAGGTAGATTTGCCTAGCTCTTCTCCCATGCGGCTAATAAAATTATCCATGGCCATGGCCAGCCACGTTTGTTCTAAGCGTTCAGGCACAATGGGAATGCCCTTTTCATGAAACCAGTCTTTGAGCTCTTTGCGGCACGCGTCCACAATATTGCGCCCCATGCGTACCATGGCTGTGTCCAGCAAGTCTTGGATGCGTTTTTCCTCTTCCATAAGGGATTTGGCAATGCCTTCCATGAGCTTAGAAAGAGAGCCACCTTCTTCACGGTAGCGACGAAATTCTGGCATAAGCACCACATTACGTAAAAAATCGCCCATGTCTTGCATCAGCATTTGTGAACCATTTTCAAGAATGCGTTCAATACCATGGCGGCGAATACGCTCATTCATAAAAGAGGGTAATTCTGTTTGTAAGGCTTCACGCCCTTCACGTAAATGGGCTGCCAAAATATCGTATTGGGCAAGCCCTTTGGCAATGTCGGCATAAGGTTCATCGCCAATAAGAATTTTACTGTTTTGCCCCAAGGTTTGGCGCACCACATCAAGGACAAAAGGCCAAGCGCTGCTGCCACCGGTAAGCAAAATGAGCGGCTTGTCAGCAAGGGGGGAAAGGTTTGCTTCTGTTTCTGGCGCAGAACGCACATTTTTTAGTGTTTCTAAAAAAGCATCTTCAAACCAGGAGACCAAGTCTGTTTGTTTGCCTTGTAAAAGCCCTTGACCACGGGGGGAAAGGCCGGCTCTATGTCCATGTTCTTGCAAGGATAATAAAAATTCTTCACTGGCCACATAGCGTCCGGCTCGCTCCATAAATTGGGCCCAGGTGAAATTTTCAATATAGGCGGAACATTCTTGCACATTTTTGCCATCAAAATAAGACCAACGCACCCGAATGGTAATGCTTTGCTCTCTATTTTTATGCATGGCGGCAGAAAATTCTTCCTTGGCACGGCGACAGGCCACCCAATGTACATAGTACATATTGTTTTGTTTACGTAATTGTTGCTCAAGGCCGTGATTATGTTCTAGCAAAATTTGGTAGAACAAATCGTCAAAGAGGCGGCCACCATACAACATATCCCCATGGCGTCCCACCACATCGGCACGGCGTAAGTAGGCAAAGTCACAGGTGCCGCCGCCAAAATCTACTGTAAGTACGCCTTTGGCCGCCACAGAAGGTGGCAAAGCACCGCTGGCAATATAGTGTAATAAAGCCCCCATGGGTTCACGTAAAAACTGGGCATTGTGCCAACCTGTATCATGCAGGCATTGGCGTAATACTTGTTGATAGTGATTTTCTGCTTGAGAGGGGATGCCCACTAAAATACGTCCATGCTCCGTATCTGTGTGTTGTTTGGCGTTGTTGGTAGTATTTTTATGCGCTGTTACTGCGGTATGGGGTATATCCGAGGCCATGTCATTTTCATGGCCTTCTTCATGCAAGTTATCTGCATGAGCATAGCTTTGTGTGCTTTGTTGATTTTTTATGGCATCTAAAGGGGACAAAGGCACTCTTTCTCGCAGTAAACGCAAAAAATCTAACATGCATTGTTTGGCAGCATCATTGACAGCCACATCGGGTTTAAATTGGCTACGTAGACTATACTGTTTCCGTTCTTCTTCACCGGCTTCGCCAAATTCGTACTCAGCGGCGGCACCGATTAAAAAAGGTTGTTCATCTTTGTAGAGCACAAGGGTGGGAATGGCCCCGCCAAGGGCTGGATTTTGCCATTGGTCAGGCTTAATGACGGTGACTTTACCATCGTTAATATCCGAATTGCATGCGGCAATACAGGTGTTGCTGGTGCCCAAATCCATGGCCATGACACGAATTTTCTTATGCATATTATTTCCTTACCTTGCGTACAGTTCCTTTGCGAATAAGTAGCCCTTGTTCAAAAATGGGCGGTTCATCCACATAGCAAGCATCTCCAAAACTGATATGCCCAAGGGGGGTGTAGCGGTCGGTCATTTCTTCAGCCCAAACCAGCTTACCTTGTTCTCTGGTCACTTCAATGCCTAAACGGCGCAGACGTTCTTCTAACCACTGTTGCCGAGCTTCTGGTAGTTCGCCGGCTAAGGAGTAAAGTTCACTGCCCACTTTTTTCCAAGCATCTTTGCTGGGGTCATTTTTAAGACGAATATTTTCAAATAAGAGGGGCCCAATGCGGCTAGCCCCAGCCCACCATTGATACACAGCCATGGAAAGCTTTTCTTCAAAATCTTGGTGGTCAAAGTACAACGGTCTTTTAAGGAAAAGGGCATAGCAAAAAGTGAACAGCAGCACCCCATAAATGTTGTTAAAGAAGGGCAGGGATTGTCCGGTGTTTAAAAAATGCCCAAACATTTGTATCATATGTAAGGGGCCCAATTGGCCTTGGAAAATATCTCGTGCTAACGCTAATACCAATGAGCCCATCCAGATCCACGAAGCTATGCGGGTGAAGGGTTTCCAGCGGTAACGATTTCCAAAAAGACGTAAACTATCGCAACTCATAGCATGGATGAAATATTCTGCCAACCACAGGGAAGCCATGACGCCAAGTAAACCAAAAATAATGGTAAGGCTGGTGCTTTGGGTACTTTGAGCGGCTTGTTCTGTGCCTTGCATGAACACGGCATCAAAAAGGCCTACTGAAAGAAAGGCTTGTCCCACAGCAAAACCAAATACCAACCCTAACACCGCCAATAAAGCCGAACGCCATGCGGAAAAATGGGTGGTTTTACGTATGGGCGGCAGTAATAAAGGGGGCAACATGTCACGCCAAAGCTCTTCTTGGCTTAGGCTCAAATCTTGTTGCTCTTGGTTGTCGGCATGGTATGCTTTTTCTTCTGTTACCAAACTGTCTTGCATAAGTTGGCGAATCAATCGTTGTCTGGTGTCAAAAATGCGCCCTTGTAAAACTTTTTCCTGCGGTGTTTTAGGGAGGTTTTGGGTGGCATCTTGCACAATACGTTCTACATTAGGCGGTGCCACCACAAGTATGGGCACGGGCTTTGTGTCCAAATCTGTCATAAGGGCAGGGGGGGCATGGGGTAAAGGGGCTGTATCTTCTTGATGTGCCATAATAATAATTCCTTTAAACAACAACCTCTTCAGGATAGATAGCCTCCATGGATGCCTTAAATGCGGCAAAGGTTCCAGCTTCGATGGCTGTGCGGGCACGGCGTACTGTATCTAAGAAATAGGTTAAATTGTGTAGAGAGTTAAGTCTGTAGGCCAGCAGTTCGTGGCTTACGTAAAGATGGCGCAAATAGGCACGACTAAAGGTGCGGCAGGTATAGCAAGAACATGCAGGGTCAAGAGCACTATCGTCTTCGGCAAATTCTTTGCGCTTGATATTTACTTTGCCAAGGGAGGTGTACAAAGTTCCATTGCGGGCATTGCGTGTGGGCAAAACGCAGTCAAACATATCAATACCGGCGGCAATGCCGTTGACAATATCCAGCGGCGTACCGACACCCATGAGATAGCGGGCTTTGTCTTGGGGTAAGAGCGGTGCGGTATAATAAAGAAAATCCATAAGTATTTCTTTACTTTCCCCCACCGATAGGCCTCCAATGGCAAAACCGTCAAAGTCAAGGCCGCAAAGTTCTTCCACAGAACGCTTACGCAAATCTTTAAAGAAACCGCCTTGTGTGATGGCAAAAAGCAAATTTTGGGCTGTGCCGGCGGGATATGCTTCACGGGCACGCTTGGCCCAGCGTGTGGTTAAAGCCAGCGATTTTTCTGTATAGGCATAGTCGCTGCCATAGGCCACGCACTCATCCAACACCATCATGATGTCAGAATTGAGATTGCGCTGAATTTTAATGACATTTTCCGGAGTAAAAAAATGCTTGGAACCATCAATGTGCGAGCGAAATTCCACGCCTTCTTCACTGATTTTACGCAAATCGTTGAGGCTAAAGACTTGAAAACCGCCACTATCTGTAAGGATGGGTTTATCCCACGCATTAAAACCATGTAAACCGCCACGCCGAGCCACAAGGTCATCACCGGGACGTAGGTATAAATGATAGGTATTACCTAAAATAATTTCCGCCTGCATGGCGTGCAAATCATCGGGAGCAATGGCCTTTACCGAACCCACCGTGCCCACAGGCATAAAGATGGGGGTTTGAATGAGGCCATGGGCCGTGCGCAAGGTGCCTGTGCGGGCTTCGCCGTCTTTGGCTTTTACAGTAAATATTTTTTCCATGCTTGGAACTATAAGGCCATTAAGGCACTTATGCAAGGGGTGTTATGAGGCCGTTGAAAAAGTGCAATCTATAGGAAACGCTGATTAAATGCCTTTTTGCCCACTAACTGCGTCAGACTCATCTTAC
>CAYJDE010000018.1:0-21341 GCA_964368805.1 uncultured Desulfovibrionaceae bacterium
TGACAACTTTGAAATTAACATCGGCCTCAAGCAAGGCCAAACGTACCTCGCGAAGACCCTCTTGGATGTTCTCATCCGTAAGTTGTCCCTTGCCGCCTATATGGCGCAATACGCTGGAAAGTCTATCTGAAAGGCTCTCAAACATGCCTACCTCAATACTTTTGGACTATTTGCAAAAGATGCTGAATAAAAAATCACCCTTGTTTTGTCAAGGGAAAAGATTTATTTAAGTGTACTTACTATTGCAAAACTGTTTACATTTACAGGCCAAAGCCCTATGCAACAATCTCATTGCTTTTTATAACAAAAGAAAATACAATAATTGGCGTTACTTTGGAGGTCATATGCATTTACGAAAAAGAATTTTAGTTACTGGTGGCGCAGGTTTTGTGGGTTCTCACCTTTGTGAACGCTTGCTTGCCGATGGGCATGAAGTACTGTGCGTGGACAATTTTTTTACCAGTGCACGACAAAATGTAGAACATTTACTGGAACATAAATGCTTTGAGCTTATGCGCCACGACATCACTTTTCCCCTTTTTGTAGAAGTGGACGAAATATACAACCTCGCCTGCCCTGCTTCCCCTATCCATTATCAGCATGACCCCGTACAAACCATAAAGACGTGTGTGCATGGTGCCATAAATACCCTTGGTCTTGCCAAAAGACTGGGCGCACGTATTTTCCAAGCCTCCACCTCAGAAGTATATGGCGACCCCCACGTGCACCCCCAAACAGAAGATTACTGGGGCCATGTGAACCCCATTGGCACAAGGGCTTGTTACGACGAGGGCAAACGCTGCGCTGAAACCCTCTTTTTCTCTTACCAGCGACAACACAATCTTGCCATCAAGGTGGGCCGTCTTTTTAATACCTATGGCCCGCGCATGCACCCCAACGACGGGCGTGTGGTTTCTAACTTCATCATGCAGGCCCTTGAAGGCAAAGACATTACCATTTATGGAGACGGCTCTCAAACCCGCTCTTTTTGTTATGTAGATGACCTCATAGAGCTTATGGTGCGTTTTATGGCTTCGCCTGTGGACTTTACTGGCCCTATGAATATGGGCAATCCCGGCGAATTTACCATTAAAGAATTGGCTGAAACTGTGGTGGAAATGACGGGCAGTAGTTCCAAAATTATCTACACCCCACTACCGGCAGATGATCCCAAGCAACGCCAACCAGATATTAGCCTTGCCAAAGAACATCTGCAATGGGAACCACGCACCCGCTTACGTGAAGGTTTAGAAAAAACCATTGAGTACTTTAAGATTTTTACTCAGTAACAATTATTACTATACTCATTTACTGAAAAAAACTGTTTCAATACATGTATTTTTCAAAATGTTATTTTGCGACCTCTGCATAATGAATTGTGCAGAGGTCTCTACTTATGGGCACTATAACAAAACAACACATGTTTTTCGGGGTATTTGGAGTGAGAGTGCCTTGCTTAAAAACGTATAAAAATACGTTTTTAAGCTTCGACTACGTAGAAAAAATTACCGTTCGCGTAAAGCCCTTTGTTGTGCTTTTAGCAAAGGCTTTAATAAATAGTCTAAAATTGTCTTTTTCCCTGTAAGAATATCTACTTCTGCCATCATACCCACTAAAATAGGAAGGTTTTCACCCCCATGCCTCATATGCGTGCTGTTGGTGCGCACCTTCACTTGATAATAGGTATCGCCTTGCTTATTTTGTAAAGTATCGGCACTGATATTTTCCACCTTGCCTTCTACGCCGCCGTATACGGAAAAATCATACGCCGTGATGCGCACGAGGGCTTTTTGTCCCGGATAAAGAAAAGCTATGTCTGCAGGGCTAAAACGGGCCTCAATAATAAACGAATCATCCATGGGCACCACCTCCATAACCGTCACCCCAGGGGCCACCACTCCCCCCACGGTATTGACATAAATAGCCTTAACAATACCTTTTACCGGAGAGCGCATTACTGTACGCTTTACCTTATCGTCGGCAGCGGTAATAAGCTCACGCAAGGAAAGGAATTGCACCTGCACTTCATTGAGCCTTTGGCGATACTCCGACTGTATTTCTGCTTTACGTAAACGTAAGCGTTCTTGCGCCTCTTGTGCGGCAGTTTCCATACGTGGTATGGAATGCTCAAAGACGGCCAGATCTGCTTTTAAAGCTTGTAAGCGTTGTTCAATATTTAAAAAATCCAATTCTGCATACGCACGAGCTTTTAAAGCAGGCAAAGCTAAACTACGCTCTTTTTCCGTCAAGGCCAAACTTGTGCGCCTTTGTTTTTGGGCTTCTTTTTGTTCTGCCAATGCTCTTTTTATGGATTCCACTTGCAAGGCAAGCACATGCAGCTCAGCGGTATTTTGCTCACGGGCGGCATGTAAAAGGGCATTTTGTCGATGTATCAAGTCGGGGTTTTCCATGACACTGGGGGGATATTGCGGCTCAGCACCAGTAATGAGAGCTTCAAAACGTGCGATACTTGCCTCATGCTCTAAACTGCGCACCAAGGCTTCACGATATTGACTATCAGCACTTTCATTATCAATACGCATGACAATGGCATTTTTCTCCACCTGCTGCCCTTCACGTACAGTAATTTCCTGAACAATGCCCCCTTCTAAATTTTGAACAAGCTGTACACGTTGCGAAGGCACCACCTGCCCTAAACCACGGGCCGTTTGATCAATTTCTGCCACGGCGGCCCATAGAAAAAGTAATAGTACGCCCGTGGCACTAAACCACACCAAGCGTACAGAGGTTTTATCTACATCCCTTTCTGTGGGATCTGGCACAAAACGGGAAAAAAGAGAACGCCACCATGCTTTTCCGTCGGCATTGGGCGCAGCGACATTGGGCGTAACAACACCGGCAACAGGCGTATCAGAAGCCGGAGTACCCGAGCCAAAAACATGCGTCCCAGCAGAGCCGGATTTCGCAGAAGTTGGTACAGAAGCACCAAAAGTATGCGTTTCAGCAACATGAGTACCAGAAGCGTCAGGTGCCACAATAATAGGTGCCGCAGTATCAGATGTCGCAGTATCAGATGCCGCAGTAGGCAAGGACGTTGTAGGCATTTTTTTCATATTTTTTTCTGCTCCACAGCCTCTTGGCGTGACCCAGTCCATACGGTGCGCCCCTTCTCTATGGCCACTACCCTATCTACCAAGTTAAGCATATGTGCCTTGTGTGTGAAAAGGAGTACAGTTTTATCTTTTAGGTACGGAATAAGACGCTGTACCAAGCGTTGTTCTGAGGCCGTATCCAATTGCGCAGCCGGTTCGTCTAAAATAAGAGTATGCGGGTCCCCCAAGAGGGCACGGGCAAGGGCCACGCATTGTGCTTGTCCACCAGAAAGACCGGTACCTTGTTCTCCCAAGGGCATATCAAGGCCAAGAGGATGTTGACTGGCAAAATCCATAACACCTGCCAAGGTGGCAGCCTTCACAAGAGCCTCTTCTTGGCAAGGCCCCTCATAGGGCCATGCTAAAGCAATGTTATGGCGCAAAGTACCACGAAAAATACGAATTTCTTGGGGTAAAAAACCTAATGTATTGCGAAAGGGGCGCATAGGTACATGGCGCATATCCATATCGCCCAAAAGCACACGTCCTTCTGTGGGGCTATAAATACCAGCAAAAAGACGTGCCAAGGTAGATTTACCAGAGCCAGACGGCCCCACAAAAGCGATTTTAGCTCCGGCGCTCACTTGCAATTGAATATCCTTTACTGCCAAGTTTTGTTGTTGCGCTGAAGGATAGCTGAAAGATACTTTTTCAAAAACAAAGGGTACTGCCAACATTTTTTGAGGAAGTGTATTTTCTGTAATACTATCCTCTATTGCCACTTCAGGATTTTCACGGGGCAAATCTAAAAACGTATGCAATTGTTTCACAGCCAAGAGTGTTTTTTGAAAATGTGCTAAAATATTCACCAAAGCATTAATGGGGCCGGCGCAACGGCCAAACAAAATAACACAAGCAATAAGCCCACCAGTAGTCATTAAACCGTCAGCTATACGATATACACCAACAATAACGAGCAATACTGTCAAAATGGTGGTAAAATATGTCATACCATTGGCATGCATACTCAAATGCGCCCGAGTTCGAATATTGGCATCGGCGGCCTTACCGGTATAAGCCTCCCAATGTTTCAGCAAAACACGTTCCATACGTGTGGCACGAGTGGTTTCAAGACTTGAAACCACTTCATTTAAAAAAGATTGTTTCAAAGCATTGGCGTGCATTTGCTCCCGTGACGTGCGTGCAAAGGACGATTGCACCAACAAGGCAAAAATAACCAAAAGCGGAACGGTAAAAAGCGGAATAACGGCAATGGCGCCGCCAATGTAAAAAGTCAGGGCAATAAAAAGCAACATAAAAGGAAGATCCATAAGAGCAAGTAAGGTGCTTGAGCCTATAAAATCACGCACATATTCCAGCTCACGAACTCTGGTTATGATGGCCCCTATGGATTTTGTTTCAGGGTGCGTATACAAGGCATCCAGACGCACATCCATAAGATGTTTAAAGAAAAGCGATTGTAATTTCACATCGGCATTGCGCCCTGCTATGTCCACAAAACGAATACGCACGGTACGTAAAAAGACATCTAAACTCACCGCAATGGTCATGCCAATGGCAAGAACCCATAAACTTTCAAAAGCATTATTGGGCACAATACGGTCGTACACATTCATGATAAAAAGGGGCATGGAAAGGCTTAAAAGATTAATAACCACCGAAGCCACAAGTACATGTTTGTATAAAGGGGTATATCGCGCAAGGCAATTCCAAAGCCAATGATATTTTGTTGTCATTATAATTACCAAGGAAAAGTAAGAGTTGTGCCGCAAAGAGCTTCGTCTTCATCAAGCTGCCAAGGAGCAAAAAGCCAAGGTGTAACGTTTATAGAGCGTTGACAACAGTCAATACGACCAAGATTCAAGAATAGACGCAGCTTTGCTTCGCCGTTAAGTCCGCCCCAACGGGCGGCAAAGCCGTTTACGTTTGTGCAGAGGTCTCTACTTAGGAAGACGCTGATTAATTCTTTTTCCTGAGAGGGAAAACTGTTTTAGGAAAAAAATTTCACAGAATGCCTCCTTTCAGACTCTTCCCCTTAAAAAAACAATTACGTCCGCATAGTATCTTGAACGACCTGCAAGAAGAAAATTTGTGGTGCACACCCTATGGTTTGAAAAAATATGCTAAAAAATCAATTTATTTAATCAGCGTTTCTATAATATGTCAACGTCTGTTAAGTATATTCTGTTATGGCCGATAGTACGTTTTATGAGGTGTGTATATTGTATGAGCTAATGTCTACGCTAAAAAAGTTAGCATACTTTTTGCATCACAACCCATGCTAGGTTTTTACCATAGCATATAAGGCAAATTTTTCCATACGAGGGTAACTCTATGTCAAACACTATTTCAGGCGGCATATCTTTTTCTGGTATCGGTAGCGGCACCGATTTCAATGAAATTATTGCGCAATTAAAAGAAGTTGAGTCCATAAAACTCTACAACTTAGAAGACTCTCGTGACGTTGCCAACGAATCTTACGAAGCCTACCAAGAGCTTTTGGATGTTATTGCCGAAGCCCAAGAATCTTTGGGAAATTTGGATAGCCCCTCCAAATTTCTTACTAAAATTGCCGCCAGTAGCGATGAAGCCACCATTGGCGTTAAAGCCGACGCCGACGCCGTGGACGGCACGCATAAAGTGGAAGTAAAGCAACTGGCCAGCAATTCCATTTGGGCCAGCACCCATACCTATGACGAAAAAACGACTGTCATCAACAGCACTAGTGCTCCCATAGACTTTACGTATTCCTACAAAGGGCAAACGCAAACCATGGCCGTGCCCCCCGGCACCACCTTGGAAGGCTTTGCCAATATGCTTAATGAAAACAAAGCCAACCCCGGTGTGCAGATGAGCCTTATGAAAACCGCCGATGGTTATGCTTTCCAGATTTCCGGTAAAGAATCAGGGGCCGACGCTAACTTACAGATTTTGCCTTCTGGCCTTTTGGGCATGACTGGGGCTGCAGGGTCGTGGGAGTCCTCCTCTGCGGTGGATTTAGATGCGGCCTTTACTGCTAACGATAAGGTTAATACCTATTCTTATAGCATAAAGATGGATAACGTAGCGGATCCTATTACTGTAGGACCTATTGCCGGCAATGCTTCGCAGCAAGAATTATACGATACTATTAGTTCTGCTGTGAATGATATAGTGCCCGACGCAGTCACCCAAGATGCCGACGGCAACATGGTCATTGCGGGCTTACGCTCCATAGAGACCACGGGTACCCTCCCCGAAGGGGCCACCTCAACCATTACATCTAAGGTGACACCTACTACGACGTTTACTCTGCCAGAACAAGTATCCACCGAGGACACGTACACTACTGGAGCAACGTATACGTTTATCAATGCTGATAGAGAACCGGTTGAAATAGCTTTTACAGAAGCACACAGCCAAGCAGATATTTTTAGCGCCCTTGCCGATAAAGGCTATCCGGTAAGTGCCACCACAGAAGATACAGGTACGGAAACAGTAGTAACTCTAAGCGGTATTACTATGGCAGCGGATTTTCTTCTGGCAACGCCCACAGCTAGAGATGTGAGTATGGATTGGCCCGATTTTACCCAGCCCGTTGATGCCACGGCTAACATACAAACGGGCTTAACACCGGCCACCTTTGATATTACGTTTACCATGGCAGACGGAAGTACGGTTGTTGCTGCTGATGTTTCCAGAGACTCAAATTTACGCACAGTCCTTAGATCTAACGGTATTCCCTTTGACGATAGCAGCGGCAAACTTGTTTTAGAAAATGTTATGGCTGTAACGGGCATTCCCGGTTCTGCGGGTATTAGCGGCTCTGCCACCAGCTCGGACATTTGGGCCATTCAAGCTTCGCAAGATGCCATATTTAAAGTGGACAACTGGCCGCAAGATTTAACGTCCAGCACCAACGAAGTGACCGACGTTTTAGAAGGCATTACCTTAACCTTGCGTGATGTGGGTACAGCCCAAATTACCGTGGCCGCCGACACCGATTCTGTGAAAGATAATATTCAAACAGTACTTGACGCTGTCAACTCTGTGTTGAAAAAAATTCAAGACTTAACGGCCATTACAGAAGATGTCTCCCCCACTTACGATGAATACGGCAATGCCGGCATGGACACCACCGAAGGCTCGGCTCTTACGGGGGACTACGGGGTGCAATCCTTTGCTGGGCGTTTAAAAGATGCCATCGGTAACAACCCTCCCGGTTTCCAACCCATGACTGCCGATGATATTTTCTCCGGAGATTTTATCTCAAGCCTTGCCATGATGGGTATTAAAGTATCTTCTGATTTAGACTCGGCAGACTATGGCCTGTTTACCATTGCGCCCCATGGCAGTACTGAAGAAATTCAGGCTTTTGACCAAGCCCTTTTTGATGATGCCATTACCAATCATCTTGAAGATGTCATAAACTTTTTCTCCACTGATAGTGTGGGCACCTCTTCGTCGCCAAACTTTCGTTATGCAAACCATATTGATGGCTTAACTCAGCCTGGAACCTATGAAGTTAGTTATGATATTGACGCCGATGGCAACCCATACAATGTGATGATCAATGGCGTCGCCGCTTCAAAAAGTGACCTCCAACCCAACACCTATTCGGTGGGTAATGCTGGCGGTGCTTCCGGTATGGCCATTACCATCGACAACTTAACGCAAGGTTCCTACTCAGGCAACGTGTCTGTGCAACAAGGCAAAGTCAACCAAATGTTAGACTTTTTCGCCGCCGAGCTAAAATACGTTGAGCCAAAGCTCAGTGACCCCTCCCTTGGTGAAGATAATGGCGGTCTGATGATTGCCAAAGAAAGCTATGCCGAACAAATTCGTAGCTATGATGAGCAAATCAGCGAAGAGATGGAACGCTTAGAACGCTGGGAAACACGGGAAAAACTCAAGTACGCACGTCTTGATACCCTGCTTGGTGATTACAATGGTAATATGGAAATATTGAACCAACAATTGGCACAATTGGGGTAAGTATTGCGCTTCTTTGCCAATAGAGGTATAACAAGCTGCTAAAACTGACGAGAGAAAAGAATCAGCCGTATAACCATAGAGGATATTTATGAATAAGGCAGCACAAGCCTATTTTCAAACCAAGGTAAATACCACCGACCAAGGGCAACTTCTTCTTTTGCTCTATGATGGAGCCTTGCGTTTTTTGGCCCAAGCGCGTGAAAAAATGCAAGCAAAAGATTTTGCCGCCAAGGGTATTTTAATTTCCAAAGTCATTGATATTTTAAATGAATTAACCAACACCTTGAATCTTGAAAAAGGTGGCACTTTAGCCGAAAACCTTAATAACCTCTATTTTTTGTGCATCACACGTCTTTTGCAAGCCAATTTAAAAATGAATGTGGACCAATTAGATAGTGTGGTAACTATTTTGTCGGGCTTACGCTCGGCTTATGCAGAAATTATTGAAACGCCAGAAGCCAAAAAAGCTTCGGCCCAAATTTCTGCTCGCCTTAATGTGGACGCTTCCATAACGCAAAGGGCCGCCGTTACCATGCAAAATAATAATGTGGCCCCCACCAGCTTTGGTAGAATGCAAGCTCGCAATGCCTATGGGGCGCAAAAGCCCATGAGTCCGGCTGGTGCTGGTATGGCTGTGCCGCCCTCTGGCATTCCCGCTGTGGGGGCAGAAGCTGCGCAAGCGGTTACACAAGCTCCAGCACAGCCTAGCGCACAAGCTCCAGCACAGCCTAGTGCGCAAGCAAGCGCACAACAAACAGCGGCAAGCGCCTCAATGCCTACACAAGCTGCAGTACAAACAGCAAGACAAAGCTCTATGCAGCCTAGCGCACAAGCAGCGGGGCAAGCGACCGCAAAGGCTCACACACAGGCTAGTGCTCAAGCAGCGGGCCAGACTACGGAACAGGCGACTGAACAGGCGACGGGGCAAGCAACTGGGCAAGCAGGTGGGCAGGCCATTCCTCCCATGGCTCCCTCTCCAGCGCAAACAAATGTACAAGCCCCTCCAGCGCAAAGCCCTGCGGTTGCGCACACAGCACAAGGGCAACAAACTTCTGGTGGCATGCCTCAACAGCAAAGTGCACAAGAGCAAGTCGCCATGAGCAATGCGCAAGCTCCATCGACACAGCCCGCTGTGGCAAAGCCCACTCCTACGCCAGCTAGTACCGCTCCCACAGCAGCAAGTACTGCAACAACTGCTGCCACAGCGGCGGCAAGCTCACAAAAGGCGGCTCCCACACCTAAAGCCCCCTTGGCCCCCAAGCAAGGTTTTGGCGTTTCCGGTTTTGCGTATACCAAGGCCTTTGGTAAATAAAAGTTTCAAAACAACAAAAAGCCCTGCATACTCTCATAAGATGCAGGGCTTTTTTTATAGCCAAGGAAGACCTTTATACGCCCCCCTACACAAACCATTGCGCAGAGGCCTCAAATTAGAAAAATTCTCGCACCGATGTTTTTACAGGAACACGTAAACTAGCCAACACATATGCCAGAGCCGAAAGCGCAAGCCCTACAACAAAGGGGGGCCATTGTTGCACAAAGGTGGGGATAAAATCCAATGTCATCAACGACGTTTTAGGGGATATGAAAAGATAAAAACCAATACACGAAAGGGCGCCGGTAACAGCAGAGGCAGTGGCGGCCATGGCATGAGCATGCTTAAAGAGTACTAAACTTATGTAGGGCACAAAGGCTGTGGCGGCAATGACACTCCAACTGGTGGTATAGATAAGAGAAATAATTTTTCCTTCAATTTGTGCCGTATAGCCGCTAACGCATACGCAAAAAGCTACAGCCAAAAGCCATGAAACCTTTGTGGCTTTTTTGGAGAAAATATCTTCAGTTAAAGAAGCACTAGCAATATGAAATAAGGCTGTACACGTGGATATGGACGCAGAAATAATGGCTAAACTAAAAATTTGCTTGCTCATACCGGGAAGCAACATATGCACCAAGGTAGGGATAGCCGTATCAGTGTTTTGTGTTTCCGGTAAAATAAGTCGACCCAAGGAAGAAATAAAGTACATACTCCCCACAATCAGTAAGAGCACGCTGGAGGCAAGAAAGGCGGCTTTTTTCACTTCTCTTTTTTCTTGCAGCGCAAAGTGACGTTGAATCATTTGCGGCTGCGCCCATACGGCCACAGAAGTCACCACCACCAAAGACCAAATGAAATACCCCGAATCACCAGAAGAAAGCGAAGTAAAGCCATTATTGGCTTCGGGCGTAGCCGGCAATTGGGCCAGCGCACGTACCCCTTCCACAGGGCCACCCACTATGGATAGCACTTGGTAAGCCAATAAACCGATGCCAATAAGCATGACGGCTCCTTGCATGGCTTCTGTAAGTAAGACGCCACGCATACCGCCCCATAAAACAGCAAGCCCCACCACCACGGCCAAAATCCAAATGCACATTTCTCGATTCACAGGGAAAATTTCTATAAGCATCATGGCGGCTCCTTTGATGACGGCAGCCCCATATACAGACAAGAAAAAAGCAAAAACAAAACCTAATATTTTACGTAAAAAAGGCGCATTATGTCCTAAAGAAAGCAATTGGGCTGGGGTGCGGGCTTGTAATCTTACTTGTAATTGCTTTGTGGGCCATGCCAAGACAAAGTACACAAAAAGCGTCCCCAATAATACATTACCAAAAGCGATAAGCATCATTTGCAAGCCATATTTATAGGCTAACCCACCAAAACCGATGAGAGCCACGGCAGAAATATAGGCCGCCACATACGCTAGAGATTGCACCCAAAAACCAATTTTGCCACTGAGCAACGCATCTTTTCCTGCACCCATGCGGGCTAAAGCAAAAAATATGGCAATGTAGCCAATCCAAACAAGCGCTTCCATGATCCTTCCTCACTCTTATAAATTGTGTCAAAAAAAAGCCGCCCCCCATATGGAAGCGGCTTGTATGCTTTTCTTTTTTGTATCTTACGATACCAGCAAAGACCCTTCCTGTACTTGTACAAAAGGGTAATAATAGTAGTTGCTAAAAAATACAGTTGCGTTACACATAGTCTATTCCTTTACTGTTTCGGGCATGCTATGTGCAGATTTTGTCAATGTCAAGTTTTTTCATATTTTTTATTTCAAAAAAAAGCTTGACAAAACATGCGCTCTTATGGGAGAAAACTTTCAGGAAAAAATTTATGAAATACACTATGCAAATCTCCTTTTTTAGCTTCTTTAGCTTTTTTAGCCACACCGTAGAAACACGGAAGGGGATTTTGTTGTATTCTTAAACACCTAAGAAGCAAATCAACACAAGGCCGTTTCCGTGAGGAAGCGGTCTTTTTTTTGTAAACCTATTTTTTGGGAAGGAACACTACTATGGCTTTAGACATGGCAATTTGGATTGGGTACATTCTTATTTTTATTTGGCTCGCACGTAAAGGCAGCGGCTATGACGTGACAACAACAGGCGCAGTAGGCTTTATTGTTCAAGCATTTGCCTATGTGGCCACCTATGTTTCTGCTGTGGCTCTCATTGGCTTTGCAGGATTGGCCTATTTATACGGCGTACAAATTTCCTTGGTAGGCGTAGGCGTTGCTTTACTCGGCACCTATTTTGCTTATGTGGTTTTCGCTTGGGACACCAAAGAATTACAAATGAAGCTAAAAGCCAGAACACCGGCTCACCTCATCAGCTTAAGTCACAACTGTCCAAAATTGCGCATATTCTTAGGTATAATCTTTGCCCTCTTCCTTTCCGTATACGCCTCGGCTGTGCTTAAAGGGGCCGCTGTTATGCTAGGCACCATTGTGCCTCTCAGCATTGACATGCTCATTTGGGGATTAGCCATTTTTGTGGGCTTCTTGGTATGGTGGGGCGGCTTGCGTGGCGTACTCTATACTGAAGCCATGCAAGGCGGCGTCATGCTTATTGGTATTTTACTACTCATGTATGCGGTATTACAAAAAGTAGGTGGCCCCATTACCGGCTGGGAAACCCTTTCACAACTGCCTCCCACTGACCGTGCCAATAATGGCTTCACCTCCCTTTCTTCCGGCGGTCAAGGCATGTTTGTTTTTGCCTTAGTCTTGGTTATGTCTGTGGCCACATGGGCGCAGCCACAAATGATTCAACGCCATTTTGCCTTACAAAAAAAACAAGATGTACACAAAACTGCCTTGGTAGCCACGGTTATCATCTTCACCTTAGTGGCTGGTATGTTCTATATTGCGGCCCTGTCACGCATTTTCTTGCCCGAAGCCTCACACCCTGACCAAGTGGTAACCATTCTTACCAAAACCCTCTTGCCCCATGTGGGACAACAAATCTTCACCTTGGCTGTTATTTCTGCTTCATTGTCCACTACCACAGCTTTATACCACATTGCCGCTTCTTCCTTCACCGAAGATATAACAGGGAAGAAATCATCTAAGCTTGGTTGGCTTATTGGTATTACTTTATGTGTAATAGTTTCTGCAGCGGCCGCCAATTTGAAAGGACAAATCATTGCCTTGCTCTGTACTACGGCTTGGAGCGTTATTGGGGCCACAGCCATGGTGCCCTATGTGGCGGCAGTGAAATTTAAAATGCAAGATAGCAAAGCTGCGTGGATGAGTGCTGTTTCCGGTTTTGTGTCTTGCGTTGGTTGGTATTTAGTGGTGGCACCTTCCACGTCTTTCTTTAAAGAACAAATGGCTTGGGTGCCCAGCACTTTGGCCCATATGCCCCCCTTTATCATCGGCATTGTGGCTGCCTTTGTAGTGTTTGTGGGTGTGGCCATGGCCCATAAAGGACGACGCCAACAAGCAACAGCCAGTAATTAATCCCCCCCATGGTGTTGGGTATTGCCTACGCTTATTTAGCCACGGCAAGCCCCGCACCACCCTCTAAAACACGGCATGCCAAGGAAAAATAGCCTGTACCCCTTGTGCATGCCGTGTACTTTTTAAGAACTTTGCGTAATTCATTGCGTAGAAGTCTCAAAACCTTGCTCACCACAAAAACGAAGGGCTCGCAATGCGTACATCACAAGCCCTTAAAATAGATTTTATGTAAAATGTTTAGCTGCCGTTTAATTCCATACGAAACTTGCGAGAAAGACGGAATACGACCACTTTACGAGGAGCCAAGGTAATGGTTTCATCAGTTTGCGGATTGCGGCCTTTACGAGCGTTTTTATCATAAGCTTCAAATTTACCAAAGCCGCTCACAAGCAAAGCATCGTCTTTTTTAATGGCACGCTTCATAATTTCCAAAAGCTTTTCCACAACAACTTTCACATCGGCGCGATTTTTGTCGCTCTTTTCATAAATAGCTTCAACAATTTCAGCCTTTGTTAATGTCTTCCCCATACTATCCTCCAATATAAATATACCTTAGCAAATAATTCGCTTAATACTTGTATTACAAACATTTTATACTGCGTATTTTTTCACCCAGTACGAACCTTCATAGCCTAAAGATTCTTACTAACAAGGCATCACCCTTCCTGCATCACGCCTTCGGGAAGTAATAGCATTTTGATAAAAGCTTGCATTTTCTCTCTTTATATAGCATAGCCTTGGCGGCAACATGCACCTATAAAGAGCCAAGTAAAAAGTAGGCCTTTAAATGCATATACTCTGCATCCCCCTTGTATGCAAGGTTTTTTTTACGTTTCGTTGGTATTTTATGGTGCAAAAAAAGGACAATTCTTTCTTTAAATACAGAAAAAAACTATAAAAACAATGAGATAACTTTTATATGTCTTTATGTACTTTGCAACTGACTTGGCCGCAAAATAAAGCTTTTGGGGCAAAAATTTTGCCTATTTTTATCCCTTTTGCCGGATGTGAGCGACGGTGTATTTTTTGTGCACAACATATACAAAGCGGTACCTTGAAGGAAAGCGTGTGGCAAAATTTTCCGACAACTCAGGCCACAGCCCCCTTAGAAAAAGTCTTTGCAAAGACCGTGCTTGCGCAGGCCCAAAAACAACTAGAGCAACTACACCAACAACAAGAAAACACACAGCAAGATAGCTGTTTACCGGAAATAGCTTTTTATGGTGGCACCTTTACGGCCCTTCCTCAAGAAGATTTTCAACTGTGTTGTGACTTTGTCCAGAGCATGCGACAAAACAATAAAATTTCCCATGCTCGTTGCTCTACCCGCCCCGACTGTATCACACCGCAACGACTTAAAATCATGAAAGAAGTAGGATTTCGATGCATAGAATTGGGGGTGCAAAGTTTTAACAATGCCGCCTTAACCCTAGCACAGCGACATTATACGGAAGAAGACATTATTAAAGCTTGTAAACGTATTCATGATGCAGGCTTTACTGTAGGCATACAGCTTATGCCAGGCATGCCCGGAGTTTCACCAAATATCTTCTTGGAAGATGTCACCAAGGCTTTGCAAATGCAGGCCCATTTTTTACGATTTTACCCTTGTCAGGTCATTGCCGGCACAGAACTAGCTCGTTTATGGCAGGCAGGTTCCTTTATACCATGGGAATTGGCGCAAACCATCGAAACAGTAAGTCAAGGTTGGTTGCAAGCCCATTTGGCTAAGGTGCCTGTTATTCGTATGGGCCTTGCCCCAGAGCAAAGTTTAGAAGCACATATTCTTGCTGGTCCCCGTCACCCTGCCTTGGGAAGCAAGGTGCAAGGCTTGGCGTTGTATACCCATATCAAAAATAGCCTTGAGCAAAAAAGTAGCCAGCTAAAAAAAGACAATGTATCTTGGCTAAGCATACAGCAATGCAAAGTGCCTCGCACATGCCAAGGCTACTTTTGGGGCCATAAAAAAAACCTTGAAGATGCATGGATGCGCCTTGGGGTGCAAAAAGACATCATTTTATGGCATGACAAACCCATTATTGAACTTATCTATATACAAAGATAGTGTCTATGCTTGTTTTGTGAAGAAAAAGACTTGCCATTTCTCCGCATCCATGTATATGACTGTCTATCTATTTTTTGGATAGAAAGCTCCGTTTACACAACAATTTCACAGTATATTTTACAGGCAAGAACTTAAATATATTGAAGAATGTGTGACTGGCCCTGTGCATCAGGGCACATTTATGAGGTATGTAAAATGCAAAAAAGTCTTAAGGCTGACTTTAGCAAGGAAATTGCAGAGTTAGAGGAAGCATGCGGGCAAAAGGTAGCCACCTGCTATCAATGCGGCAATTGTACGGCGGGGTGTCCGGCGTCCTTTGTCTACGATTTGCAACCGCATCAAATTTTACGACATTTGCAATTGGGTAATTTGGAAACTGTTCTTAAGTCCAAATCCATTGCCATGTGTCTTTCATGTTCCACCTGTTCCCAGCGATGTCCCAACAACATTGACATTGCCGCCATCATGGAGCATTTGCGCCATATGGCCCGTCATAAGGGTACCTTTGCAGTACCTAAAGTTAATGCTTTTTGGCAATCCTTCCTCGACACAGTCCGTTTTACCGGGCGTACCTACGAAATGGGTGTTATGGTGCTGTACATGTTGCGTTCTGGCCGTTTATGGACCGACGTAGACTTGGCGCCCACGGCACTGCGCAAAAACAAGTTGCCTTTCAAGCCGCACAGCATTGAAAGCGCCGAAGCCATTTCCCGTATTTTACAACGCTATGAAAAACGCTGCCGTGAGGAGGGCAAAAAAGCATGAAACTTGCTTATTACCCAGGCTGTTCGGCCGTAGGAACATCGGCAGATTATGAAATGTCTACTCGGGCTGTCTGTACAGACCTTGGCCTTGAGTTAACCGATTTGTCCGATTGGAACTGCTGCGGTTCCACCCCGGCCCACGCCGTAGATACCGAACTTTCCGCCGCCTTGTGCGCCCGCAATTTAGACATTGCTGCCAGCGCCGGCGCAGAAAAAGTTGCTACTGGCTGCCCATCTTGCCTTTCCAATTTGCGCCATGCGGCCCATCGTGTGGAAGATGCGGCTTTTAAAGAAAGAGTCAATGGCTTACTTGATGCGCCACTGGCTGACCATTTGCCCGAAGCCACTTCGGTGATGCAAAGCCTTGTGGAAACCTTTGGCCTTGAAGTTTTAGCCCAGCGTGCTGCCAAAAAATTCAAAGGCATTCGTTTGGCACCTTATTATGGTTGCCTCATGAGCCGCCCTGCAGAAATTATGAATTTTGGCAGTCCGGAAAATCCGCAAATGATGGAAGACATCTTAAAAGCTTGCGGTGCCGATGTGCTGGATTTCCCCTTAAAAACAAACTGTTGCGGCGCATCTTTCGGTATTCCTGAGCGTCCCATGACAGCAAAACTTTCCGGTAAAATTTTGCAATTGGCCCAGAACATGAAAGCCGATGCCATTGTGGTGGCATGCCCTTTATGCCAAATGAACCTTGATTTACGTCAAGGCCAAGCCGCCAAGGCCATGGACACAAAGTTCAACATTCCTGTGCTCTATTTTACGCAAATCATGGGTCTTGCTTTTGGTCACAAAGCTGAAAAATTGGGCCTGAACAAATTATGTGTAAGCCCCGCCGCTTTACTGGATAAATTGGCATCTGCGGAGGTGCGCTCATGAGAATAGGCGTCTTTATTTGTCACTGTGGCAGTAACATTGCCGGCACAGTAAATTGTAGCGAAGTGGCAGCCATGGCACGCAGCTACCCCGAAGTGGTACATGCTGTGGACATTATGTACGCTTGTGCCGAACCCGGCCAACAAGCCATAGAAGCTGCCATTAAAGAATTTAACTTGGACGGCGTTGTGGTGGGCTCTTGTTCCCCCCGCATGCACGAGCCTACTTTCCGCCGTACAGTAGAACGGGCCGGCATGAACCGCTATATGTTTGAAATGGCTAACTTGCGCGAACACGTTTCTTGGATTGGTAAGGACATGAATGCCAATACCAATAAAGCTCAAGAATTGGTGCGCATGGCTGTGGAAAAACTGCGTCGTAACAATCCGCTCACAGCCCAATCCTTTGCCATTAACAAGCGTGTGCTCGTTATTGGCGGTGGTGTAGCTGGCATTCAGGCTGCCCTTGACTGTGCCGACGGTGGCACTGAAGTAGTTATGGTAGAACGTGACGCCACCATTGGCGGAAAAATGGCCAAAATTGACAAAACCTTCCCTACTGTGGACTGTTCTGCCTGTATTCTTGGCCCCAAAATGGTGGACGTGGCCCAGCACTCCAAAATCACCTTGTATGCCTATTCGGAAATTGAAGAAATTTCCGGCTATGTGGGCAACTTCTCCGTGCGCATTCGCAAAAAAGCGGCGTATGTGGATTGGGAAAAATGTACCGGTTGCGGCGCATGCCTTGAAAAGTGCCCCGTAAAAACCGATGATGTCTTCAACGAAGGCGTAGGACAAGCCGGTGCCATTACCATTGCTTTCCCTCAAGCCATTCCCAAAAAGGCCGTCATTGATGGTAAAAAATGCTTTAAAATCCTTAAGGGCAAATGCGGTTCTTGTGCTAAAAAATGCCCCACCGGTGCCATTAACTACGTGCAAGAAGACGAAGTGGTGGTAGAAGAAGTGGGCTGCGTTGTGGCCGCCACTGGCTATGAGCTCATGGACTGGACAGTGTATGAGCAATATGGCGCAGGGCGTTACCCCGACGTTATCACCAGCTTGCAATATGAGCGCATGATGAACGCTTCTGGCCCCACCCACGGACATATCCAACGCCCCTCTGATGGCAAAGAGCCCAAGAGTGTGGTCTTTATCCAATGCGTAGGTTCACGTGACCCCAGCATTGGACGTCCGTACTGCTCCGGCTTTTGTTGCATGTACACAGCAAAGCAAGCCATTTTGACCAAGGACCATATCCCCGATTCGCAATCGCACATTTTCTATATGGACATTCGCTCCCCAGGAAAAATGTACGACGAATTCACCCGCAGAACTGTAGAACAATACGGCGCCAACTATATTCGTGGCCGTGTGTCTCACATTTACCCCGATGGCAAAGGCCAATTGGTGGTGTGCGGTGCCGATACTTTACTTGGCGAACAAGTGGAAGTGCTGGCAGATTTGGTAGTCTTGGCTGTAGGCATTGAAGCCTCACACGATGCGCCTCGCCTTGCTGAGATGATGCGTATTTCTTACGATAAATTCGGTTTCTTCATGGAAAGCCATCCTAAGCTTAAACCTGTGGAAACCAATACTGCCGGCGTTTTCTTGGCTGGTGCCTGCCAAGGCCCCAAGGACATTCCCGCTTCGGTGGCGCAAGGTTCTGCCGCTGCTGCCAAGGTATTGTCTCTTTTTGCCAAAGACATGCTGGAAAACGACCCCCAAATTGCCAATGTCTTCGTGCAACGCTGCGTAGGCTGTGGCAAATGTCTGCGTGTGTGCCCCTTTGGTGCCATTCGCGAAGCAAGTATACGTGGCGAAGCGAAAGTAGAAGTACTGGCCACTGTGTGTCAAGGGTGCGGTCTGTGTACTGCCACTTGCCCACAAGGCGCCATTCAGCTTTCCCATGCCACAGATGATCAAATTCTGGCGGAGGTGCATGCGCTATGTCGCAAGTAAATAAAGAGCTGAGAATTATCGGCTTTCTCTGTAACTGGTGTTCTTATGGCGGTGCCGATACCGCCGGTGTAGCCCGTGCTACGCAACCTACAGACTTGCGGATTATTCGCCTACCTTGTTCTGGGCGTGTAGACCCTCTCTTTGCCCTACGTGCGCTCATTGATGGTGCCGACGGCGTGCTGGTGTCTGGCTGTCACCCCCGTGATTGCCACTACAGCTCCGGTAACTTCTATGCCCGTCGCCGTTTGGAGATGCTCAAGCATTTCTTGCCCATCTTAGGTATTGACCCAGGCCGTTTCGAATACACATGGGTTTCTGCCTCCGAAGGCGCCAAATGGCAACAAGTGGTTACCCAATTCACCGAACAAGTACATAAATTGGGTCCCGCACCTAAAATTGAAAACGCACAAGCCCTCTTAAAAGTGGCCGAAACTGCCATGCAACCCTTGCGCCCCTTGGGCACAGGTGTGGCCGGCAACGGTGCATTGGATGAGCTGAAAACCGCCATTAAAGGTAAGTTAGCCGAAGGTGAGAACAAGCTTGACGTGGTTATTGGTTGGAGACAAGGTCACGATGCTGCCCACGCTACCCCGCACTTCATGTATGAAGAAGCCGACGTAGACGCACTCACTTGGGGCCCCTTCAACGTACATAACCTTGCCACCTACTTACCTTCTTGGAAAGGCAAAAAAGTAGGCCTTGTGGTGAAGGGCTGCGATTCTCGTTCTGTAGTAGAGCTTTTACAAGAGCAGCTTATCAACAAAGACGATGTACATGTCTTTGGCATGCCTTGCGAAGGCACCCTTGATATGCAACGTGTGGACGAAACCTTGGGCCGCTATAACAACATTGACAGCGTCAGCACCACCGCCGATGCCGTCAGCATTGTGGCCGATGGTCAAGAGCACAAATTTGCCATGCTCGATTATGCCCAAGGCAAGTGCTATGGTTGTACCACCCCTGCCGCCGTCATGGCCAATGAACGCTTTGGTGGGCCACCTACCCCCGTAGGCGAAGGCGTGGTTATTCCTCGTGAACTGGCTTTGCTTGAAAGCATGAGCCTTGAAGAGCGTCGCTCTTTCTGGGCCGGACATATGTCGCGCTGCATACGTTGTTATGCTTGTCGTAACGCTTGCCCCATGTGCGTATGTCGTGACCACTGCATTGCCGAAACACGCAATCCCCATTGGATGAGCCAAGAAGACAGCGTCTCCGAAAAGCTGTTCTTCCAAACCGTACACGCCATGCACCTTGCAGGACGCTGTACCGGTTGTGGCGAATGCCAACGGGCTTGTCCTGTAAATATTCCTATTCTTGCCCTACGTCAGGTGCTGGGCCGCACCCTTGGTCAGCTTTTTGATGGCTACAAGGCCGGCATGAAAGCCGATGCTACACCGCCCTTACTTGGCTATGAAGTGGAAGAAAAGAATATTAAAGAGAGGGAATGGAAATGAGCAACTTACGCTTTTTAAAGACAGAAGCCATGCCAGAATTTTTGACATGGCTTGGTCAAGACAATGCAGGACGTGTGCTTGTTCCCACCAAGGAAGGCAAGGCCATTGTCTTTGCACCTTATACCAGCGGCATGGAAGTGACCCTAGAAAAAGCTTCCGTTTCGCCTAAAGGCGCCGTTTTGCCCCAATGCGAAAAACTGGTCACCTATAAACAAGTGAAAGATACTGAAGACTTAGGCAAGTTGACATTGACCTTGGAAGATAATTCCACAGAAGTGACACCTACCACCGTCTTCGGTTGTCGCCCTTGCGATGCTCGTGGCTTTACTGTCATCGAGCGTCCCTATAGAGAAGGCCCCCACGCCGACCCTTACTTTGGTAAAAAGTTTGATAAGCTCGTGGTCATCACCCGTGCCTGCACCGAAACTTGCTCTACCTGCTTTTGTCACTGGGTAGGTTCCGGCCCTGTGGATTCCACCGGTTCTGATATACTCTTTACCGAAATTGAAGGCGGCTTTGTATTAAAGGGTGTCACCGAAAAAGGCAATGCCTTGCTAGACAGATGCTCTTTACCCGCAGCAGAAGCCGCACAGGCCGACGCCGTACCAGAAGCACACAAAAAAGCCGCAGCCAGCCTTGAAAAAGCGCCGGACCTTTCCGCCGCCAAAGAGAGTCTTGCCGCTTTATTTGACAATACCACATTCTGGGAAAGACAAACGGCTCATTGCCTATCTTGCGGCGCTTGTACCTACATTTGTCCCACATGCTATTGCTTTAACATCACCGATGAAGGCGATGGTCTGTGCGAAGAAGGCGGCAGACGTTTGCGCACTTGGGATAATTGCATGGCCTCACACTTTACCCGTGAAGCCAGCGGGCACAACCCCCGCACCTTAAAGGCCTTCCGCATGCGTAACCGTGTGTCGCACAAGTTCAGCAATTATCCTACGGTATGGGCAGACAACTTTTCTTGTAATGGTTGTGGACGCTGCATCTCTCAGTGTCCGGTGCATCTTGATATACGTTCCATTGTGTTGGCTTCCATAGCCACCGCCAAAGCGTAAGGAGGGGGGAGCATGAGCACAAAAAAATCCACGAGCGCAACGAAGAAGGCACCACGCGGCAGAAAGCCTGCAGCGGCAAAAGCAGCGGCACCCAAACAACCGGTAGCAGCCTCACCTTCCCCCGTGGAAGAAAAAGCTGCTCAGGCACCCGCACCAACTCAAGAACAGGTCAAGACAGGCCAAACAACCTCAGCGCCTGCCCAAGCAAAGCAGGCCGCCCTCTTGCAAAGCGAAGTTGTGCCCCCTGCTAAAGCTTCCGCCACTACCCCTGCAGTGAAAGAAGCCAAGGCACCGGTGGTAAAAGAAACTGCTACGCCAGCGG
>CAYJDE010000019.1:0-21337 GCA_964368805.1 uncultured Desulfovibrionaceae bacterium
CTAAAAAAAGGGCCCCCTCTCAGGAAAAGAAGCAATCGGCGTTTTTCTAAAAAAATGCTATAATATTATTTGTTTGTCCGTAGCAACAATTCAAAGAAGCTATTACTTAAGTCTTGTAAGTCAGGCTTTGAGAATTGTGCATCTGCCCCTACGGACTCGCACTTTTTCGCTATACTATCGCTGACCATGGAAGAGAATATGGCCACAGGCACTTCTTTAAGGATGGGATGGTCTTTAATTTTTTTGCAAAGGGCAAAGCCGTCTACGGTGGGCATTTCAATGTCGGTAATGACGCCTTCCACAAAGTTTGTAATGGGTTGACCGGAATCTTCTGCTGCTTGGGCATATTGAAGCATGATATCCCAAGCAATTTGCCCATTTTCTGCCTGTGTCACTTCAAAACGCCCTTCTTGAGCCAGTAAATCGTACACAAGGCGACGAATGGAGCTAGAATCATCGGCATGGAGGATGCGAAATTTTTTGTTGGGATCAATGTCTGGTAAAACAGCATCATCCATACGCATGGCCATTTCCGGACGCATCTCTGCCACAATGGCTTCAAGGTCTAGTAAAAGGATGATGCGGTCATCCATGCGTACAACGCCAGTAACGGCACTACGACTAATTTTTTGAAGCAAAGTGCCGGGGGCCTCCACATTATTCCAGCTAAGGCGATAAATGCGATTAACGCCGGAAACCATGAAGGCCGTCGTCATATTATTAAAGCGTGTGATGATAATTTTAGCATTATTCACATCGGTGGGGCCAAAATTTAAATAGGTGGCCACGTCAATAAGTGGTACCACTTGGTCATTACGATGGGCAAAAGCTCCAAGAATAGCAGGGTGGCGCATCTCGGGCATGGAGGTCACTTTTTGCGGGCGAATAATTTCCACCACCTTGGCCACGTTGATGCCATAGTGTCCGCAGTACCCATCTTCTTGGACATAAAATTCCATGATTTCTAATTCGTTGGTACCTGCTTCCAAAAGAATGTTTGTTTGCGCCATTATGTATACCCTCCCTAGCGGAGTTTTAGACAAATATCAAAATGAACAATACGTTTCCTAACAGAAAATGTAAATATTCCTCTATGTTTTACACTACGTCTGGTCATGAGTTTAACAGCTGTATGGCAATAAATACTGTGTCTTTGTACCATAAAAAATACATTTACTTAGTATTTGCGCTACATAATGAAATACTTGTGCAGAAGCTTACATAGGATATACCTATCTTTTCGGCTTCATTGCCAATAACTTTAGATGGAAAGCCTAGATAGCTAGGGTGTTCATAAGATATAGTGCACAAAGATAGTTTTGTCACTAGTGTTTTTTTGCCCAAACCTACCATGAGACCTCTGTTCCATTGTTTTAAAATAGAGCTTTACGTCTAAAAATTGAACATGTGTTCGAAGTGTAAAATAACGTGTGCAGAAGGTAAAGGTCTAAAAATCGGATATTTACCTACGAAGTAAAGCTGCGGGTATTCTAGATTTTAGGTCGTATTGACTGTCATCAACGCTTCAAGAGGCCTTACGTAATGAATTGCGCAGAGGTTTTAAAATGGCAATGCCATAGCGGGTAAAACGTCATGAATTACTCTTTTTAAAGCTGCTCAGGTGGCTAGCAGTACATGGGAAAATAAGAGGCCGCATACGCGTATACAATTTTAGAAGTGCCCCTTTAAATCTTGAAAAAGTCTAAAAATTTTCTTGAAAAAAAGCAAAAATCATTGCATGGTGCTGATGCAAGTATGTGAAAAAGCAGAATTGGCTTTTATGCATAGGACGCATTTTTATGTTTCATAACTATTTTAGCATGCTACCGGCATGCTTTTGGGGAAAATAATGGAATTAAGTTTTTTTTCAATGATTGCCGAAGCAAGCCTTGTTGCCAAAGCTGTGCTAGCCTTGCTTGTTATTATGTCCATCATGAGTTGGGCACTTATGTTGCAAAAATGGTTTATGCTTAGCGCAGCAAAAAATAAAGCCATTCAAGGCTTAGAACGCTTTGAAAAAGCTAAAGATTTGCGAGAAGCCGTGCAATCCATGGGGTCTGACCCAGCCTCTCCTTTGTATTATGTGGCCCATCAAGGGGTACAAGAATTTAATAAATCAAAAGAACTTGGCAATAGCACAGACATTGTGGTGGATAACGTGAGTCGCTCTTTACACTTAGGTGTAGGCTCAGAAATTACGCGTATGCAACGCAAGCTTTCTTTATTGGCAACCACAGCCAATACCGCCCCTTTTATTGGGCTTTTTGGTACAGTATGGGGCATTATGAGTTCCTTTCAATCCATTGGCTTGTTAAAATCTGCCTCACTGGCCACAGTAGCTCCTGGTATTTCCGAAGCTCTCATAGCCACAGCCATTGGTCTTGCGGTGGCGGTGCCTGCTACTGTGGGCTACAATATTTTCTTGGGGCGCCTTGGCGAAATTGAAACCATGTTGACCAATTTTGCCGGTGTGTTCTTAAACCGTGTTCAACGCGAACTTCACGCACAGCGAGCATAATATGGGTGCCAATATAGGAAACAAAGGCGGCTTTGTAGCCGATATTAACGTGACCCCCTTTGTGGATGTCATGTTGGTGTTGCTTATTATTTTCATGGTGGCTGCCCCCATGATGAGCGAAGGCATAGATGTGGATTTGCCACAAACCAAACATGTGGACGTATTACCCACCGAAAAAGATAATTTAGTGTTGAGCGTGCGCAAAGACGGCACTATTTTTATAGATAGCTATCAAGTGGATGTACTTGATTTAGAAGCCAAACTTAAAGAATTGGTAGTGGCAAAAAACAGAAGTCTTTTTTTGCAAGCCGATAAAGACGTGCCCTATGGCGTTGTGGTTGATGTGATGGGGCAAATTAAGACGGCTGGTGTAGAAAAATTAGGTGTAGTAGCCACCCGTGCTGACAGTTCTAGTAGCGGCGCCTTGGAAAATGCTGCTGGCAAGGCTGACAATAAGGGGGCTGGCAAATAAAGGCCATGCTATAGGTTTTATATGCAAATAGCAGCGTACATACTTTCTCTATTTTTACACATTGCTTTTTTTGTGGGTGCTTATTATTGGCCGCAAGGTTCAACCCTGCCTGTCAATGATGCGCCTGTGCTTATTTCTCTTGTGGAAGGGGAAATAAGCGGCAATGAAGCCCCTACCAATATTACAGGCGCACAGGGCGCACCGGCAGAAAAAGTGGCTCCATCTTTACCTACTGAAAATCAAAAATTACGTATACCACAAGAAGAGCCCAAACCAGAACCTAAACCAGAACCAAAGCCGGAACCTCCTAAGCCTGAGCCAAAACCTGAGCCTAAGCCAGAACCTCCAAAACCCGCAGAGGTAAAGCCTCTCTTGAAGCAGGAACCTAAGCCTGAGGAAAAAGTTAAGGAGCAGCCTAAGCCCAAAGAAGAACCTAAGCCCAAGGAAAAACCGAAACCTAAGGAAGAACCTAAGCCCAAGGAACAGCCAAAGCCTAAAGAGCAGCCTAAGCCCAAAGAAAAAACGAAACCGCAGGCTAAGCCTAAAGAGCAGCCCAAAGCAAAGCCCAAACCTCAAGAAGATCCTGTGGCTAAGGCTTTAGCCGAAGCTCGTAAAAAGGCAGGGGGCTTTCGTGGTGGTGGCGGCAGTACCGGAGCTGGCACCGGTGGTGGCTCGTTAAATGATGTATATATTGCGCAGGTGATGATGGCGGTACGTGCCAATTGGGAATTTACTACAGCGACACGTAATAACTACGAAGCTCGTGTGGCTGTGCGTGTAAATTCTCGAGGCCAAGTGCTCAGTGCTGAGATTTCACAAAGTTCTGGCAATGCACAATACGATGCTTCTGCTGTCAATGCTGTTTTACGTACAAGTCAAGCCTTGGAATTTCCGGCACCGCCCACCAAGGCTTACCATAATTTAAATTTGGTATTCGTTCCCTAATAGGCTGTTGATGAAAAAATGCCCGAGGGTATTTGTAACGATATACCTAATATAGAGCGAGGAGAAACAATTATGAAGAAAAACTTTTTGTCTGCCCTATGCCTACTTTGTCTACTCTGCATGAGCATGGGAACAAGTGAGGCCGCAGTAACCGTGAATATTCATGGCCCCGGTGGCGACATGATTAATCTAGCCTTGGCTACACCTTTAAGTGGCCCAGGCACCGCAGCAGGTGGTCTTGCCCCTGAGTTACAGCAAATGGTGGAGCAAAACCTCTCCATCTTGCCCTTTATGAAACTGACCCCCACTTCTGCCATTTTGGGTGGTACTGTGCTTGATGGCTATGAGCCTCCTAAATTGGATTTAAAGCGCTTTCAAATTGCCGGTTCTAATATTGTGGTAAGCACTTATTGGCCCAGCAGTGACACCGTACAAATGCGGGCCTTTGAAACGGCTACTGGTAACAGTCTGATGGGTAAGGAATATCCTAATATCTCTGCTGGACAATTGCCGGAAGTGGCAGATTTATTTTGTGCCGATCTGTTGGAAAAACTCATTGGTAGTGGTGATTTATTCCGCTCTCAAATTGCATTTGTAAAAGATGGCGGTAAATTGCAGTCAGACATTTGGGCTGTAAGCCCTAGCGGAAGAAACTTGCGTCAAATCAGTCGTTTGGACGGAAAGGCTTTGTCTCCGGCATGGTCGCCCGATGGTCGTTTTGTGGTCTTTACGCATATTGACGATCGCTCTCATGGCCTTGGCGTATGGGATAGAAGCTCCGGCAGTGTACAGCGTATTCGTTTTCCCGGAAACATTGTCATTGGCCCCGCCTTTACCCCAGGCAACCAAGTGGCTGTAAGCCTTTCCAATGGTGCCAACCCAGATATTTTCTTATTAAACCATGCTTTCCAAAGACAACAGCCTTTAGAAGCTAATAACTCCATCAACGTATCACCTTCTTTTGACCGCTCCGGTACAAAGATGGCTTTTACTTCTAACCGTTTGGGTGGGCCTCAAATCTTCTTGAAAAACTTAAACTCCGGCACGGTGAATCGTGTGTCTTTAAACGGTAGTTATAATTCTGAAGCGACATTGTCTCCTGACGGTACTCGGGTGGCTTATAGCCGTATGACAGATTTTGGACATCGCATCTTTGTACAAGATTTAACTACAGGGGCTGAACAGCAAATTACCTTTGGCCCCGGCAGTGATGAACACCCTGCCTTTTGTGGCGATAATTATTCCATAGCCTTTGCTTCCACACGTGGTGGAGGGAGAAATATTTTTCTCACCACACGTAATGGGGCGGCACCTAAGAAAATTAATACCGGCGGTGGCATTGTATCCTTCCCACGTTGGGGCATGCCGCAGTAAAAAAACAGTAGTATTTACAGTTTCTTTGCAAATATGGCTGAAATGTATGACATGATGCAAAGCTAAACGGAAAAATGACTTTGGGGGGGAATGTATGTTCCCCCCTTTTTTTATGGTAGAATTAACATTTAACGTGATGTGGCGGCATGGTATTGGCGAAACCACCTTGCTGCTGGTCTTGCAAATCTGCCAATTTTTCTTCAGCGTGGGCCAGTTTTTTTTCTAGCTTATCAATTTGTTTTTGTTGCCCTTGTAAAGCTTCATCAAGGTCTTTCAACATTTTTTCCTGAAAATAGACTGTTTCTTCCAGTCGGGCTAGCTTTTGCTCATCCATCATATATTATCCTTCATGCGCTATACTTTTTCAGCATTGATTATCTGAAACTTTTATCTGGAGCTTTTGCGTGGTCGGCGTGAGGCTTGGGGCTTTGCCCTTTTCTCTGGGCTTTTTCCTGCGCTTTTGTCCATTTTACCTGTAGCGGTATTGTGCCGTGCCTGAGGCCCTTTTTCTGCATGCCCGTGAGATGGTTTACGCATATTTTTTTGAGGCGGTCGCCCTACGCTAGGCATGAGAATGCGATGCTGCTGTAAACGTTGGGCATCGGTTCTAGCCACAAAAATGGGTTCTTTCTGGGTATCAAGGCCGGTATAAAACATGGCTGTAGCCACCGTTCCTGGGGTGGGAATGAAACATTGTACCTGTTGCGGTTTCCAATGTCTTTCCCGTAGCCAAGCTGCCAAGTGGCGCATGTCGTCATCGCTGCATCCCGGATAGGCACTCATCAAATAGGGGACCACATATTGCTCCCGTCCTACTTTTTCGCAATGCTTTTGAAAGGCGCTTAAAAAGGTTTCAAATACATGTAAAGGGGGTTTACGCATAAGATGTAACACTTCGGGGGCACTATGCTCTGGCGCAATTTTTAGCTGTCCACCGGTAAATTCTTCTGTATAGGCATGAATGGCCTTGGGTTCATGCATGGCAATGTCGGCACGAATGCCACTGGCCACACGTACATGCTTAATGCCGGGAAGGTTTTTAATGCTGCGTAATACGTGCACATGATTCATCTGCGGTGTGGCAAAAAAGGGGCAAACTTTGGGATGACAGCAAGAGTGCCGTGTACAGGGCTTTGGTGAGGTGCAACGCCCTTGCCACATATTGGCTGTGGGGCCGCCCACATCGGAAATACTGCCGGTAAAGCCTTTTTTTTTGGTCATACCTACAGCTTCGGTATGTAAGGATGCGGCAGAACGGGAGCTGATATGCCGCCCTTGGTGTAGAGCCAAGGAACAAAAAGCGCATCCTCCACCGCAACCACGATGTGAAGTAATGCTGGTGCGTAGCATTTCTTCGGCGGCAATGGAAGCTGTATAGCTTGGATGCGCAGCCCTTTGAAAGGGGAGTGCATAAAGCTGGTCCATTTCTTCTTGGTTTAAAGGAAGAGCAGGGGGCGCAATGAGTAGTTCACGATGTTGATGGTTTTGGCGTAAATGGGGTGTGGGACGTAGGTGGCGTTGCTTATGGTGCTGGGTATTTTGCCCTTTGCTGTGCTGCGGATTTTCTGCTGTCTGCGCAGCTTGTACGCCTTGTACGCCGGCGTGCACATGCTTTTCTAAAGTTAAGGTTACGTCCATGAGTAACGAAGCATCTTCTAGCATGGCCTCATGACTTGGCAGGTCGATATATTCCCTATCATAACGTACGTCTTCACTTTTTTGCATCCATGCCGTGCCGTCGATATATTCTAAGTCATGACCTGCGGCGCAATGTTTGGCAATATCCACAATGGCTCGCTCTCCCATGCCGTATACCAGCATATGGGCTTTGGCATCGAGCAAGAGTGAACGGCGTAAACTGTCGGACCAAAAATCATAATGGCTTATGCGACGTAAAGAAGCTTCAATGCCGCCTAAAATGAGCGGCAAGCCGGGAAAGGCACGGCGGGCCAAGTTAGCATAGACAATGGAAGCTCTGTTGGGCCTTGCGCCGGCTTTTCCCCCAGGAGTATAGCTGTCATCATGGCGCTTTTTGCGAAAAGCCGTGTAATGGGCCAACATGGAGTCCAATGCCCCTGCCGTAATACCGGCAAATAATGTGGGCCGCCCCATACATTCTATGTCGCTGGTGTCATCCCAGCGGGGTTGGGCACAAATACCCACCCTAAAACCATGCGCCACCAGCCAACGCCCTAACAAAGCCACCCCAAAAGCAGGATGGTCCACATAGGCATCGCCGGTAATAAAAAGAATATCTAAGGCATCCCAACCCAGCGCATCCATTTCTTGACGGCTCATGGGCAAAAAGGTGGGCTGAGTGAGGGCAGTTGAGGGCATAGAGGGGTTTTGCATCATAATGTTAAAAAAGGTAAAAGCGTGGTAAAGTAAGGGGTATTATATCAATCAGCATACCCTGTGAAACCTTTGCATGACATAACAGGCTAGAGCGTGTGCGCATAAACGCCTTTTGGGTCAAATAGGAGAAGAATATATTTTTTAGTGAATTTTTTTCTGAGAGGGGAAGCTTTTTTTAGGAAAAAAAGCTTCCCCTCTCAGACTCTCCCCTTCAAAAAAACCAATTGCGACAGTGTCTTGCTTTTGAAAGGAAAAATTGTAGCGCGTAAAATATGGTTTGAAAAAATAGGTTATTTATTCCTTAGTTTTTGGGGGCATAATCATCAAATTTTTATTTTGGGGCGTGGTTTTTTTGGCCTCATCTTCCTTCATGCCTTGCATATGCTTAGCTTGAAAATCCATCCACTCTTTAGGAGTAATAAAGGAGTTTTTATCACTATCAATAATGCCAAATACGGTGTCATTCATCTGCGGATAGGCTGCTTTAAATTCTGCCATATCCACTTGTTTATCTTTATTGCTGTCCATTGTAGCAAATTTTTCTTCAGCCGTAGGGCCTTTGGCTCCTTGCCCTTTATCGCCCATGCCGGGCATGGTGTAGGCTAGGGTGGGCATGCTAAGCAAAAGGGCCAGTATAAGGAATTTTTTCATGGAATATCTCCTGTAATGTTGGTAGGTTTTTATGTAATATCAGTATATTGCATAAATTATGGAGTTGTTAAAAGCATTTTCATGTGTGCATACGCCTTGCTTGTGGCCATACGTCCACGGGAGGTGCGTTTTAAAAAGCCACATTGAATAAGATACGGCTCATAAATATCTTCAATGGTGCGCACTTCTTCGGAACAAGCTACTGCTAAGGTTTTAATACCCACGGGGCCGCCGTCATAAATTTTTATCAGCACTTCCAAAAGCTTTCTATCCATTTGGTCAAGGCCATGGCTGTCCACATCCATGCGCTGCATGGCAGCAGCAGCTTGAGGTTCGCTAACGGTGTTGTCACCTTGTACCAAGGCAAAATCACGTACCCGACGTAATAGCCTATTGGCTATACGTGGTGTGCCACGAGAACGACGACCAATTTCTAAAGCACCGCCTTCAGTAATGGCAATACCAAGAATTTTTGCTGTACGCGTAACAATGCGAGCCAACTCTTCAGGAGTATAAAATTCAAGGCGAGTGACAATACCAAAACGGTCACGCAGTGGAGACGAGAGCATACCCATACGGGTGGTGGCTCCCACCAAGGTAAAGGGCTCCAAGTCAATTTTCACAGTACGTGCGGCCGGCCCTTGGCCAATGATTAAGTCCAGCTTAAAATCTTCCATGGCCGGATAAAGCACCTCTTCCACAGTAATGGGCATACGGTGGATTTCATCCACAAAAAGAATGTCATGCCGGCCTAAGTTGGTAAGGATGGCGGCAAGATCTCCGCTTCTTTCCAGCACAGGCCCAGAGGTGCATACAATATTTACCCCCAGTTCGGCAGCAATAATTTGGGCCAGCGTTGTTTTTCCCAGGCCGGGATTACCACAAAAAAGGGTATGGTCAAGGGCTTTGCCACGTTCTTTGGCAGCCCCCAAGTAAATGCGCATATTGGCCCGTAATTCTTCTTGTCCAATGAAATCGTCCAAAGAACGAGGACGCACACATTCATCAGCACCGCTCTCATGACTATTGGCCATGAGAGAAGACGCCGGTGGTTTTGGCGATGCAGACATATTAGGGGAGGGTGGGGAAAAGTCGCTCATTATTTACTCTGCGCTATGGCTTTAAGAGAGGCACGTAAAGCACCGGATACGTCTAAATCTGGCTCTTCTTGTAAAATGGCCCGCACCAAGGGGGCGGTGTCCTCTTCTGCATAACCAAGATTGTTTAAACCGTCCAGCACATCTCGCAATACTGAGCCCATGGACGGAGGACCACTTGCCAAAGTGGGCATGCTATCTACTTTAAGTTTATATTTTAATTCTAGGAAAATATGTTGTCCGGTTTTTTTGCCAATGCCGGAAACTCGGGTTAGGGCCACCATGTCATCTTCTAATACCAAACGGCGTAAATCATCGGGGCGGTAAAGGGAGAGAATGGCAAGGGCCGTGCGGGCGCCTACTTTGGAGATGCTTACGAGAATTTCAAAGGTTTGACGTTCATCCCATGTGGCAAAGCCGAACAACTCTTGAGAATCTTCACGCACTTGCATGGATGTATACAGCGAAATCCATTCTCCTTTGGCCGGTAAGTGGCTTAAGGTATGGTTGGGCAGGGATACTGCATAGCCAAGGCCGCTTTCGGTAATGATAATGCAGCCATTGACCCATATTTCGCCAAGTCTTCCTTCAATATAGGCTATCATGGTATTCCTTGTGAAAAAATAGGTGTAAATATATCTTTTTACACTCTATTTTAAGGTTTCTACGCAATGCATCGCATAGGAACTTATTTTATCGTTGTAAAATAGTTGTGTAAAGCTTTTGTTATAAGAACACACCATTATATGGCAGAATGCTATAAACTTCAAGTGAAGGAAATATACGCTGTTTTTTAAAAATATGCCAAAATCGTTAACAAAAGGTAAAATTTTCTGCGCTTTTTCTCCATGAGGTTGACTGTATGTTAAAAATATACTACTTACTTATTATGCTATGCATAGAGTATTCATAGGTATTTTAAGATGATTTGGAGGAAAAATGGACAGACATTGGTATTTTTTTCTAGCCTGTGCGGGGCTTATTCTCGGTTATGTTATTTATGGAACTGTGGTTGAAAAGATTTTTAAGGCAGACCCTAACCGTGCGACACCGGCGCAAAAAATGGCTGATGGCGTTGACTTTGTGGAAATGAAACCCAAAAAGATTTGGTTAATCCAGTTGCTGAATATTGCCGGCGTAGGTCCTATTTTTGGCCCTATCTTAGGCGCATTGTATGGCCCTTCTGCGCTGCTTTGGATTGTACTTGGTTCTATTTTTGCTGGTGGCGTGCACGATTATTTTTCGGGTATGCTTTCCATGCGTTATGGCGGTAGTAATATGCCTAACGTAGTGGGGTATACCTTGGGCACGCCTTTTAAGCATTTTATGCGTATTTTTTCCATTATCCTCTTGGTTTTGGTGGGTGTAGTTTTTGTAACGGCACCGGCAAAACTTTTAAGTGACCTTACCCCTGCTTGGATGAACTTTAATTTCTGGTTAGTTGTTATTTTCCTTTACTATTTCTTGGCGACTATTTTACCCATTGATAAGCTTATCGGGAAAATATATCCACTTTTTGGCGCAGCTCTTGTTATCATGGCTGTGGGTATGACAGTAATGCTTTTTGTAAAAGGCCACGATTTTTACCCCGCTGCGCAAATGGTTAATCAAAATCCCCAAGGTCTTCCCCTTTGGCCTCTTATGTTTATTACCATTGCTTGTGGTGCCATTAGTGGTTTTCATGCCACTCAATCGCCACTTATGTCTCGCTGCTTGCCCAATGAGCGCTACGGCAGGCCGGTTTTTTACGGCAGTATGATTGCTGAAGGCTTTATTGCTTTGGTGTGGGCTACTGTGGGCATGACTTTTTATCAAACTCCAGAAGCTTTGCAAGCCACCCTTAGTACTGGCGGCCCCGGTAAAGTGGTAAGCGAATCTGCTTATGCCCTCATGGGGCAATTTGGTGGTTTACTTGCTTTGCTTGGCGTTATTGTGTTGCCTATTACTTCTGGTGATACGGCCTTTCGTGCCACACGCTTAACCATTGCCGAGGTGTTTAACTTCTCGCAAAAAGACATCGCACCACGTTTAATTATTGCTGTACCGCTTTTTGTGCTTGGTGCTTTCTTATCCCAAATGGACTTTAACGTTATATGGCGTTATTTTGGTTGGGCCAACCAAACCCTTGCTGCCACCGTGCTTTGGACAGCGGCAGCTTATTTATACAGGAAAGATTCCTTCCATTGGATTGCCTCTTTGCCTGCCACCTTTATGACCGCCGCCGTCACTACCTATATTTGTTATGAACCTAAGATGGGTTTTGGCATGGATATTAGTCTTTCTAATGGTATTGGTGCTGGTGTGGCCATAGTGTGCTTGGGGCTTTTTGTTCTCTTTGCCAAGAAAGGTCGTGTGGAAGAGTTCCACGAAACGTACTAAGAGCGAAAAGAAGTTTTTTGCGTTATTTATGGCGTTTTGAAAATATCAATGCCATGTTAGCGAATATGTACTATAAGTTGCGGAGGAAAGTTTTTGCGCTTTCCCCCGCATTTTTTATGGCTTTGTAAATAGTTATGGAATTGCTAAATTATTTTGGCTAATATTTTTTTTAACCATATGATATGCGCCACAATTTTTCTTTCTAAGGACAAGATGCTGCCGCAAAAGGTTTTTTTGAGGGGGAGAGTTTGAGAGGGGGAGCTTTTTTTTCCTAAAAAAAGCTCCCCCTCTCAGGAAAAAAACTAATCAGTACTTCTCTTATCTTTGCGTGATAGCCGCAGAAATGGTGGCTTGGGCTGCAAGTTTTCCATCCACATAGGCTTTGGCGTCCATTTTACATAATTGTAATTTCCAGCGCGGATTGGAGCATTCTAAGTCAAGTCTGTCACCTGGTACTACTTGCTTACGAAATTTCACCCCTTCAAGGCCGGTGAAAAGAAAAAGCTTATCGCCTGTTTCTTCTTGCCCGGCCGTACCCAAAAGGCAGCCTACTTGCGCAAGAGCCTCTAAAATGAGCACACCTGGCATGATGGGCACTCCGGGAAAATGCCCTTGAAAGAAAGGTTCGTTGAAGGTGATGTTCTTATAGGCTTTTATATGCGAGCCCGGCACGCATTCTACCACTCTATCCACCAACATGAAAGGATAGCGATGAGGCAAAATGGAAAGAATTTTTTGTACGTCCATGGTGATAGCTTCGCTCATGAAAAATCCCCTTTATAAGGTTAAAATGCTTTGCCAGTGAGAATATGGCAAAATAATTCGAGACTTCTGCGCAATTCACTGTGTAGGGTCTCAATGCATAGATATGTATGTTATTCTTATAAATAAAGCCCCCCAAAAAGGGGGGCTTTTATATTTTGAAAGCAAAAGGAAATAGCTGCTACTATTTAGCAGGGGCCTTGGCTGCGCCTTCTTTCCAAAGCTTGTTTACTTCAACAAGTACGGCTTGGGTTAAATCCATGCTTTGTTCTGCATACAAAACGCCGCCGGCGGTAATGTCTACCACATAGTTAATGCCCTTGGCTTGGGCCACTTGATAGGCAGCTTTAAAAACAAGTGTTACCATTTCTTGGCGGATTTTGGCTTCATCTTGTTCTACTTTGCGTGTAAAGGTATATTGTGCTTCATCAAATTTACGCTTAAGCTTAACAAATTCCACTTGCTTTTTTTCGGTGGGCTTTTTTTGCAAAGCTTCTGCTTTGCTTTGCAACGTTTTGGCCTCTGCTTCCAATTTCTTTTTTTCAGCACCGTATTTAGCGTCCATCTTTGCTTTGGCATCCACAGCAGGGGCGCTATCTTTTGCAATAACTTGCATATCAACGACGCCAATTTTTACTTCAGCAGCAAGGACAACACTTGTCATCATAAAACACAGAACAAAGGCCAATAAAAACACTTTACGCATGGAAATCTCCTTCCCTAGTTTACACATTTAGTATAGCCCTCAAATTACTTAAGGGCTATAACATTTTAACAAACGTTGGTTACAAATAGTCTAGAAAAACTCTAAAGGCAAGTGAAAAAAATTCAAGAGCTTATATTTATAAAGTAAAGACTAGCGAAATTGCATAGCACTTTGTCTGTATTTGGTCAAGGCAAAATGTGCAGTTCTTTGGATTTTATTGTGTTTCTTCATCTTGCGATTTGGAAAGGCCCCGTGCAAAGAGGTTTGCAGAGTTTTGTATATCTTCATTGTACTTTATGATGCCCCTGCCAATGCCTTGGGCTAAAAGTGTACGATATTGGGCGTTTTTCAACATTTTTGCCTCTTCTTTATGGGTGCAATAGCCCACCTCCACTAAAACGGCCGGCATATTTGTACCAATAAGTACGTGGAAAGGGGCAGAGCGTGTGCCGCCATCAAAGGTAGTAAAACCCTGCTGTTGCGCTTGGCCTACGGTAGTACTTTGAATGTACTGGGCCAGGCTTTTTGATTCATCGGTACGGACGTTGAGCAACATTTTTGCAAGGACATTTTGTAAATCGCCAAGTTTGCGGTCACTGACGGAGTTTTCCAAGGTGGCTACTCGAGAAGCTTCACTATTTTTGGCAAAATCTAAGTAATAAGTTTCAAAACCTTGAATGGTATCGCCGGGGAAGGCGTTGACATGCACAGAAACAAAAATATCGGCTTGCACTGCATTGGCATGGTCAGGGCGTGCGCTTAGGGGGACAAAAACATTATCGGTTCGACTGTAAATAACAGTAAAACCGTGTTGCAGTAAGAAAGCCCCCAACTGCTTGCCAATGTCCAGCACCAATTCCTTTTCAATAATCCCATTATGTGAAGCGCCGGGGTCTTTGCCTCCATGGCCTATGTCTATATAGACAGTACGTATTGAAAGGCCTAACTGCGCCGCCATATCTTCGATTTTGGCATGGCGCATGCGTTGATCAAGATTTCCTGCTGTGGGTAAGGGGGTAGTGTCTCGGCCTTGACTTAGGGCAGGGTGCGGGGCGTTGCGTGTAGGAGCGGTGTTGCTTGCGTACAACGAATCTGTATGGGGTGATTCTAACATGTTTATGGAATTGGCTCGTATCTGTCCTTGCGGCGCAATGGTGCGCTGTGCGGCGGGCGGAATAATGGCGACCCTAGGTATCACAGCTTGGGGGCCGGGTTCCATGGTACGGGATGCAGGAGAAGGTACTAAGGTTTGCGGCTTTGTTGTGTTTTGTACTGGGGTGGTGGTAGTAGAGCCTGTTTTTTCCTGCAGTACATCAGTAAAGTTATCTAATGGGGATACGAGGGCTTGATACTGGGGGGGGGGCGCCATGCCACGTTGCGGCGTGGTGTCATGCGCTTGTGTGCCATTTAAAGCAATATGTACACTGCCTAAGGGGGCAGGAGGCGCAGGGGTGGCAGGTTTTGCTAGGTCTCTTGTTTTGGATGTATGGTTTGCTGTGCTTTTGGGTGCTTTTTCTGGTGTCGTATTTTCAGGAGTATTTTTCCCATTACGTAAAGCGTATGGAGGTGTTTCTTGGGGAAGGGGGCTTATGCCCGATGTATAGGCAGATGTATATATTTCTGATGTTTGTGGTACTTGAGGTAAGTAAGGAACTTGTGCGGCGGAAGCTAGCTTTGTTGGCGCAACTTTTTCCGCTTTCTCTGTATGAAAGCTAGGTTGATACTGAGCTACAAAAGGATTGGGTTTGGCCATGGGGAGGGGCAAGACTATCATAGGATTCGACCATGGAGTTTGCTGCTGTGCGCTTGCGGCTATGCTATGTATGGGGGGAGAAATCGGCTGCGCTCGTAAAGCTTGCGCAGGTTCCCATGTGACGGGAGCCTGTATAACAAAAGAAGGTAAGCCCATGGGGGAAAGTGTGCGGGCAAGGGCAAATTTCAGCGCAAAAAAAGTAGTTTCTTCCGCTGTAGATTTGGCAGATGAAGCTAAAAGCCATTTTTGCCGCACGGGGGTAATGGCTATTTTTTCCAAAGGGGGTAGTGGATATTTGGGGGCCACCTGCGCTGTCTTTCCTGCCCCTTTTATACTTGCTACGTTAGTTGCCCCTATAGGTTGTTTTGCGGGAACAGATGTTTTTTCTGCCGCCATGCTGGGTTTTTGCTCAAGGGGCTGTGCAGGTGTTTTTGGCACCTCTTTTTGTGGTGTTTTTTGGGGGTTTGGTGATGTTTCCTCTGTTTTTTTAGAGGCATTTTCTCCAGATTTTTTCCCTGTATCAAGCTCTTGCCCCGCTTGTTGTTTCGCTTTTGGGTCCGTTTTGTGCGCAGGAGTCTTCTTTGCTTGGGAGGCTTTATCTGCAGCCTCTTTTTTGGCTTTGTCCTGTGCTTGCGCCCGTGTCTGCGCCTGCACTTTAAGCTTTTGTTCCAATTTAACCACACGCCCTATCATATCTCCTTTAGGATATAAATTGCGTATGGTGGATAAAAGATACTGCGCTTCTTGAGGCTTATCAAGCTTTGCCGCCAAAACGATGGCAGCTTGCAATAGAGCATCATCGGCTAAAACACTTTTCCAAAACTCTGTGGAAATGCGCTTATAGCGTTCTAAAGCAAGAAGGTAATGCTTTTCAGAGCGTTCCTTATCGCCAGCCACTTCCAAAGCTTGTGCCGAACGCCAAAGAGCCGCCGGACGATTGGGCCAGGTTTTGTCTTCGGTATAGATGGCATAAAATTCTTCAGCCATATCCAGAAAGTCATCTTCATCGCTGGAACGGTCTTTACGCAAGCGGGCAAATTCTGCCTTGGCTTCATCATATCGTTCTTTGGTGGCATTACTTTCCACTTTTTTTTCCGGTGCAGTATCGATGTTTTTACGTTTTTGTGGGCTGTCATCGTAAAAAAACACAATCAGAGCTAGAAAAAAGCCCATAAAAAGCACGGCAGGTAAAAGCCTTCGTAATAATGAGGGAGGGGCTTTTTCTTGCGCTGGTGGGGCTTGAGGTGCAGCTTCTGGTGCAGCATCAGGTTTGGTCGGTGTTTTTTTTCGTATAAGTCGTGAAGCCATAAAAAACTCTAAGTCGTATAACTATTTGAAATTATTTTGTAAAAATGTGTTTATAGTGACGGACAACATAGTTACAGTAGAATTACCCTTTTTTTGTAAAAAATCAATGTATTTTATGGCTAGGACATTTATTGTCCTTTTTACCTCTTGCCATTTTACCCATGCTGCCTTATAAGGTAAGAGTATTTTGTTATAACTTTCTTTTCTACAGTAAGCAGAAAAGATTATTTGGAGGATATAATCATGATTAATACACGTTCTATTCCGGCGCAAGGCGTAAGTGTTGCAGCACTTTTCATGCGTCAAGTATACCTTTGGATGGCTACCGGCCTTGGCATTACGGCTTTTGTGGCATGGCAAGTGGCAGCTTCTGAAGTCATGCGCTCTTTGGTTTTCAGCAGTATGTTTGTGGTCGTTGCCCTGTTTTTTGCGCAACTAGGCCTTGTTTTTGCTTTAAACTCTGCCATTCAGCGCATGTCTGCCTTTACGGCTACTGCGCTTTTTGTGCTATATTCTGCCTTAACCGGTATGACACTATCTAGTATTTTTCTGGTTTATCCCATTGGTAACATTGTCAATGCTTTTGTGGTTTCGGCAGGCACCTTCCTTGCCATGAGTATTTATGGTTGGGTGACCAAACGTGATTTAACGTCCATGGGCTCTTTCTTGATGATGGGAGTTTTTGGTTTGTTTATTGCCATTGTAGTCAATCTCTTCTTGCAAAGCGCCATGATGGATTTTATTATTTGCTGCGCAGGCGTACTTATTTTTACTGGCCTTACTGCATGGGATACGCAAAGAATTAAAGAGTTTGGGGCTGCTGCACCTTTAAACGATAGTACTGCTGTGCGCCGTGGTGTTATCTTGGGTGCTTTGACCTTATACATTGACTTTATTAATATTTTTATTTTTATGCTCAGACTTATGGGCGGTAACAGAGATTAATTCTTCGCTCTTGCATAAATAATACGGTTTCCCCAAGGCGCGCTTTGATCGTACGGTCAGGGTTTGCCTTGGGGTTTTTTTTTGGTAACGACGCTGTTATATGGTATCATCAAATGCACCTTCAATTTAGCACAGCGTTTGTATTACAATCTCTTCTGGGAGATGTCTTATGGGTGAAAAAAAAGCATGCGTATGCGGTAAGGACAAATGCAAAAAAGAAAAATGCAAAAAATACAGGAAAATGCACGGTCTAGAAAAAAAGACTGGCGCAAAGAAGAAGAAATAGGGCAAGCTTTTCCTCCCAGCATGGCAATAAATCATGCAGAAGATAGGCTGTTGGCAGAAGAACTAGAAAAGCTTTTACGTGCAGGCCAAAAGCCTTTGCGTCTTGACCAAATTTTGCGCATAGCCGCAGTACCACGCCGTGAAAAAAAACACGTGGAAGCCCTTTTACATGCCTTGGCACAAGAAGGGCGTCTTGTGCGTGTACACGGTGGACAGTGGATGGTCAGCGATGGGGTGCGTCACTTTGTGGGGCGGTACAGTGTGCAGCGTTCCGGTGTGGGTTTTGTAGACATGGCGCAAGCCGAGCACGCTTCGTCCCAAAAAACGTCTGCACCCATTTCCATTTTTATTCATCCGTCCCAAGCAGGAGAAGCCTGGCATGGGGACAGGGTGCGTGTGGCCATGCTGCCCCAGAGAAGAGGGCATGGCGCAACAAGGAAGATAAGAGAGGAAAAGCCAAAACAGGCCCAACAAGCAGCAGGGCATGCCGAAGGCCGTATAGTGGAAGTACTTGAGCGTCAAGCCAAAGAAATTGTGGTACGTGTAGACATGACCTTGGCGCAGCAATCGTATGGCACAGGGCAAAAAAAGAGTACACACACAAAGCGTAATAAAAAGAGTACAAAAGCATCTAGTGTTACTACGGACTTTCTTTTATGTGCCCCTTGCGATGCACGTTTCCCCTTGGTGTTACGTGTGAAAAAAACACAAATACGTGCGGTGCAACAGGACAATGCTCAAGAATATGATATGCAGTCCATGGAGCATAATGCCTTGCTTTTGGTGCGTCCTACACAACGCATCACAGGGCACCTTTGGGAAGCAGACTTTATTTCCTGCCATGGACGAGAAGACGATGTGGCAGTACAAGAGGCTCTTGTAAAAATTAATCACCAATGTCCCAGTGATTTTCCTTTGGCGGCTTTGGAAGAGGCAGCCGCTTTGCCCCCTTGCCCTGTTCAAGAAGATTATGTGGGGCGAGAAGACTTGCGTACTTTGCCCTTTGTGACCATTGATGGCGAAACGGCTCGTGATTTTGACGATGCCATTTATGTGCAACCTTTGGAACAAGGCGGTTGGGCATTACAGGTGGCCATTGCCGATGTGACGCACTATGTGCCCATACACAGTGCTTTGGATAAAGAAGCAAAAATACGGGGTAATTCTTGGTATTTTCCTCGTTCTGTGGAACCCATGTTTCCCGCATCTTTGTCTAATGGGCTTTGTAGCTTAAATCCTCAGGTAGATCGTCTGGTCATGGTGGCTCATATGCATTTTGATGCACAAGGGCAGCGTCACAAAAGCGCATTTTATGCTGCAGTGATACATTCACACGCACGTCTAACCTACACTCAAGTAAAAAGTTTGATTTTAGATAATGACCAAGCAAGTCAAGACACCTTTATACAAAATCCTCATGGGCAGACTGTGCTTAACATGTTGGGGCATGCTAACAGCCTAGCCCATGCCTTACAAAATATGCGGGAGCAACGTGGTTCGCTGGATTTTCATCGACCGGAGCCGGAATATCATTTTGATGCTCAAGGGCGTATTGTTAATATTACCCGTAAGGAAGAACACTTTGCTCATAAGCTTATTGAAGAGTGCATGATTGCCGCCAATGAAGCTGTGGCAGAATTTTTAGAGAAAAAAGAAATTCCTTTTTTATATCGAATACATCCAGAGCCAGATAGCACGCGCCTTGAGGGGCTTTTCCGTACCCTTGCTTCTACTGCTTTAGCCAAAAATGTCCCAAAAAATCCTAAAGCAAAAGATTTACAAGGAATTTTACATGCAGCAGAAGGCAATGAACAGGAATTTTTGGTGGGGCGACTGGCTTTACGCACCATGCCCCAAGCACGCTATCAACCGGAAAATGTGGGGCACTTTGGCCTTGCATCCACCTGTTATTGTCACTTTACCTCGCCCATTCGCCGCTATGCCGATATGGTTGTGCACAGGGCTTTGAAATATGCTTTGCAAAGGCAGAAAAAGGCCAAGTATGGGGACGTTTCTCCTGCAATACCTTGTGACGATGCAGCGGCGAATACATGGTCTTCTATACCATCTGCCAATACTTCGCTGGGGGCAGAAACGCCCCTTACAGCCCCTCTACAGGGTATGAAATTAGTGGCCCTTGGGGATGGCCTTAATGCCACAGAAAGGGCCTCCATGGAAGCAGAGAGGGAAATGGCTCGGCGATTGGCGGTGCTTATGCTCAATGGGCGTCAAGGGCAGGAGTATGATGCCATCATTGCTGGCGTTTCTGACTTCGGTATTTTTGTGGAGTTGGATGTCATGCCCGTAGAAGGCATGGTGCCTGTGAAAGATTTGGGCGATGATTACTTTGAATTTGATGTGGAAAGGCAAGAGCTTATAGGCGTCATGAGTGGAGAGCGTTTTGTCCTTGGGCAAAAGCTGCGTGTACGCCTTGTGGATGTCAATCTTGGACGTTTGGAAATTACTTTTGCTTTATGTCACAGCGCAAACCCTGCCAAGCATCGTCTACCTCGTAAACAAGCTGCGAAATTGCATAAAGGGCGTAAACCTGCTTTTTCTAACAAAAGGCATAAGCGTAGATAGAGATGTCTGCGCAATTCATTGCGTAGGGTTTCATATTTGGAAGTAATTGTGCAGAGGTTTTACTTTAGACATAAAACTCTATTTGAAAACAATTGAGCAGAGGTCTCAGATAATAAAAGACTCCGCACGCTGTATTGTGCGGAGTCTTTTAGAATATTGACAGCAGTCAATATATACGTTCGCTTTTATTGCGTTATTGTCCTTGACGAGCCAGTTGCTCTTCAGTTTCACGGGCACGGCGAGCTTCACGAGAATCGTGTGCCGGTGTATAGTCGGCAGGCATTTGCACAGCAGGAGCTTTTTTAGCCACAGGCGTGCCACTCTTGGCTTTTTCTTTAGCCACAATGGCGGCGGTGCCCATGGGCGGCCCCGTTTCTACCCAACCACCACCAAGGGCCATGGCCACACGCACCACAGCGTTGAGGCGAAAGCTTAACGCAGCAGCCAATTGCAATTCTGCCGTAAAGAGCTGGCGTTCGGTGTCAAGTACAGTCAAGTAATCAGCATAGCCATTATTGTATTGCAGGCGAGCCAATTCCACGGCACGGCGGTAATTATTTACTTGCTTGCGAATACTACGCACAATGCTAGTGGCCTCACGTTGTGCCGTAAGAGCTGTGCGCACATCTTGGTAAGCAGTTTGCACGGTTTTGCGGTATAAGGCTTCGGAGCGGCGTTTTAAAGCTTCGGCATCGTCAATGGCATACCAACGGCGGCCAAAGTCAAAAATAGGCAAGTTGATGGCGGCACCATAAGAGTTGGTGGCCGAATCATTGCTTAAAAAGCTAAAAATATTGCCTGTGAGGCTACCAAGAGCCGCCGTAAGGCTGATGGACGGGAACAAATCTGCTTTAGCCACACCAATATTGGCATTGTAGGCCATGATGGTATACTCAGCAGCTCGAATGTCCGGTCTGTTTAAGAGCAAGCTTGCAGGCAATTCATGAGGAATAATGGAAGGCGCAGCAAGTCTGGCTAGTGCCTGCCCACGATCAATCTCTCCTTGCAAGATAGCCTGAGGAGAGCGGCCTACCAAAACAGCCAAAGCGGCTTCGGCGGCATCACGTTCCACTCTGGTTTGCAACATGGAGGCTTTGGCTAGCTCCATTTCACTTTCAGCACGCAACCAGTCAAGCTCGGTAATATCGCCTTGTTTAAAGCGAGCAGAATAAATGCTCAAAGCCGATCTGCGCGAACGCAAGGT
>CAYJDE010000020.1:0-21264 GCA_964368805.1 uncultured Desulfovibrionaceae bacterium
GCAAGCCTTCTTGGATGTTTTCTTCGGTGAGTTGCCCTTTGCCGCCTATATGGCGCAATACGCTGGAAAGTCTATCTGAAAGGCTCTCAAACATGCCTACCTCAATACTTTTGGACTATTTGCAAAAGATGCTGAATAAAAAATCACCCTTGTTTTGTCAAGGGAAAAGATTTATTTAAGTGTACTTACTATTGCAAAACTGTTTACATTTACAGGCCAAAGCCCTATGCAACAATCTCATTGCTTTTTATAACAAAAGAAAATACAATAATTGGCGTTACTTTGGAGGTCATATGCATTTACGAAAAAGAATTTTAGTTACTGGTGGCGCAGGTTTTGTGGGTTCTCACCTTTGTGAACGCTTGCTTGCCGATGGGCATGAAGTACTGTGCGTGGACAATTTTTTTACCAGTGCACGACAAAATGTAGAACATTTACTGGAACATAAATGCTTTGAGCTTATGCGCCACGACATCACTTTTCCCCTTTTTGTAGAAGTGGACGAAATATACAACCTCGCCTGCCCTGCTTCCCCTATCCATTATCAGCATGACCCCGTACAAACCATAAAGACGTGTGTGCATGGTGCCATAAATACCCTTGGTCTTGCCAAAAGACTGGGCGCACGTATTTTCCAAGCCTCCACCTCAGAAGTATATGGCGACCCCCACGTGCACCCCCAAACAGAAGATTACTGGGGCCATGTGAACCCCATTGGCACAAGGGCTTGTTACGACGAGGGCAAACGCTGCGCTGAAACCCTCTTTTTCTCTTACCAGCGACAACACAATCTTGCCATCAAGGTGGGCCGTCTTTTTAATACCTATGGCCCGCGCATGCACCCCAACGACGGGCGTGTGGTTTCTAACTTCATCATGCAGGCCCTTGAAGGCAAAGACATTACCATTTATGGAGACGGCTCTCAAACCCGCTCTTTTTGTTATGTAGATGACCTCATAGAGCTTATGGTGCGTTTTATGGCTTCGCCTGTGGACTTTACTGGCCCTATGAATATGGGCAATCCCGGCGAATTTACCATTAAAGAATTGGCTGAAACTGTGGTGGAAATGACGGGCAGTAGTTCCAAAATTATCTACACCCCACTACCGGCAGATGATCCCAAGCAACGCCAACCAGATATTAGCCTTGCCAAAGAACATCTGCAATGGGAACCACGCACCCGCTTACGTGAAGGTTTAGAAAAAACCATTGAGTACTTTAAGATTTTTACTCAGTAACAATTATTACTATACTCATTTACTGAAAAAAACTGTTTCAATACATGTATTTTTCAAAATGTTATTTTGCGACCTCTGCATAATGAATTGTGCAGAGGTCTCTACTTATGGGCACTATAACAAAACAACACATGTTTTTCGGGGTATTTGGAGTGAGAGTGCCTTGCTTAAAAACGTATAAAAATACGTTTTTAAGCTTCGACTACGTAGAAAAAATTACCGTTCGCGTAAAGCCCTTTGTTGTGCTTTTAGCAAAGGCTTTAATAAATAGTCTAAAATTGTCTTTTTCCCTGTAAGAATATCTACTTCTGCCATCATACCCACTAAAATAGGAAGGTTTTCACCCCCATGCCTCATATGCGTGCTGTTGGTGCGCACCTTCACTTGATAATAGGTATCGCCTTGCTTATTTTGTAAAGTATCGGCACTGATATTTTCCACCTTGCCTTCTACGCCGCCGTATACGGAAAAATCATACGCCGTGATGCGCACGAGGGCTTTTTGTCCCGGATAAAGAAAAGCTATGTCTGCAGGGCTAAAACGGGCCTCAATAATAAACGAATCATCCATGGGCACCACCTCCATAACCGTCACCCCAGGGGCCACCACTCCCCCCACGGTATTGACATAAATAGCCTTAACAATACCTTTTACCGGAGAGCGCATTACTGTACGCTTTACCTTATCGTCGGCAGCGGTAATAAGCTCACGCAAGGAAAGGAATTGCACCTGCACTTCATTGAGCCTTTGGCGATACTCCGACTGTATTTCTGCTTTACGTAAACGTAAGCGTTCTTGCGCCTCTTGTGCGGCAGTTTCCATACGTGGTATGGAATGCTCAAAGACGGCCAGATCTGCTTTTAAAGCTTGTAAGCGTTGTTCAATATTTAAAAAATCCAATTCTGCATACGCACGAGCTTTTAAAGCAGGCAAAGCTAAACTACGCTCTTTTTCCGTCAAGGCCAAACTTGTGCGCCTTTGTTTTTGGGCTTCTTTTTGTTCTGCCAATGCTCTTTTTATGGATTCCACTTGCAAGGCAAGCACATGCAGCTCAGCGGTATTTTGCTCACGGGCGGCATGTAAAAGGGCATTTTGTCGATGTATCAAGTCGGGGTTTTCCATGACACTGGGGGGATATTGCGGCTCAGCACCAGTAATGAGAGCTTCAAAACGTGCGATACTTGCCTCATGCTCTAAACTGCGCACCAAGGCTTCACGATATTGACTATCAGCACTTTCATTATCAATACGCATGACAATGGCATTTTTCTCCACCTGCTGCCCTTCACGTACAGTAATTTCCTGAACAATGCCCCCTTCTAAATTTTGAACAAGCTGTACACGTTGCGAAGGCACCACCTGCCCTAAACCACGGGCCGTTTGATCAATTTCTGCCACGGCGGCCCATAGAAAAAGTAATAGTACGCCCGTGGCACTAAACCACACCAAGCGTACAGAGGTTTTATCTACATCCCTTTCTGTGGGATCTGGCACAAAACGGGAAAAAAGAGAACGCCACCATGCTTTTCCGTCGGCATTGGGCGCAGCGACATTGGGCGTAACAACACCGGCAACAGGCGTATCAGAAGCCGGAGTACCCGAGCCAAAAACATGCGTCCCAGCAGAGCCGGATTTCGCAGAAGTTGGTACAGAAGCACCAAAAGTATGCGTTTCAGCAACATGAGTACCAGAAGCGTCAGGTGCCACAATAATAGGTGCCGCAGTATCAGATGTCGCAGTATCAGATGCCGCAGTAGGCAAGGACGTTGTAGGCATTTTTTTCATATTTTTTTCTGCTCCACAGCCTCTTGGCGTGACCCAGTCCATACGGTGCGCCCCTTCTCTATGGCCACTACCCTATCTACCAAGTTAAGCATATGTGCCTTGTGTGTGAAAAGGAGTACAGTTTTATCTTTTAGGTACGGAATAAGACGCTGTACCAAGCGTTGTTCTGAGGCCGTATCCAATTGCGCAGCCGGTTCGTCTAAAATAAGAGTATGCGGGTCCCCCAAGAGGGCACGGGCAAGGGCCACGCATTGTGCTTGTCCACCAGAAAGACCGGTACCTTGTTCTCCCAAGGGCATATCAAGGCCAAGAGGATGTTGACTGGCAAAATCCATAACACCTGCCAAGGTGGCAGCCTTCACAAGAGCCTCTTCTTGGCAAGGCCCCTCATAGGGCCATGCTAAAGCAATGTTATGGCGCAAAGTACCACGAAAAATACGAATTTCTTGGGGTAAAAAACCTAATGTATTGCGAAAGGGGCGCATAGGTACATGGCGCATATCCATATCGCCCAAAAGCACACGTCCTTCTGTGGGGCTATAAATACCAGCAAAAAGACGTGCCAAGGTAGATTTACCAGAGCCAGACGGCCCCACAAAAGCGATTTTAGCTCCGGCGCTCACTTGCAATTGAATATCCTTTACTGCCAAGTTTTGTTGTTGCGCTGAAGGATAGCTGAAAGATACTTTTTCAAAAACAAAGGGTACTGCCAACATTTTTTGAGGAAGTGTATTTTCTGTAATACTATCCTCTATTGCCACTTCAGGATTTTCACGGGGCAAATCTAAAAACGTATGCAATTGTTTCACAGCCAAGAGTGTTTTTTGAAAATGTGCTAAAATATTCACCAAAGCATTAATGGGGCCGGCGCAACGGCCAAACAAAATAACACAAGCAATAAGCCCACCAGTAGTCATTAAACCGTCAGCTATACGATATACACCAACAATAACGAGCAATACTGTCAAAATGGTGGTAAAATATGTCATACCATTGGCATGCATACTCAAATGCGCCCGAGTTCGAATATTGGCATCGGCGGCCTTACCGGTATAAGCCTCCCAATGTTTCAGCAAAACACGTTCCATACGTGTGGCACGAGTGGTTTCAAGACTTGAAACCACTTCATTTAAAAAAGATTGTTTCAAAGCATTGGCGTGCATTTGCTCCCGTGACGTGCGTGCAAAGGACGATTGCACCAACAAGGCAAAAATAACCAAAAGCGGAACGGTAAAAAGCGGAATAACGGCAATGGCGCCGCCAATGTAAAAAGTCAGGGCAATAAAAAGCAACATAAAAGGAAGATCCATAAGAGCAAGTAAGGTGCTTGAGCCTATAAAATCACGCACATATTCCAGCTCACGAACTCTGGTTATGATGGCCCCTATGGATTTTGTTTCAGGGTGCGTATACAAGGCATCCAGACGCACATCCATAAGATGTTTAAAGAAAAGCGATTGTAATTTCACATCGGCATTGCGCCCTGCTATGTCCACAAAACGAATACGCACGGTACGTAAAAAGACATCTAAACTCACCGCAATGGTCATGCCAATGGCAAGAACCCATAAACTTTCAAAAGCATTATTGGGCACAATACGGTCGTACACATTCATGATAAAAAGGGGCATGGAAAGGCTTAAAAGATTAATAACCACCGAAGCCACAAGTACATGTTTGTATAAAGGGGTATATCGCGCAAGGCAATTCCAAAGCCAATGATATTTTGTTGTCATTATAATTACCAAGGAAAAGTAAGAGTTGTGCCGCAAAGAGCTTCGTCTTCATCAAGCTGCCAAGGAGCAAAAAGCCAAGGTGTAACGTTTATAGAGCGTTGACAACAGTCAATACGACCAAGATTCAAGAATAGACGCAGCTTTGCTTCGCCGTTAAGTCCGCCCCAACGGGCGGCAAAGCCGTTTACGTTTGTGCAGAGGTCTCTACTTAGGAAGACGCTGATTAATTCTTTTTCCTGAGAGGGAAAACTGTTTTAGGAAAAAAATTTCACAGAATGCCTCCTTTCAGACTCTTCCCCTTAAAAAAACAATTACGTCCGCATAGTATCTTGAACGACCTGCAAGAAGAAAATTTGTGGTGCACACCCTATGGTTTGAAAAAATATGCTAAAAAATCAATTTATTTAATCAGCGTTTCTATAATATGTCAACGTCTGTTAAGTATATTCTGTTATGGCCGATAGTACGTTTTATGAGGTGTGTATATTGTATGAGCTAATGTCTACGCTAAAAAAGTTAGCATACTTTTTGCATCACAACCCATGCTAGGTTTTTACCATAGCATATAAGGCAAATTTTTCCATACGAGGGTAACTCTATGTCAAACACTATTTCAGGCGGCATATCTTTTTCTGGTATCGGTAGCGGCACCGATTTCAATGAAATTATTGCGCAATTAAAAGAAGTTGAGTCCATAAAACTCTACAACTTAGAAGACTCTCGTGACGTTGCCAACGAATCTTACGAAGCCTACCAAGAGCTTTTGGATGTTATTGCCGAAGCCCAAGAATCTTTGGGAAATTTGGATAGCCCCTCCAAATTTCTTACTAAAATTGCCGCCAGTAGCGATGAAGCCACCATTGGCGTTAAAGCCGACGCCGACGCCGTGGACGGCACGCATAAAGTGGAAGTAAAGCAACTGGCCAGCAATTCCATTTGGGCCAGCACCCATACCTATGACGAAAAAACGACTGTCATCAACAGCACTAGTGCTCCCATAGACTTTACGTATTCCTACAAAGGGCAAACGCAAACCATGGCCGTGCCCCCCGGCACCACCTTGGAAGGCTTTGCCAATATGCTTAATGAAAACAAAGCCAACCCCGGTGTGCAGATGAGCCTTATGAAAACCGCCGATGGTTATGCTTTCCAGATTTCCGGTAAAGAATCAGGGGCCGACGCTAACTTACAGATTTTGCCTTCTGGCCTTTTGGGCATGACTGGGGCTGCAGGGTCGTGGGAGTCCTCCTCTGCGGTGGATTTAGATGCGGCCTTTACTGCTAACGATAAGGTTAATACCTATTCTTATAGCATAAAGATGGATAACGTAGCGGATCCTATTACTGTAGGACCTATTGCCGGCAATGCTTCGCAGCAAGAATTATACGATACTATTAGTTCTGCTGTGAATGATATAGTGCCCGACGCAGTCACCCAAGATGCCGACGGCAACATGGTCATTGCGGGCTTACGCTCCATAGAGACCACGGGTACCCTCCCCGAAGGGGCCACCTCAACCATTACATCTAAGGTGACACCTACTACGACGTTTACTCTGCCAGAACAAGTATCCACCGAGGACACGTACACTACTGGAGCAACGTATACGTTTATCAATGCTGATAGAGAACCGGTTGAAATAGCTTTTACAGAAGCACACAGCCAAGCAGATATTTTTAGCGCCCTTGCCGATAAAGGCTATCCGGTAAGTGCCACCACAGAAGATACAGGTACGGAAACAGTAGTAACTCTAAGCGGTATTACTATGGCAGCGGATTTTCTTCTGGCAACGCCCACAGCTAGAGATGTGAGTATGGATTGGCCCGATTTTACCCAGCCCGTTGATGCCACGGCTAACATACAAACGGGCTTAACACCGGCCACCTTTGATATTACGTTTACCATGGCAGACGGAAGTACGGTTGTTGCTGCTGATGTTTCCAGAGACTCAAATTTACGCACAGTCCTTAGATCTAACGGTATTCCCTTTGACGATAGCAGCGGCAAACTTGTTTTAGAAAATGTTATGGCTGTAACGGGCATTCCCGGTTCTGCGGGTATTAGCGGCTCTGCCACCAGCTCGGACATTTGGGCCATTCAAGCTTCGCAAGATGCCATATTTAAAGTGGACAACTGGCCGCAAGATTTAACGTCCAGCACCAACGAAGTGACCGACGTTTTAGAAGGCATTACCTTAACCTTGCGTGATGTGGGTACAGCCCAAATTACCGTGGCCGCCGACACCGATTCTGTGAAAGATAATATTCAAACAGTACTTGACGCTGTCAACTCTGTGTTGAAAAAAATTCAAGACTTAACGGCCATTACAGAAGATGTCTCCCCCACTTACGATGAATACGGCAATGCCGGCATGGACACCACCGAAGGCTCGGCTCTTACGGGGGACTACGGGGTGCAATCCTTTGCTGGGCGTTTAAAAGATGCCATCGGTAACAACCCTCCCGGTTTCCAACCCATGACTGCCGATGATATTTTCTCCGGAGATTTTATCTCAAGCCTTGCCATGATGGGTATTAAAGTATCTTCTGATTTAGACTCGGCAGACTATGGCCTGTTTACCATTGCGCCCCATGGCAGTACTGAAGAAATTCAGGCTTTTGACCAAGCCCTTTTTGATGATGCCATTACCAATCATCTTGAAGATGTCATAAACTTTTTCTCCACTGATAGTGTGGGCACCTCTTCGTCGCCAAACTTTCGTTATGCAAACCATATTGATGGCTTAACTCAGCCTGGAACCTATGAAGTTAGTTATGATATTGACGCCGATGGCAACCCATACAATGTGATGATCAATGGCGTCGCCGCTTCAAAAAGTGACCTCCAACCCAACACCTATTCGGTGGGTAATGCTGGCGGTGCTTCCGGTATGGCCATTACCATCGACAACTTAACGCAAGGTTCCTACTCAGGCAACGTGTCTGTGCAACAAGGCAAAGTCAACCAAATGTTAGACTTTTTCGCCGCCGAGCTAAAATACGTTGAGCCAAAGCTCAGTGACCCCTCCCTTGGTGAAGATAATGGCGGTCTGATGATTGCCAAAGAAAGCTATGCCGAACAAATTCGTAGCTATGATGAGCAAATCAGCGAAGAGATGGAACGCTTAGAACGCTGGGAAACACGGGAAAAACTCAAGTACGCACGTCTTGATACCCTGCTTGGTGATTACAATGGTAATATGGAAATATTGAACCAACAATTGGCACAATTGGGGTAAGTATTGCGCTTCTTTGCCAATAGAGGTATAACAAGCTGCTAAAACTGACGAGAGAAAAGAATCAGCCGTATAACCATAGAGGATATTTATGAATAAGGCAGCACAAGCCTATTTTCAAACCAAGGTAAATACCACCGACCAAGGGCAACTTCTTCTTTTGCTCTATGATGGAGCCTTGCGTTTTTTGGCCCAAGCGCGTGAAAAAATGCAAGCAAAAGATTTTGCCGCCAAGGGTATTTTAATTTCCAAAGTCATTGATATTTTAAATGAATTAACCAACACCTTGAATCTTGAAAAAGGTGGCACTTTAGCCGAAAACCTTAATAACCTCTATTTTTTGTGCATCACACGTCTTTTGCAAGCCAATTTAAAAATGAATGTGGACCAATTAGATAGTGTGGTAACTATTTTGTCGGGCTTACGCTCGGCTTATGCAGAAATTATTGAAACGCCAGAAGCCAAAAAAGCTTCGGCCCAAATTTCTGCTCGCCTTAATGTGGACGCTTCCATAACGCAAAGGGCCGCCGTTACCATGCAAAATAATAATGTGGCCCCCACCAGCTTTGGTAGAATGCAAGCTCGCAATGCCTATGGGGCGCAAAAGCCCATGAGTCCGGCTGGTGCTGGTATGGCTGTGCCGCCCTCTGGCATTCCCGCTGTGGGGGCAGAAGCTGCGCAAGCGGTTACACAAGCTCCAGCACAGCCTAGCGCACAAGCTCCAGCACAGCCTAGTGCGCAAGCAAGCGCACAACAAACAGCGGCAAGCGCCTCAATGCCTACACAAGCTGCAGTACAAACAGCAAGACAAAGCTCTATGCAGCCTAGCGCACAAGCAGCGGGGCAAGCGACCGCAAAGGCTCACACACAGGCTAGTGCTCAAGCAGCGGGCCAGACTACGGAACAGGCGACTGAACAGGCGACGGGGCAAGCAACTGGGCAAGCAGGTGGGCAGGCCATTCCTCCCATGGCTCCCTCTCCAGCGCAAACAAATGTACAAGCCCCTCCAGCGCAAAGCCCTGCGGTTGCGCACACAGCACAAGGGCAACAAACTTCTGGTGGCATGCCTCAACAGCAAAGTGCACAAGAGCAAGTCGCCATGAGCAATGCGCAAGCTCCATCGACACAGCCCGCTGTGGCAAAGCCCACTCCTACGCCAGCTAGTACCGCTCCCACAGCAGCAAGTACTGCAACAACTGCTGCCACAGCGGCGGCAAGCTCACAAAAGGCGGCTCCCACACCTAAAGCCCCCTTGGCCCCCAAGCAAGGTTTTGGCGTTTCCGGTTTTGCGTATACCAAGGCCTTTGGTAAATAAAAGTTTCAAAACAACAAAAAGCCCTGCATACTCTCATAAGATGCAGGGCTTTTTTTATAGCCAAGGAAGACCTTTATACGCCCCCCTACACAAACCATTGCGCAGAGGCCTCAAATTAGAAAAATTCTCGCACCGATGTTTTTACAGGAACACGTAAACTAGCCAACACATATGCCAGAGCCGAAAGCGCAAGCCCTACAACAAAGGGGGGCCATTGTTGCACAAAGGTGGGGATAAAATCCAATGTCATCAACGACGTTTTAGGGGATATGAAAAGATAAAAACCAATACACGAAAGGGCGCCGGTAACAGCAGAGGCAGTGGCGGCCATGGCATGAGCATGCTTAAAGAGTACTAAACTTATGTAGGGCACAAAGGCTGTGGCGGCAATGACACTCCAACTGGTGGTATAGATAAGAGAAATAATTTTTCCTTCAATTTGTGCCGTATAGCCGCTAACGCATACGCAAAAAGCTACAGCCAAAAGCCATGAAACCTTTGTGGCTTTTTTGGAGAAAATATCTTCAGTTAAAGAAGCACTAGCAATATGAAATAAGGCTGTACACGTGGATATGGACGCAGAAATAATGGCTAAACTAAAAATTTGCTTGCTCATACCGGGAAGCAACATATGCACCAAGGTAGGGATAGCCGTATCAGTGTTTTGTGTTTCCGGTAAAATAAGTCGACCCAAGGAAGAAATAAAGTACATACTCCCCACAATCAGTAAGAGCACGCTGGAGGCAAGAAAGGCGGCTTTTTTCACTTCTCTTTTTTCTTGCAGCGCAAAGTGACGTTGAATCATTTGCGGCTGCGCCCATACGGCCACAGAAGTCACCACCACCAAAGACCAAATGAAATACCCCGAATCACCAGAAGAAAGCGAAGTAAAGCCATTATTGGCTTCGGGCGTAGCCGGCAATTGGGCCAGCGCACGTACCCCTTCCACAGGGCCACCCACTATGGATAGCACTTGGTAAGCCAATAAACCGATGCCAATAAGCATGACGGCTCCTTGCATGGCTTCTGTAAGTAAGACGCCACGCATACCGCCCCATAAAACAGCAAGCCCCACCACCACGGCCAAAATCCAAATGCACATTTCTCGATTCACAGGGAAAATTTCTATAAGCATCATGGCGGCTCCTTTGATGACGGCAGCCCCATATACAGACAAGAAAAAAGCAAAAACAAAACCTAATATTTTACGTAAAAAAGGCGCATTATGTCCTAAAGAAAGCAATTGGGCTGGGGTGCGGGCTTGTAATCTTACTTGTAATTGCTTTGTGGGCCATGCCAAGACAAAGTACACAAAAAGCGTCCCCAATAATACATTACCAAAAGCGATAAGCATCATTTGCAAGCCATATTTATAGGCTAACCCACCAAAACCGATGAGAGCCACGGCAGAAATATAGGCCGCCACATACGCTAGAGATTGCACCCAAAAACCAATTTTGCCACTGAGCAACGCATCTTTTCCTGCACCCATGCGGGCTAAAGCAAAAAATATGGCAATGTAGCCAATCCAAACAAGCGCTTCCATGATCCTTCCTCACTCTTATAAATTGTGTCAAAAAAAAGCCGCCCCCCATATGGAAGCGGCTTGTATGCTTTTCTTTTTTGTATCTTACGATACCAGCAAAGACCCTTCCTGTACTTGTACAAAAGGGTAATAATAGTAGTTGCTAAAAAATACAGTTGCGTTACACATAGTCTATTCCTTTACTGTTTCGGGCATGCTATGTGCAGATTTTGTCAATGTCAAGTTTTTTCATATTTTTTATTTCAAAAAAAAGCTTGACAAAACATGCGCTCTTATGGGAGAAAACTTTCAGGAAAAAATTTATGAAATACACTATGCAAATCTCCTTTTTTAGCTTCTTTAGCTTTTTTAGCCACACCGTAGAAACACGGAAGGGGATTTTGTTGTATTCTTAAACACCTAAGAAGCAAATCAACACAAGGCCGTTTCCGTGAGGAAGCGGTCTTTTTTTTGTAAACCTATTTTTTGGGAAGGAACACTACTATGGCTTTAGACATGGCAATTTGGATTGGGTACATTCTTATTTTTATTTGGCTCGCACGTAAAGGCAGCGGCTATGACGTGACAACAACAGGCGCAGTAGGCTTTATTGTTCAAGCATTTGCCTATGTGGCCACCTATGTTTCTGCTGTGGCTCTCATTGGCTTTGCAGGATTGGCCTATTTATACGGCGTACAAATTTCCTTGGTAGGCGTAGGCGTTGCTTTACTCGGCACCTATTTTGCTTATGTGGTTTTCGCTTGGGACACCAAAGAATTACAAATGAAGCTAAAAGCCAGAACACCGGCTCACCTCATCAGCTTAAGTCACAACTGTCCAAAATTGCGCATATTCTTAGGTATAATCTTTGCCCTCTTCCTTTCCGTATACGCCTCGGCTGTGCTTAAAGGGGCCGCTGTTATGCTAGGCACCATTGTGCCTCTCAGCATTGACATGCTCATTTGGGGATTAGCCATTTTTGTGGGCTTCTTGGTATGGTGGGGCGGCTTGCGTGGCGTACTCTATACTGAAGCCATGCAAGGCGGCGTCATGCTTATTGGTATTTTACTACTCATGTATGCGGTATTACAAAAAGTAGGTGGCCCCATTACCGGCTGGGAAACCCTTTCACAACTGCCTCCCACTGACCGTGCCAATAATGGCTTCACCTCCCTTTCTTCCGGCGGTCAAGGCATGTTTGTTTTTGCCTTAGTCTTGGTTATGTCTGTGGCCACATGGGCGCAGCCACAAATGATTCAACGCCATTTTGCCTTACAAAAAAAACAAGATGTACACAAAACTGCCTTGGTAGCCACGGTTATCATCTTCACCTTAGTGGCTGGTATGTTCTATATTGCGGCCCTGTCACGCATTTTCTTGCCCGAAGCCTCACACCCTGACCAAGTGGTAACCATTCTTACCAAAACCCTCTTGCCCCATGTGGGACAACAAATCTTCACCTTGGCTGTTATTTCTGCTTCATTGTCCACTACCACAGCTTTATACCACATTGCCGCTTCTTCCTTCACCGAAGATATAACAGGGAAGAAATCATCTAAGCTTGGTTGGCTTATTGGTATTACTTTATGTGTAATAGTTTCTGCAGCGGCCGCCAATTTGAAAGGACAAATCATTGCCTTGCTCTGTACTACGGCTTGGAGCGTTATTGGGGCCACAGCCATGGTGCCCTATGTGGCGGCAGTGAAATTTAAAATGCAAGATAGCAAAGCTGCGTGGATGAGTGCTGTTTCCGGTTTTGTGTCTTGCGTTGGTTGGTATTTAGTGGTGGCACCTTCCACGTCTTTCTTTAAAGAACAAATGGCTTGGGTGCCCAGCACTTTGGCCCATATGCCCCCCTTTATCATCGGCATTGTGGCTGCCTTTGTAGTGTTTGTGGGTGTGGCCATGGCCCATAAAGGACGACGCCAACAAGCAACAGCCAGTAATTAATCCCCCCCATGGTGTTGGGTATTGCCTACGCTTATTTAGCCACGGCAAGCCCCGCACCACCCTCTAAAACACGGCATGCCAAGGAAAAATAGCCTGTACCCCTTGTGCATGCCGTGTACTTTTTAAGAACTTTGCGTAATTCATTGCGTAGAAGTCTCAAAACCTTGCTCACCACAAAAACGAAGGGCTCGCAATGCGTACATCACAAGCCCTTAAAATAGATTTTATGTAAAATGTTTAGCTGCCGTTTAATTCCATACGAAACTTGCGAGAAAGACGGAATACGACCACTTTACGAGGAGCCAAGGTAATGGTTTCATCAGTTTGCGGATTGCGGCCTTTACGAGCGTTTTTATCATAAGCTTCAAATTTACCAAAGCCGCTCACAAGCAAAGCATCGTCTTTTTTAATGGCACGCTTCATAATTTCCAAAAGCTTTTCCACAACAACTTTCACATCGGCGCGATTTTTGTCGCTCTTTTCATAAATAGCTTCAACAATTTCAGCCTTTGTTAATGTCTTCCCCATACTATCCTCCAATATAAATATACCTTAGCAAATAATTCGCTTAATACTTGTATTACAAACATTTTATACTGCGTATTTTTTCACCCAGTACGAACCTTCATAGCCTAAAGATTCTTACTAACAAGGCATCACCCTTCCTGCATCACGCCTTCGGGAAGTAATAGCATTTTGATAAAAGCTTGCATTTTCTCTCTTTATATAGCATAGCCTTGGCGGCAACATGCACCTATAAAGAGCCAAGTAAAAAGTAGGCCTTTAAATGCATATACTCTGCATCCCCCTTGTATGCAAGGTTTTTTTTACGTTTCGTTGGTATTTTATGGTGCAAAAAAAGGACAATTCTTTCTTTAAATACAGAAAAAAACTATAAAAACAATGAGATAACTTTTATATGTCTTTATGTACTTTGCAACTGACTTGGCCGCAAAATAAAGCTTTTGGGGCAAAAATTTTGCCTATTTTTATCCCTTTTGCCGGATGTGAGCGACGGTGTATTTTTTGTGCACAACATATACAAAGCGGTACCTTGAAGGAAAGCGTGTGGCAAAATTTTCCGACAACTCAGGCCACAGCCCCCTTAGAAAAAGTCTTTGCAAAGACCGTGCTTGCGCAGGCCCAAAAACAACTAGAGCAACTACACCAACAACAAGAAAACACACAGCAAGATAGCTGTTTACCGGAAATAGCTTTTTATGGTGGCACCTTTACGGCCCTTCCTCAAGAAGATTTTCAACTGTGTTGTGACTTTGTCCAGAGCATGCGACAAAACAATAAAATTTCCCATGCTCGTTGCTCTACCCGCCCCGACTGTATCACACCGCAACGACTTAAAATCATGAAAGAAGTAGGATTTCGATGCATAGAATTGGGGGTGCAAAGTTTTAACAATGCCGCCTTAACCCTAGCACAGCGACATTATACGGAAGAAGACATTATTAAAGCTTGTAAACGTATTCATGATGCAGGCTTTACTGTAGGCATACAGCTTATGCCAGGCATGCCCGGAGTTTCACCAAATATCTTCTTGGAAGATGTCACCAAGGCTTTGCAAATGCAGGCCCATTTTTTACGATTTTACCCTTGTCAGGTCATTGCCGGCACAGAACTAGCTCGTTTATGGCAGGCAGGTTCCTTTATACCATGGGAATTGGCGCAAACCATCGAAACAGTAAGTCAAGGTTGGTTGCAAGCCCATTTGGCTAAGGTGCCTGTTATTCGTATGGGCCTTGCCCCAGAGCAAAGTTTAGAAGCACATATTCTTGCTGGTCCCCGTCACCCTGCCTTGGGAAGCAAGGTGCAAGGCTTGGCGTTGTATACCCATATCAAAAATAGCCTTGAGCAAAAAAGTAGCCAGCTAAAAAAAGACAATGTATCTTGGCTAAGCATACAGCAATGCAAAGTGCCTCGCACATGCCAAGGCTACTTTTGGGGCCATAAAAAAAACCTTGAAGATGCATGGATGCGCCTTGGGGTGCAAAAAGACATCATTTTATGGCATGACAAACCCATTATTGAACTTATCTATATACAAAGATAGTGTCTATGCTTGTTTTGTGAAGAAAAAGACTTGCCATTTCTCCGCATCCATGTATATGACTGTCTATCTATTTTTTGGATAGAAAGCTCCGTTTACACAACAATTTCACAGTATATTTTACAGGCAAGAACTTAAATATATTGAAGAATGTGTGACTGGCCCTGTGCATCAGGGCACATTTATGAGGTATGTAAAATGCAAAAAAGTCTTAAGGCTGACTTTAGCAAGGAAATTGCAGAGTTAGAGGAAGCATGCGGGCAAAAGGTAGCCACCTGCTATCAATGCGGCAATTGTACGGCGGGGTGTCCGGCGTCCTTTGTCTACGATTTGCAACCGCATCAAATTTTACGACATTTGCAATTGGGTAATTTGGAAACTGTTCTTAAGTCCAAATCCATTGCCATGTGTCTTTCATGTTCCACCTGTTCCCAGCGATGTCCCAACAACATTGACATTGCCGCCATCATGGAGCATTTGCGCCATATGGCCCGTCATAAGGGTACCTTTGCAGTACCTAAAGTTAATGCTTTTTGGCAATCCTTCCTCGACACAGTCCGTTTTACCGGGCGTACCTACGAAATGGGTGTTATGGTGCTGTACATGTTGCGTTCTGGCCGTTTATGGACCGACGTAGACTTGGCGCCCACGGCACTGCGCAAAAACAAGTTGCCTTTCAAGCCGCACAGCATTGAAAGCGCCGAAGCCATTTCCCGTATTTTACAACGCTATGAAAAACGCTGCCGTGAGGAGGGCAAAAAAGCATGAAACTTGCTTATTACCCAGGCTGTTCGGCCGTAGGAACATCGGCAGATTATGAAATGTCTACTCGGGCTGTCTGTACAGACCTTGGCCTTGAGTTAACCGATTTGTCCGATTGGAACTGCTGCGGTTCCACCCCGGCCCACGCCGTAGATACCGAACTTTCCGCCGCCTTGTGCGCCCGCAATTTAGACATTGCTGCCAGCGCCGGCGCAGAAAAAGTTGCTACTGGCTGCCCATCTTGCCTTTCCAATTTGCGCCATGCGGCCCATCGTGTGGAAGATGCGGCTTTTAAAGAAAGAGTCAATGGCTTACTTGATGCGCCACTGGCTGACCATTTGCCCGAAGCCACTTCGGTGATGCAAAGCCTTGTGGAAACCTTTGGCCTTGAAGTTTTAGCCCAGCGTGCTGCCAAAAAATTCAAAGGCATTCGTTTGGCACCTTATTATGGTTGCCTCATGAGCCGCCCTGCAGAAATTATGAATTTTGGCAGTCCGGAAAATCCGCAAATGATGGAAGACATCTTAAAAGCTTGCGGTGCCGATGTGCTGGATTTCCCCTTAAAAACAAACTGTTGCGGCGCATCTTTCGGTATTCCTGAGCGTCCCATGACAGCAAAACTTTCCGGTAAAATTTTGCAATTGGCCCAGAACATGAAAGCCGATGCCATTGTGGTGGCATGCCCTTTATGCCAAATGAACCTTGATTTACGTCAAGGCCAAGCCGCCAAGGCCATGGACACAAAGTTCAACATTCCTGTGCTCTATTTTACGCAAATCATGGGTCTTGCTTTTGGTCACAAAGCTGAAAAATTGGGCCTGAACAAATTATGTGTAAGCCCCGCCGCTTTACTGGATAAATTGGCATCTGCGGAGGTGCGCTCATGAGAATAGGCGTCTTTATTTGTCACTGTGGCAGTAACATTGCCGGCACAGTAAATTGTAGCGAAGTGGCAGCCATGGCACGCAGCTACCCCGAAGTGGTACATGCTGTGGACATTATGTACGCTTGTGCCGAACCCGGCCAACAAGCCATAGAAGCTGCCATTAAAGAATTTAACTTGGACGGCGTTGTGGTGGGCTCTTGTTCCCCCCGCATGCACGAGCCTACTTTCCGCCGTACAGTAGAACGGGCCGGCATGAACCGCTATATGTTTGAAATGGCTAACTTGCGCGAACACGTTTCTTGGATTGGTAAGGACATGAATGCCAATACCAATAAAGCTCAAGAATTGGTGCGCATGGCTGTGGAAAAACTGCGTCGTAACAATCCGCTCACAGCCCAATCCTTTGCCATTAACAAGCGTGTGCTCGTTATTGGCGGTGGTGTAGCTGGCATTCAGGCTGCCCTTGACTGTGCCGACGGTGGCACTGAAGTAGTTATGGTAGAACGTGACGCCACCATTGGCGGAAAAATGGCCAAAATTGACAAAACCTTCCCTACTGTGGACTGTTCTGCCTGTATTCTTGGCCCCAAAATGGTGGACGTGGCCCAGCACTCCAAAATCACCTTGTATGCCTATTCGGAAATTGAAGAAATTTCCGGCTATGTGGGCAACTTCTCCGTGCGCATTCGCAAAAAAGCGGCGTATGTGGATTGGGAAAAATGTACCGGTTGCGGCGCATGCCTTGAAAAGTGCCCCGTAAAAACCGATGATGTCTTCAACGAAGGCGTAGGACAAGCCGGTGCCATTACCATTGCTTTCCCTCAAGCCATTCCCAAAAAGGCCGTCATTGATGGTAAAAAATGCTTTAAAATCCTTAAGGGCAAATGCGGTTCTTGTGCTAAAAAATGCCCCACCGGTGCCATTAACTACGTGCAAGAAGACGAAGTGGTGGTAGAAGAAGTGGGCTGCGTTGTGGCCGCCACTGGCTATGAGCTCATGGACTGGACAGTGTATGAGCAATATGGCGCAGGGCGTTACCCCGACGTTATCACCAGCTTGCAATATGAGCGCATGATGAACGCTTCTGGCCCCACCCACGGACATATCCAACGCCCCTCTGATGGCAAAGAGCCCAAGAGTGTGGTCTTTATCCAATGCGTAGGTTCACGTGACCCCAGCATTGGACGTCCGTACTGCTCCGGCTTTTGTTGCATGTACACAGCAAAGCAAGCCATTTTGACCAAGGACCATATCCCCGATTCGCAATCGCACATTTTCTATATGGACATTCGCTCCCCAGGAAAAATGTACGACGAATTCACCCGCAGAACTGTAGAACAATACGGCGCCAACTATATTCGTGGCCGTGTGTCTCACATTTACCCCGATGGCAAAGGCCAATTGGTGGTGTGCGGTGCCGATACTTTACTTGGCGAACAAGTGGAAGTGCTGGCAGATTTGGTAGTCTTGGCTGTAGGCATTGAAGCCTCACACGATGCGCCTCGCCTTGCTGAGATGATGCGTATTTCTTACGATAAATTCGGTTTCTTCATGGAAAGCCATCCTAAGCTTAAACCTGTGGAAACCAATACTGCCGGCGTTTTCTTGGCTGGTGCCTGCCAAGGCCCCAAGGACATTCCCGCTTCGGTGGCGCAAGGTTCTGCCGCTGCTGCCAAGGTATTGTCTCTTTTTGCCAAAGACATGCTGGAAAACGACCCCCAAATTGCCAATGTCTTCGTGCAACGCTGCGTAGGCTGTGGCAAATGTCTGCGTGTGTGCCCCTTTGGTGCCATTCGCGAAGCAAGTATACGTGGCGAAGCGAAAGTAGAAGTACTGGCCACTGTGTGTCAAGGGTGCGGTCTGTGTACTGCCACTTGCCCACAAGGCGCCATTCAGCTTTCCCATGCCACAGATGATCAAATTCTGGCGGAGGTGCATGCGCTATGTCGCAAGTAAATAAAGAGCTGAGAATTATCGGCTTTCTCTGTAACTGGTGTTCTTATGGCGGTGCCGATACCGCCGGTGTAGCCCGTGCTACGCAACCTACAGACTTGCGGATTATTCGCCTACCTTGTTCTGGGCGTGTAGACCCTCTCTTTGCCCTACGTGCGCTCATTGATGGTGCCGACGGCGTGCTGGTGTCTGGCTGTCACCCCCGTGATTGCCACTACAGCTCCGGTAACTTCTATGCCCGTCGCCGTTTGGAGATGCTCAAGCATTTCTTGCCCATCTTAGGTATTGACCCAGGCCGTTTCGAATACACATGGGTTTCTGCCTCCGAAGGCGCCAAATGGCAACAAGTGGTTACCCAATTCACCGAACAAGTACATAAATTGGGTCCCGCACCTAAAATTGAAAACGCACAAGCCCTCTTAAAAGTGGCCGAAACTGCCATGCAACCCTTGCGCCCCTTGGGCACAGGTGTGGCCGGCAACGGTGCATTGGATGAGCTGAAAACCGCCATTAAAGGTAAGTTAGCCGAAGGTGAGAACAAGCTTGACGTGGTTATTGGTTGGAGACAAGGTCACGATGCTGCCCACGCTACCCCGCACTTCATGTATGAAGAAGCCGACGTAGACGCACTCACTTGGGGCCCCTTCAACGTACATAACCTTGCCACCTACTTACCTTCTTGGAAAGGCAAAAAAGTAGGCCTTGTGGTGAAGGGCTGCGATTCTCGTTCTGTAGTAGAGCTTTTACAAGAGCAGCTTATCAACAAAGACGATGTACATGTCTTTGGCATGCCTTGCGAAGGCACCCTTGATATGCAACGTGTGGACGAAACCTTGGGCCGCTATAACAACATTGACAGCGTCAGCACCACCGCCGATGCCGTCAGCATTGTGGCCGATGGTCAAGAGCACAAATTTGCCATGCTCGATTATGCCCAAGGCAAGTGCTATGGTTGTACCACCCCTGCCGCCGTCATGGCCAATGAACGCTTTGGTGGGCCACCTACCCCCGTAGGCGAAGGCGTGGTTATTCCTCGTGAACTGGCTTTGCTTGAAAGCATGAGCCTTGAAGAGCGTCGCTCTTTCTGGGCCGGACATATGTCGCGCTGCATACGTTGTTATGCTTGTCGTAACGCTTGCCCCATGTGCGTATGTCGTGACCACTGCATTGCCGAAACACGCAATCCCCATTGGATGAGCCAAGAAGACAGCGTCTCCGAAAAGCTGTTCTTCCAAACCGTACACGCCATGCACCTTGCAGGACGCTGTACCGGTTGTGGCGAATGCCAACGGGCTTGTCCTGTAAATATTCCTATTCTTGCCCTACGTCAGGTGCTGGGCCGCACCCTTGGTCAGCTTTTTGATGGCTACAAGGCCGGCATGAAAGCCGATGCTACACCGCCCTTACTTGGCTATGAAGTGGAAGAAAAGAATATTAAAGAGAGGGAATGGAAATGAGCAACTTACGCTTTTTAAAGACAGAAGCCATGCCAGAATTTTTGACATGGCTTGGTCAAGACAATGCAGGACGTGTGCTTGTTCCCACCAAGGAAGGCAAGGCCATTGTCTTTGCACCTTATACCAGCGGCATGGAAGTGACCCTAGAAAAAGCTTCCGTTTCGCCTAAAGGCGCCGTTTTGCCCCAATGCGAAAAACTGGTCACCTATAAACAAGTGAAAGATACTGAAGACTTAGGCAAGTTGACATTGACCTTGGAAGATAATTCCACAGAAGTGACACCTACCACCGTCTTCGGTTGTCGCCCTTGCGATGCTCGTGGCTTTACTGTCATCGAGCGTCCCTATAGAGAAGGCCCCCACGCCGACCCTTACTTTGGTAAAAAGTTTGATAAGCTCGTGGTCATCACCCGTGCCTGCACCGAAACTTGCTCTACCTGCTTTTGTCACTGGGTAGGTTCCGGCCCTGTGGATTCCACCGGTTCTGATATACTCTTTACCGAAATTGAAGGCGGCTTTGTATTAAAGGGTGTCACCGAAAAAGGCAATGCCTTGCTAGACAGATGCTCTTTACCCGCAGCAGAAGCCGCACAGGCCGACGCCGTACCAGAAGCACACAAAAAAGCCGCAGCCAGCCTTGAAAAAGCGCCGGACCTTTCCGCCGCCAAAGAGAGTCTTGCCGCTTTATTTGACAATACCACATTCTGGGAAAGACAAACGGCTCATTGCCTATCTTGCGGCGCTTGTACCTACATTTGTCCCACATGCTATTGCTTTAACATCACCGATGAAGGCGATGGTCTGTGCGAAGAAGGCGGCAGACGTTTGCGCACTTGGGATAATTGCATGGCCTCACACTTTACCCGTGAAGCCAGCGGGCACAACCCCCGCACCTTAAAGGCCTTCCGCATGCGTAACCGTGTGTCGCACAAGTTCAGCAATTATCCTACGGTATGGGCAGACAACTTTTCTTGTAATGGTTGTGGACGCTGCATCTCTCAGTGTCCGGTGCATCTTGATATACGTTCCATTGTGTTGGCTTCCATAGCCACCGCCAAAGCGTAAGGAGGGGGGAGCATGAGCACAAAAAAATCCACGAGCGCAACGAAGAAGGCACCACGCGGCAGAAAGCCTGCAGCGGCAAAAGCAGCGGCACCCAAACAACCGGTAGCAGCCTCACCTTCCCCCGTGGAAGAAAAAGCTGCTCAGGCACCCGCACCAACTCAAGAACAGGTCAAGACAGGCCAAACAACCTCAGCGCCTGCCCAAGCAAAGCAGGCCGCCCTCTTGCAAAGCGAAGTTGTGCCCCCTGCTAAAGCTTCCGCCACTACCCCTGCCGTGAAAGAAACTGCGGCACCTGC
>CAYJDE010000021.1:0-20060 GCA_964368805.1 uncultured Desulfovibrionaceae bacterium
AAGAACAAACGCCATCAAGAAAGAATACAGTAGCGGCTCCTTAAGCTAGACACATGTATGCTATTATATTGAAATAATTGTGCAGAGGTCTCGTTATTCGAAATAGTGCATGGGATAAGCGCTTCCTATTGTATAAAGTTACGTGCGGCAACTATGTATTTTTGAAATACAGATGTTGCCGCACGTAAAGTTTTTTGGAAAGGGGGTCTGGGGGAAAACCTTTTCTTCAGAAAAGGTTTTCCCCCAGTAATCTTTTTATTTTTTATAAAACGATACGCTAATGAGTGCCGCCCAAGGTTTTCGTTACAAGGTCGGCTAGGAATTGGCTATGTTCGCGTACTTTTTTGGCATCATCGCCTTCTACCATGACACGGCACAATGATTCAGTACCGGAGTAACGTAAAAGCACTCGTCCCTTGCCAGCAAAGTCATCTTCCACATCTTGAATGGCCTGTGCCAGCACGGGAACTTCTTTGATGGGAGGCTTTTTTTCCACATGAATATTGATAAGCTGTTGCGGATAGGGGGTGAGCAGCCCTGCCAATTCGGAAAGAGGTTTATCTTTTTCTTGCATGTAGCGTAAAATCTGTAATGCTGCCACAAGGCCGTCGCCGGTAGTGCTATATTGGCGAAAGATAAGATGGCCTGACTGTTCCCCACCAAACATGTAACCACCACGGCGCATGGCTTCCATAACATATCGGTCACCCACTTGGGTGCGTAACAATTTGCCGCCACGTTCCTGCATAAATATTTCCAAGGCCATATTACTCATAACGGTGGAAACCAGTGTTTTTTGTGGTAATTCTTTTCGCTCGAGCATGGCAGCGGCGCATAGGGCCATAATTTGATCGCCGTCTAAAATAATGCCGTGTTCGTCCACCACAATAAGTCTATCAGCATCACCGTCGAGGGCAAGACCAATATCTGCTCGAAATTCACGTACTTTTTCAGCGGTACGTTGGGGGAAGAGAGAGCCGTAACCATCATTAATATTGAGGCCATTGGGGTGGTCACCAAGGGCAATAACTTCGGCCCCCAGCTCTTCAAGGGCCAGCGGTGCTACTTTATAGGCGGCGCCATTGGCACAATCGACAACAATACGTAAGCCTGACAAAGACATATGCGCTGGAAAACAGCTCTTGGTATACACGATATAACGTCCGCCGGCATCTTCAATGCGTTTGGCTCTGCCTATTTCTTTGGCTGCGGGATAGTCCCACGTTTGCCCTGTGCCATCGTCATGGCTTTTTTGCATAAGCGCAGTGATGGCGTCTTCTACTTCGTCGGCTAATTTGTAGCCTTCGGCGTCAAAAAACTTGATGCCATTATCATAATATGGATTGTGAGAGGCAGAAATAACCACACCAAGGTCGGCCCGCATACTACGTGTCAGGAAGGAAATGGCTGGTGTAGGCAAGGGGCCCACCATAATAACGTGCATGCCCATGGAGCAAAAGCCTGCGGTAAGTGCCGACTCAAAGGTATAGCCGGAAAGGCGTGTATCCTTACCAATAAGTACTTTGTGCGGATGCGTGCCACGATGAAAATAGGTGCCGGCGGCTTGCCCAAGGCGTAAAGCCATTTCTGCCGTCATGGGGTATACATTGGCTTTGCCCCGAATACCGTCGGTGCCAAAAAGACGTTTTTGCATATAAGCTCCTTCTAAAAAAGAGATAAAGTTATTTTTGTACACATATATAAAGGAAATACTGATTACTTCTTTTTCTTAAGAGTGAAAGTTTTTTACGGAACTGCTATAAAAAAATTATAGTGCAGAAGAAATTGTTTAAGAAAATATATTACACAAAACAATGGACTAAATCAGCGTTTCCTAAAGTAAAATGGTGCTTTATACACGTTAAAAAACGCATATAGAAAATGGTAATGAATATGGCCTATGGAGTAACAGCAATGGCTTTTAGCTGTCAATGCTTGATGAGCACTTGAAGCGCATAAAGAATCTGTTGATGCGAATGAAGCAGAGGACGTATAAATAAAATAACATTTCTGCACAATTATTTTCGGATATATTTTTTCTAACCATAGCGTATACGCCATACTGTTTTTTCAAAGACAAGAGGCTAACGTAATTGTTTTTTGAAGGGGAGAGGTCTCAGAAAAAGAATTCATCTGCCTTTCCTTAGGTGTAAAAGAAAATGCGCTTGTTAAAAATTTCTTTTGAAAAGGGGCTTTACAATTTTCTGTGCATGTTTTACTGGCAAGTGACAATGCAGTAACGGTCCTCTTGTACGCAGGGTGCTGGAGTGCGTAACGTGTTTAGTCTTGTATTAAACACGGAAAAAAGGCTGTGAGCTTAACTTTTTTTAGACAGTATATGCCGTAATGTAAGATTTCTAGATACTTCATTCTACAAAAGTCTTATGGAACGCTGACGCTAGTCTCAATGTAAATGCCTTGCTTTTAGCATGACTATGCACTTTTGCTACTGGCAAAGCGTCTTAGGGAACATGGCGTAGAGATATGTGGTAAATAAGGAGTATGCCCCAAAATACCTTATAACTTTGTGAAACATTGTTATTTGGAGGTATCTGCCTAAAAAGTTAAAGCATATTGCATTGAAAATGTTTGAGTGAAATTATTTACAGCACAGAATATTTTGTAAGATGTCGCCAAAAACTAGGCGACCAATGGGCCTTATATGATGTATGAAGAAAAAGAAAGGTGTGGTCTTTTTTGGGATACGCCTGCCATGTTATTTGATAGGGAAAAAGCCTTACAGGCTTTAGATCAGGACTTAGAATTATTAAATACTCTTGTAAAAGTATGGTTGCATGAATATCCGCAGCGATTTTTCTTTCTGCAAAGGGCTTTGCAAAAAGAAGACATACAAGGGCTTTTAGAGCAAGCGCATAGCCTAAAAAATGGGGCGGCCCTTTTGGGTTTCTTGCCTTTGTATGAGCTAGCAAAAAATGTGGAAGAACGCTGTAAAGAAGGCATCTTAGGTGATGGCGTAGCACTTATGCACATACATACGCAAACCTATATTCAAGTGCATATGGCGTATAAATCGCATCTTTCAAAATAAAAGTACTTTTATAAAAAACGTTAGCCAGCGCAGATTAGCGTTTCAATTACCCATGAAAATTAGCGATTCAAAAAAGATACCATATACAACAATTGGAATATTTGGGGCTTTGCTCTGCCTAAAGGGTGACGTAGCCACCACTAATAATCTTTACATCCTCTAGATATAAAGACTATATGTATGCAGAGTGCGTAAGCACTCTGCATGTTTTGACTGGTGCAGTAAGGGAGTTTTGCCAACAGCGTGCTCTCAAGGTGTTCAAAATCGAGGTAAGGAATGCCATGATTATTAGCGCATCAAGAAGAACTGACATCCCTTCCTATTACGGGCAATGGCTTTTGCAAAGATTACGTGAAGGATATGTTTTTATTCCCAATCCTTATAACAAGCAGCGTTATGCCAAGGCAAATCTTACTCGTGAGGCTGTAGATATACTTGTATTTTGGACAAAAAATCCTCTTCCTTTTTTACGCCATTTGCCCGAAATAGATGCCATGGGCTATCCCTATTACTTTCAATTTACCTTAACGCCTTATGGCAGAGAAACAGAAAAGTTCTTGCCCCATAAAAATACCTTGGTAGAAGTCTTCATGCACTTGAGCCGTACCTTGGGCAAGCATAGAATGGTATGGCGCTACGACCCCATCATTATAGATGATAGATATACCCTAGCATATCATGCGGAAAAATTCGCTTCCATGGCAAGTCTTTTGGCAAAGCATTGTGCCCGATGCGTCATAAGCTTTGTGGATAGTTATAAAAATGTTACTTCACGCATGGGAAAAGCCCCTGTGTATTACATGAGCAAGGAAAACAGTATTGCCATTGCCCAGCTATTTTCAGAGCTTGCTAAAGCTAACAATCTTGCATTGTATACCTGTTCGGAAGAAATAGACTTGGAGCCATGGGGAATACAGCATGGTGCCTGCATTGATAAAGCACTTATCGAAAATATTTTGCAGGGCAAAATTAATGTAGCACGAGATAAAAACCAGCGTTCAAGTTGCCTTTGCCTTGAAAGCATTGATATTGGCACGTATAATTGCTGTGCCAATGGTTGTAACTACTGTTATGCCCTTACAAATGAGTCATGCGCACGGCAAAACATGGCAAGACATAATCCCACAGCTTCGGTACTTATTGGAGAACTGCCAGAAAATGCTCTGCTTACTGAAAGGAAAAGTGTGAGTGTTCTTGAAAGGCAAATGTCTTTACCCTTACTTTTCGAACAGCCTGCTACAAGAAGTAAGACAATCCGAAGTTAGGGAAACGCTGATTAAATAGAATTTTTGTTCTCTAACAAGGAAGACGAATTTTGCTAAGGGTGTATAGTATATAGACATACATACAGTCTTAGTAAGATGAGTCTGACGCAGTTAGAGGGCAAAAAGGCATTTAATCAGCGTTTCCTTAATTTTCGCCGCAGACGATGCTTGCACTAGCTTATATCGCATAGGACATGCGACCAAACGTTAGCTAGTAGACCATTGAAAAAGGGATCATGAGCACTTTCATAACACAGTTACAAAGCTTACTTATTGCTCACCAGCCAAGATTCACCTTGGGCCAGCAATTCCATGACTTTATCTTTATTTAAGCGTGCAGCATCGTAATGAACATCTAATGTGCCGGCGTCTTTTTCAAGGTCGACCTTCTTAACTCCGGGATAAAAGCGTAAAAGCATGACAATTTTTTTTGCAAGACCGGCATCATGAAAGGCTTCGTGTTTTAAGCTAATGTGTCCTTCGCTAAAGGCAATAATATGATCGTTAAGCATGTACTTTCCTTTTATCTATATTTTTCATTTTTTAAGTGGTTTTGAGAAATCCAAAAATGCAACGTCTTGTACAGAATATCAGGGTCAATGGGCTTGGTGATATGGTCTTGCATACCGTGAGACAGGCTTAATTCTTTGTCCCCCTTCATGGCATGAGCCGACATGGCAATAATGGGTAAGTTGTCAAATTTTTTCTGTGCACGCAATAGTTTAGTGGCGGTGTAGCCATCCATAACGGGCATTTGTATATCCATAAGAACGGCGTTATAGCTATTTTTTTCCAGTAAGTCCAAAGCTTCTTGGCCATTGTTTGCAATATCAAGGCTGTAACCCACGGATTGTAAAATTTCTTTTGCTACCAATTGATTAATTTCATTATCTTCTGCCAAGAGCAAATGTCCCAAGCTATCATCTGACACATAGACAATGCGCTCATCTTGTTTGTACAGCTCTTCGGTATCTTCGTGATTTTCTTGGCTGATGGCAAATATGGCCGTGCAAAAGAATGTGGAGCCGGTGCCAAGTTCGCTTTCCACCCAGATATGCCCACGCATCATGGTAATGATACTGCGAGAAATGACAAGACCAAGGCCTGTTCCACCAAATTCTCGGGTAACCGAGGTGTCTGCTTGCGAAAAGGCAGAAAAGAGGCGGTCAATTTGCTCTGGACTAAGACCTATGCCTGTATCACGCACGGCAAATTGACAGACAAGCTCTTTCGATTCACGCAAAGTGCCTTCTACTTCCAAAGAAACGGTACCCGTGCGGGTGAATTTGATGGCATTGCTAATTAAGTTAAAGAGCACCTGTTTAAGACGCAAAGCATCACCAAGTAAAACAAGATTGGCAAAGGGGCCAGCTTCCACATGCAGGAGTAAGCCCTTTTTCTGACTTAAAGGGGAATACAAGTCGCTGACTTCTGTGCACAGTTTTTGTAGGGTGAAGGGGCGGCTTTCCATATCTAACTTACCCGCTTCTATTTTAGAAAAGTCTAAAATATCATTGATGATGCGCATGAGATTATTAGCAGAAATTAAGCTTTTATCCACATAATTTTCTTGTATGGAGGTAAGAGTCGTTTGCTCTAATAAATGCAGTAAGCCTAAAATGCCATTCATGGGGGTACGAATTTCATGGCTCATATTGGCAAGAAATTCACTTTTAGCTTGTGCGCTTTTTTCGGCCAATTCCTTGGCCTGACGCAAGGCGTGTTCATTGGCTTTAATTTCTTTTAGCATAACATAATGACTGCGCAAGTCCTTTAAATAGCTAATAAGCCCTTGCTTACCTTGATATGAGGTGCGCATAATCAATACATCTAAGGGAATACTTTCCCCTGTAATAACATGGCGTCCGATAACTTCTGTTTTCATTATGCCTTTACTAAAGGCTTCGTCCATGGCTTGGTATAACAAGTCTTTAGTAGCAATACCACTTGGTTGTGTCGGTGGCATGGTTTGTTCAAAGCCTTCTAAATAGGCTTCTTGACTATCAAAACCAAAAATATTGGCTCCTTCCAAATTGGTGTAGATGATATTAAAATTTTCGTCCCAAAAGTGCACGCACATGGGCAACGAGTCTAGCATAAGTGTGTTGCGCAATTCTGCTTCTTTTACCAGTTCTTGGGTGGCTTTAAGTTCACGCAAGTCACGGGCATAACTTACTACAATCTCTTCTCCCTCCAGAGAAGAACTTACAGCAATAATTTCCATGGGAATCAGTTCGCCTTTGCTATCACAGAGTAACCACTCTCCATGTAAAGTGCCTTTAGTAAGAACTTTTTGTACTTGTTCTGAGAATTTTTCTATGGAAGGGCTGCCATTTATTTGAAACTCAGGAAAGGTGGAAAGATAGTTTGCTTTATAGTCTTCTTTGCTGTCAAATTTAAAAGTGCGTAATACTTCTTTGTTACAATCAATAAGTGTGCCCTGGGTACTCCAAAATGAAATACACAGCGGCACATGTTCTATGATAAGGGCGTTGCGCTCTTCCACAAAACTTGCTTTTTTTTGCATAGCTTTCATTTCGCGTAAGTCTCTGGTATAGCCCAGCACCATATCTTGGCCTTGAAAATGCGTGCGTACAAGGGTGACATCCACAGGCAATGGTTCGCCGTGGCGATCTATATGTAACCATTCCGTGTGGGCATGGCCTTCAGTAAAGGCAAGATTCATCAGTTCTAGCATACGCTCAGATGTGAGTTGTCCATTGGGTTGGTATTCAGGCGAAAGAGCATGAAAACTTTGTATATAGTCTAATTTATTTTCAAAGCCAAATAAACGATGGGCTGTGCTATTACAGTCTACAATTTGAAAGTGCTGGTTAACAAGATTTGCACCAAAGGGCATACCTTCCAACATAGTATACATAAGGTCTTCCATTTTACTACGGTCATAAATGATATTATGTTGTATACGGCTACTGTGAGAAAAGACACAAGCAACATCTTTTCCGTTGTATTTTATAGCTAAAAAAGAAAGACTTACGGGAATTTTAATGCCGGTGCTGCTTTGCCAAATCCACTCGCAAGCTGCATACCCTTGGGTAAAAGCTCGTGTCAACTCTTCAGAAAATTGTTCAAAGCTTTGTGTAAGAGAAAAGCATTTTTCAGATGCTTTTAGACATTCCTCTTTGCTTTCAAAACCAAGCAAAGCCAAAAAACTGTCATTACAGTCAATAATTTGTTTTTCTTTATTCCAAATGCATATGGGAGTACCACTATTATAGATAATGTCAGTGGCATATAAATCACTAGAGATTTTTCCCTCTAAAACCACATGTGGCACCTTGGTGGAATGCATCTGCATGATGAAAATGCTTTCTTGCTCATAAGAAATAGTTGTCATGGTGTATTGAGCAAGAATTTTACGTGCGGGGGTGATATGGTGTTCCCAAGAAAATTGACTGAGGCCTACTTGTAAACTTTGCGTGTATTGCCCTTGAAGAAACTCTAGAAAAGTAAGGGCACTTTCTTTATTTATATCATGGGCCCAAAGACGCAGGCAGGCTTTTGCATCGGCAATGCCAAAAAAAGCATAAAAACTTTCTGTGGCATACAATACCTGTCCATCGTGTGATAAACAGCATAAAGGACTGGGGTTTTTGCTATAAAAGGCTTGTAAAAAGGCATAGGCACTTTTATTGGCATGTTCTGAGTCTACTTGCATGATGCCCCCTTTCCCTATGGTAAAAACTTTGCAAAGAAATGTATCTTAATGAGAATAATTCTTTTTTAGCCTTGTGTCAAATGATTGAAAAAAAGTTTCAATAGTACTGTTTTTCACTAAAGAATTGTAAGGCAAAAAATGTGCCAATTTTTTTTCTGTAAGTGCAAGATAAAAATATAAAAAAAAGTAAAAATTTCTCTGGACTGAAAGTTTTTCTTTCTTTATATTCCTGTTGTTTTATACTCTGAAACTAGGGTATAGATTCGGATTCGTTTTTTAGGCCTACTATAAGCCTAGATACATTCACAATACAACAGCGCTTCCTTAAGCGAAGCGCACCCATTGGAGAACTATATGGGGGCAGTTACTATTAATACACCTTGGTGTAAGGGCTGTGGCATATGCGCCGCATTCTGTCCAAAAGGCGCTTTAAGTCTGGTTCATGAAAAAGCTGTGCATGACATGGAAAAATGTATTGTCTGCGGCATGTGCGAACTGTATTGTCCAGACCTTGCCATTGTTGTGGATAAAAGCCAAAAGCCTGTAAAAGGCAAGAAAGAAGAGGTGGCGTAATGAGTGCGAATAAAACCATTTTTGTACAGGGCAATGCTGCTTGTGTAGAAGGTGCTTTGTATGCTGGCGTCTCTTTCTTTGCTGGTTATCCTATTACCCCTTCTACTGAAATTGCCGAAGAACTTGCTGTGCAATTGCCAAAACATGGTGGCACCTTTATTCAGATGGAAGATGAAATCGCTTCCATGTGCGCAGTTTGTGGTGCATCCCTTGCCGGCGCAAAATCCATGACAGCCACTTCCGGCCCCGGGTTTTCCTTAAAACAAGAAGCCATTGGTTATGCCTGTATGGCTGAAATTCCTTGTGTGGTAGTGGACGTACAACGTGCCGGCCCTTCTACAGGCCTTGCCACTAAAGTGGCCCAAGGTGATGTAAACCAAGCCCGCTGGGGTACCCATGGCGACCATAGCAAAGTGGTACTTACAGCTTCTTCCATCCAAGATGTTTTTGAAATTACCATTGATGCCTTTAATATAGCAGAAACCTACCGTACCCCCGTTATCTTGCTTCTTGATGAAGTAGTAGGCCATATGCGTGAAAAGCTTGTTATTCCTGCCAAGGGAGAAATTGAAGTGGTAGATCGTTTGCATACCACAGTAAAAGAAGGCTTTAACTATCACCCCTATTTACCTCGTGAAGACGGTCGTTTACCCATTTCTGACTTTGGTGGCAAGCATCGTTACAATGTAACAGGCTTGTATCACGACATTTTTGGTTTCCCCACAGAGAAACCTGAAGTGGTGAATGCCGCTGTGTACCACTTGGTAGACAAAATTGAAAACCGTGCCCATACTTTGGCTCGTTGGAAAGAATATCACTTAGAAGATGCTGAGCATATCATTGTATCTTATGGTGCCTCTGCACGTTCTTCTCGCGAGTTGGTAGAAAGCCGTCGTCGCAAGGGCGATCGCATTGGCCTTTTAGAGCTGCAAACCCTTTGGCCTTTCCCTGCACAAGTAGTACGTGAAAAAACAAAGAATGCCAAAAACATCTTTGTAGTGGAAATGAATATGGGACATATGAAAGAGCAAGTAAAACGTGTGGCAGTTAATCCTGAGCGCGTGTACCTTGTTAATCGTATGGACGGTGTTTTGGTTAATCCTAAGGATATTGGTGCCGTGATGCGTACCATTGAAGGCAGGGGGTTCTAGCATGTCTCAATTTAAAAAATATATTCGTGAGCGCTTTTTTCCACATATTTGGTGCCCAGGGTGCGGTCACGGCGTTATCTTAAACAGCATTTTACATGCTGTGGAAGAACAAGGCATTAAAAATTCCGATATGTCCATGGTATCCGGTATTGGTTGCTCGGCCCGTATTTCTGGCTACTGTGATTTCCATACCATGCATACCATGCACGGACGTGCCTTGGCTTGCGCCACAGGTTTAAAGCTTGCTAAGCCTTCCCTTAATGTTATTGTGCCCATGGGTGACGGTGATGCCACAGCCATTGGTGGCAACCACTTCATTCACGCTTGTCGCCGCAATATTGACCTTACCATCATTGTTATGAATAACCGTATTTATGGCATGACTGGCGGGCAATATTCCCCCTTGTCCGGTGAAGGCGTTTTAGCCACCACAGCACCTTATCGCAGTATTGACTCTGCTTTTGATACAGTACAATTGGCCCTTGGTGCTGGTGCTACTTTTGTGGCCCGTTCCACCACTTTCCATGCTAAAGAGTGCATTTCCCTTATTAAAAAAGGTATGCAGCATAAAGGCATTGCTGTCATTGAAATTATGTCACAATGCCCCACCTACTTTGGCCGTAAAAATAAAATTGGCGGTGCAGTAGAGCTTATGGAAAGCTATCGTGATGGTACGGCACCTATTGGCTCCAAAAAAATTGAGGAAAATCCGAACCTTATTCCAAGAGGTATTTTCCGCGAAGAAACAAAGCCCGAATATTGTGACGAATATGCAAAACTTATTGCCAAGGTGCAGGGGTAAATATGGAAACACAACGTTTTTTATTGTCTGGTTCCGGTGGGCAGGGCGTTATTTCCTTGGCTATCCTTTTGGCCGATGCCGCTGCCATTTATGGCGGTCATAACGCAGTGCAGTCGCAATCATATGGTCCAGAGGCACGCGGTGGGGCTACTCGCTCTGACGTTATCATCTCTGATGGGCCTATCTATTATCCTAAGGTTAACGAACCTGGATACTTGGTAGCCTTGACCAACGAGGCCATGGGTAAATATTTACCCCTCATTCGTCCCGGTGGCATGGTGTTGTATGATGTGGATCTTGTGAATATAGATCCTCGTGTGGACGCCATTCGTAAAGGTTTACCTATGTATCAAGCTGTCATGGATACCCTTGGTAAACCTCAAGCCCTTAACGTGGTGGTGCTTGGCGCACTTATGACCTTGACCGATGTTATCAGTGTTAAGGCCGCCGAAAGTGTGCTTGAAGCTCGCTTCCCCAAAGCTTTCCACGAAAATAACAAGAAAGCTTTGCATGTTGGTATTGAACTAGCGAAACCGCTGGTAGATTAAAGTTTGGGGAGGGGGAGGGAATTTTTTTAAAAGTTCTCTCCCCCTTAAAGAGTATAGTTTTATAACAGCAAAACTAGGATTTCATAATGAACATTCATGAGTATCAGGCCAAAGAACTTATGGCGCAGTACAATGTACCTGTTTCTAAAGGTGGCGTAGCCAGCACTTTAGAAGAAGCCAAAGCTGTGGTGAAGAGCATTGACGGCCCCATATGGGTTGTAAAAGGGCAAATTCATGCTGGCGGCCGTGGTAAAGGCGGCGGTGTAAAGGTGTGCAAAAGCCAAGCAGAAGCCGAAGCTGCAGCAGAAGCTATTTTGGGTATGCAATTGGTAACGCACCAAACCGGCCCCGAAGGACAGCTTGTTAAGAAAATACTTATCGAAAACGGCACTGATATTGAGAAAGAGTTATACTTGGCTGTGGTGCTCGATCGTGGTGCTGAATGCTTAACCATTATGGCTTCACCCGATGGCGGTATGGACATTGAAGAAGTTGCCGAAAAAACGCCTGAGCGTATTTTAGTGACCCGTTTGGACGGTTCACATACAGTATGGCCTTTCCAAGCACGTCAACTGCTTTTTGGCTGCGGTTTAAATCCTGCTCAAGTGACACAAGGCGTGGCCCTTATCACTAATTTAGTGCGTCTTTGTGTAGAAAAAGATGCAGTCCAAGTGGAAATTAACCCCTTGGCCATCACCACAGAAGGAAATTTACATGCCGTAGACGGTAAGATGAACTTTGATGAAAGTGCTCTTAAACGTCACCCTGATATCCAAGCCATGGAAGACCCCGACGAAGCTGACCCGCTGGAACGTAAAGCCGCCCAACTAGGTGTGAACTATGTACGCCTTAATGGCTATGTGGGTACCATGGTAAACGGTGCTGGCCTTGCCATGGCCACCATGGATGCCATCAAACAAGCTGGTGCCGAGCCTGCTAACTTCCTTGACGCCGGCGGCGGTGCCAATGTGGAAATGGTGAAAAAAGGCTTTGAGGTTATGCTTTCAGACCCCAATGTGCGTGGCATTCTCATCAATATTTTTGGTGGTATTTTGCGTTGCGATATAGTGGCTGAAGGCGTCGTGCAAGCAGTAAAAGAAATTAATTTGCAATTGCCCTTGGTGGTACGTATGGAAGGCACCAATGTGGATGCGGCTCGTAAAATTTTGGCCGAAAGCGGTGTGTCCATCGTTACTGCCAATAGTATGGCCGAAGCTGCCCAAAAAATTGCAGAACTGACAAAACAAGCCTAGGAGAAACCACATGAGTATTCTTATTGATGAAAACACCCGTGTGGTGGTGCAAGGATTAACAGGACGTGAAGGCCAATTCCATGGCCAGCAAATGTTGGACTATGGCACAAATATTGTGGCAGGGGTAACTCCCGGTAAGGGCGGCCAAGAAGTGTTGGGCGTTCCTGTATTTAATACGGTAAAAGAAGCCGTAGAAAAAACCGGTGCCAATACTTCCGTTATTTTTGTCCCTGCTGCCGGCTGCGCCGATGGTGCATGCGAAGCTGCTGATGCTGGCGTTGAATTGGTGGTTATTATCACCGAACATGTGCCTGTACTTGATATGGTACGTTGCAAAGCCTATCTTAATGCCAAAGGTACCAAGCTTATTGGGCCCAACTGCCCCGGTCTTATTAGCCCCGGCAAGTGCAAAATTGGTATTCAACCCGGTTATATCCACACCCAAGGCAATGTGGGCCTTATCAGCCGTTCCGGCACACTGACCTATGAAGCTGTGCATCAATTGACCAGCAATGGCCTTGGACAAAGTACTGTCATAGGCATGGGCGGTGACCCTGTTCCCGGTTTAAAATTTGTGGAACTGCTCGAACTTTTCCGTGATGACCCCCAAACCGAAGCTGTATGCATTTTGGGTGAAATTGGTGGTGATAACGAAGAAAAGGCTGCAGCCTACATTAAAGACACCAACTATCCCAAACCTGTCTTTGGCTTCATTGCCGGCTTAACAGCCCCTCCCGGAAAGCGCATGGGCCACGCCGGTGCCATTATTTCTGGTTCTAAAGGTCGCGGCGAAGATAAAATCAAAGCCATGGAAGCAGCAGGCATTACCGTTATTAAAGAATTAGGTAAGTTTGGCGAAACGGTAGCGAAAGCTTTAAAGAAATAACATATTGTTTTTTCTTAGTTTAACTATACTTTACTAGCATATTGCATATAAAGCTTTTGCTAGATGCAGTATGGCCCTTTTCTCACATGGAAAAGGGCCATTTTTTTATTACCTTTATGGAAACGCTGGTTTAATAACTTGTACAAGGTTTGCATTTAAAACTCACCTGCCCCCTCCCCAGTAAATCATAATTAATCAGCGTTCTCTTATACCTTCACTTGATCCATCACCATATTAAAGAATGTCTGTAAAGGACGACTTATCCATTTTCCTTTATGATAGACCAGCTGAATCATAAACTTTATGGGTTCAAAGTCTACTACAGAAAGTATGGAAAGTGTTCCTTTATTGACTGATCGTTGTACGCTGTAGGTGGGTAAGTACGATACCCCCATACCATCTTTCATAAGTTGAATAAGAATGCTGGTATTATTTACTTCAAGGGAAGGGAAAAGTTGTAACCCCCTTTCTTCAGCTATTTCTTCCAAAATATCTCTATATAAACTGCGCCGTTCTGTGAGAATAAGAGGATGGCGTAAAACCTCGGCCAACGTTACTTGTGGGGCTTGACAAAGAGGGTTTTCCGTTGCGGTGACAAAAACCACATCGGTAGGATGAGAAAATACTTTGACAAAGGATTGCCCTGCAGGCCGATGGTCAAGCATAAGCACGACATCGAGCTCATTTTTACTTAATCGACGCAGTAGATCACGCCCCGTTCCCATACGTATGGATAAAGTAACGAAGGGAAATTTTTTACGAAACAAAGGAATACAGGCACTCATATGCGAGTTGTAAAGAGATTCCACCGTCCCCACACGCAACATGCCGGTAAGAAATTTGTCCTCTCGGCCTACTTCTTTGGCTTCAATGCATAAGCCCACAATTTGATTAGCATATTTTGCAAGTTCTTCCCCTGCAGGGGTAAGAATAATCTGTTTACCAATGCGTTCAAAAAGAGGTGCGCCGATTTCCTCCTCTAGCTGTTGAATCCGTGAACTAATAGTGGACTGTACATAGCCAAGCTCATGGGCAGCTTGGGTAAAATGCTTAAGTTCTGCCACTTTTAAAAAAGCTTCCAAGTTACGAAATTCCATATCCCCTCCAATCATCGCTATTTCCGATGCATATTATCAAAACAATTCGTTTTACAATTTTATGAGGAAAATATAGAAAATTGTCAAGACGGTTAGTTTGGATTCTGACCTGTTTTTTTACCCTAATATTTGTATGCCTTAGGGCATCAAGGAGATGAAAATGGCTAATATGGAATACTTAAAAGATATGCCTATTGCAGTACTTGGCGCTGGCGCCGTTGGCAAAACCTGTGCAGCTGATATGAAACTTGCAGGACGTGAAGTGCGTTTGTACGATATGATGCCCTTTGCTGAAAGTACCTTGGCAAATTTAGAAAAAACCGGTCTTGTTCTTGATGGCATTCAACGCAACCTTTATTGTTTTGAACGTTCCGGTAAAGTATTCTTTGACGTAGTAAGCAGTAATATGGCTGATGTAGTAAAAGGTGCCGGTCTTATTGTGATTGGTGCCCCTGCTTTAGCACACGAACCCTTCTTCCGTGAACTGATACCTCTTTTAGAAGACGGTCAAGTTATCCATATTTTCACCGACAACTACGCTTCCCTCATCTTACGCAAAATGATGCGTGAAATGGGCTGCACCAAAAAAGTCATCATTGGGGGTTGGTCCTCTGCCCCTTACGGTACCCGTGTAAAAAGCATCGGCAAATTTATCTTCCCTCATGTGGCTGCTAAATATCGTGCCATCACGTTGCGTGGTGCTGCATTGCCCATGTCCGATAATGACGCCTTCATGGAATCTACCAAATACTTGCCTTGTATGGATGCCATAACTCAAGGCGATGGCCCAGAAACCGGTAATACTGTGTTAGATATTGGCTTTGCCAACATTAACCCCGTTATTCACGTACCAGCCACCATTCTTGGGGTGTCTACCATGGAAAACTGGGGTGTCATCTTTGGTGGTTACGACAAAAATACCTACTCTATGTATTGCCATGGTCTGTGCCCCTCCATCTGCGAAGTACAGTATCAATTCTATGAAGAAGAAAAAGCCCTTGCCAGAGCCATTGGTGTAGGTGCCCCCAACTATAAATACGAAGCCTTCTTCTCTCGTCGCAGCGTATTAACTCAAGAATACATGGGGCTTGATAAAGACGGCAATGACAACGTGGTATTCCCCTTAGATAAGCCTTCCGACGAAGGTAACACTGGGCCAAACAGCATCCATCACCGCTATCTCACCGAAGATGTGCCCGTAGGTTGCAAAATCTACCACGACCTTGGCGTCCAATACGGTGTGCCTACCCCCGTTATTGACTCCATGATTATTCTTGGCGGGGCCATGCACAAGAAAGATTTCTTCAAGGAAAGCAAATACAATCTGGCCTATCTTGGCATCGACAATATGAGCAAAGAAGAGTTGCTCGATTACCTTAATAACGGTGTTTACAATCGCTAATAAAAGGTTTTACTGCACGTAATAGTGCAAAATCTTATGAAATACTGACTCTGTTCAATGGCATATGCAGGCAAGTATATTGACAGTAGTCAATGTTAGATAAGTACTGTGGCGAGGGAGCCCCTCGCCACAAAAGGATTCTTTACATGCAATATATTTTCAATACTGATTATAAAACCGAGGAATTTATCCTTGGTACCACTTGGGAAAGCTTACCAAAGCATGTGCAAGAACGTGCCGTCGTTTGCGGCATTGATTTGCTACTTGCGCTGCTTTTGGGCAGTAAAGGGGAGCAATTTCAAGTAGGTTTACGCATGGCCCAAGCGCATTATAAAGATGGCCCCATCGCTGTGGTGGGCGATAAAAGTACCTTTGGCGTACTTGGTGCTACTGTGGTTATGAGTCATGCCTCAAACTCTTTTGATATTGACGATGGACACAATATGATTAAAGGCCACCCCGGCACCTCCTTTATTGCAGGTATTTTGGCGGCGGCTTTGGAAAAAAATGTCACCTATCGTGAGTTTTTAACCACCTTAGTGGTGGCCTATGAAGTGTCTATTCGCTGTGGGCTTGCTCTGCAAGAGCACTACCAATATTTGCATAGTACAGGTACGTATGGCGCCTTTGGCACTGCTGCAGGCATGGCGCGTTTATATGGTTTTAGCCGTGAACAAGTAAATAATGCCTTATCCATTGCAGAGTTTCATGCGCCCTTAACGCCTGTCATGCGCTCAGTGCAATATCCTTCCATGAATAAAGATGGTGTACCCTTTGGGGCATTGGTGGGGGCATCTGCCACATTAGAAACGTTAGCCGGTAGCACGGGTTATGGTCACTTGTTAGAAACAGAAGCCTTTGAAAAGCTCGTAGAAAGTCTTGGCCAAGAATATGAAGTTATGCGTTTATATTTTAAGCCTTACACCTGCTGTCGCTGGGCCCATCAACCCATAAAAGCCTGTATTGACCTTATGCAAGAGCATAATTTTGACTATACGCAGGTACAAAGTGTTGCCGTAGCTACCTTTAATTCCGCTGCACAGTTAAGCAAAAAACTCCCTACCACTGCCGATGAAGCCCAGTATAATATTGCGTGGCCTGTGGCTTCTGCCTTAGTGCATGGTGATGTGGGCTTTTTACAAGTGCATGAATCGGGCTTGAACGATGCCAATGTCATTGCCATGATGAAAAGATTGTCTTTCAACGTTGCCCCAGAGCTTGACGCCCAATTCCCCGAAAAACGCCTTGCACGTGTGGAAATTACTCTAAAAGACGGACGTAATTTTGTTTCCCCCGTGTACAGCGCCCCTGGAGAGCATACCGACAATGTGGATATAGCATGGATACGCGAAAAATTCTTACGTATTAGTAAGCCCATTCTTTCTCCAGAAAAACAACAGGAATTGCTAACACTTTTTGAAACAGGTTTAGACTTTTCGGTACGAACTGTCATTGAGAAAATTAACAACTAAATGAGCAGATGCCCAAAGGAGCTTCTCTATGCCAAAGCTTGATCTGAAAGTATGATCAAGAAAAAAATCAAAATGGTATTTTTTTGCAAGCAATACGAATTTTTGCAAAAAAAGCACCACAAACTGACAAGCATAGTTTGTCACAATTACAAGGAATAGTTTTTATGACGTTAACACCTTACAACTTAATGATGGATTTTGCCATCATGTCAGGTTTATTATTCATTGCCCAATTTTTACGCGCAAAAGTAACCATTGTGCAGATGCTTTTACTGCCCTCTTCCATGGTGGCAGGCTTTATGGCCCTTTTTCTTGGTCCACAATTTTTAGATGTACTCCCTTTTACCACAAGCACTTCCTCCTACCCTTATATGCTTGTTGTTTTTCTTTTTGCTTCACTTTTTATTGGAAGTTCAAGTGGTGGAAGTTTTAAACAAACCATGGATAAAGTAGGCGATACATTCCTTGTAAACTCTGCTGTATATTTTGGCCAGTACGCTGTGGCCCTGCTTGTGGGCGGTGCCATTCTTTACACCTTTTTCCCTGAGGTTCCTACGGCATTTAGTGTACTTATGCCAGGTGGTTTTATCGGTGGCCACGGTGCTGCTGCGGCTTTTGGTGGTTCCTTTAAAGAACTTATCGACTGGTCAGAGGCTCTACCCATCGCGCAAACTTTCGCTACAGTAGGTTTACTTGTGGGTGTTATTGGCGGTGTTATCGTCATTAACATTGCCACACGCAAAAAATGGACACGCTTCATTAAAACTACAGATGAATTACACGAAGGCATGCGTACAGGCATGAATCCTCCAAGTGAACAAGATGTTATGGGTAAAAATACGGTAAACGTTATGGTGCTTGACCCACTTACCTGGCACCTTACCCTTATTCTTATTGCAACCTGTGGCGGCTACTACTTTACCAACTATTTGCAAAAATTATTGCCCGCTTTGAGCATTCCCATGTTCTCTGTATCCATGCTGTGCGGCGTAGCCATGCAATTTATTTTAAGAGGCTTAAAGCTGACCACCTATGTGGATAGAAATGTTGTCACGCGCATAGGCAGTACTGCTACCGACTACTTGGTGGCCTTCGGTATTGCAACCATTAAAATTTCTGTTGTTATTAAATATTTGACTCCTATTATTATCTTTAGTCTTTTAGGTGTGGCGTTTACAGTACTGTACTTGTATTTTATTTCTCGTAAACTTTTCCATTCTTTTTGGTTTGAACGTGGTATTTTTACCTTTGGTTGGTCTACGGGCGTTGTAGCCATTGGTGTTACATTGTTACGTATTGTAGACCCTGAATATAGAAGTAAGGCTTTAGAAGATTATGGCATGGCTTATGTGTTTATGTCTTTTATAGAAATTGGTCTCATTGCGCTTTTACCAACCCTTATTGTAAGTGGTTATATTTACGAAGCAGGTGCGGTATGTTTACTGGCATTCTTAGTGCTTCTGGGTATTTGTGCTAAAAAATACGGCGTCTATAAAGATAAAGGCTCGACATTGCGTCCCGGAGAAGCCGAAATTATTAATGCAGAAAAATAAGAACTGCATTGGGATGGTATAATCCGTAAAAAATGAAGGTGGTCTGCGCAAGGCCACCTTTTTTTTATGGCAAGGCTGATTTCTTCTTATAAGATAGGGAACTTAATACACTATTTCCAACAGGCCGATGGGGAATGTTTCTGACCTTGTTTTTTCTAGGCTGTTGACATTACAATATATACGCCCTACCATTTCCCCTGCAAAAGGCGTATTGCCAACCGCTTGCTAATAAATAATTTTAAGGAGCGTCTATGCTACAACCCCCCAATATATTAACCATTGCCGGTTCTGACTCCGGCGGCGGTGCTGGTATTCAGGCCGATTTAAAAACTATTATGGCCCTTGGTGGTTATGGCATGAGTGTTATTACAGCACTTACTGCCCAAAATGGACAAGGAGTAACAGGAATTCATGCGCCGGAACCTGATTTTGCCGTACAACAATTGCGTACCGTTTTAGAAGGTTTTCCCGTGGCGGCGGCCAAAACAGGTATGTTATTTTCCGCTGAAATTATGCAAGCCTTAGCAGCAGAATTGAAAAAAGTGGACTTTCCTTTAGTAGTGGACCCCGTTTGCGTTAGCCAAAGCGGCCATAAATTATTGCAAGATGCAGCCGTGGACACATTAAAAGAGCATATCATCCCTCTTGCCACTTTACTTACACCCAACAAGCCCGAAGCCGAATTACTTACAGGCATGACCCTAGAAAATGCGCAAGATGTAGCCAAGGCTGCACAAATTCTACTACGTATGGGTGCTAAGGCTGTACTTATAAAAGGTGGGCATTTTGAAAATAGTATTGTATTAACTGACTGGCTATGTGTACAAGGCGAAGAGCCGGTGGCCTTACAGCAAGCCCATGTGAATACACAAAATAATCATGGAACAGGCTGCACTCTTTCAGCAGCCATTGCCACACAGCTAGGCTTGGGTATGCCTTTACAGATTGCTGTGAAGAAAGCGCAAGAATATGTGAATTTGGGACTGCGCAAATCTTATGCGCCGGGTAAGGGCCATGGCCCACTGAATCACGCAGCAGCGCATCAAAAATGATATTCTTTGTTAAGGGCTCAAGGGTGACTGCGTCCCCCTGGCCGCCCTTAACAATCCCGCCTCCCCCTCTTGCTCTTCGTTCTATCCTTTCGTGACTACGTGGCAGGAAAAGAGACTTTTCCTGCAGCAAAGGCCGGTTATTAGGCTCTTGAATAATAGCCGGTTTAGAAATTTTGTTTGTAAAAAACTGTTAGCTAAGCGTAATTTTCATCGTGTTTCTTTAAATTTTCGAAAAGTGTATGATGTGAAAAAAACAAATCTGACAAAGTCGATTACGG